>DASTML010000106.1:0-170950 GCA_035714175.1 Bryobacteraceae bacterium | reverse complement strand
AACGGATATTGCAGCGATCTGTCACGCTGATCCGCAGATTGTCATGCCGGCGATCGAAACTGTCGATCAGAGCCATGTGGCTACTTGACGGCCAACATACGCTCGATGGAGCCGCGCGCCTTGTCCATGGTTTCGGTGGGGAGTTCGACGGCAGGCGAGAGTGTGGCCAGACAGTCCCGCAATTTTTCCAGCGAGTTGCGCTTCATGTAGGGACACTCACTACAGTTGCAGTTTTCGTTGGTCACGAATGTGAAGCTTTTTTCGGGGGCGAGCTTGCGGAGCGAATGCTGCACTCCACTTTCGGTCATCACGATAAATGACTGGTGCGGCGATTTCACGCAATAGTCAATCAGAGCCGATGTGGAGCCGATGTACCCGGCGTGCTGGAGAACGGGAGTGGGGCACTCGGGATGGGCTACGACGAACGCATCCGGGTTGGCGGCCATGGCTTCCAGGAGCCGGCGCTCCGTAAACGTGGTGTGAACGATGCAAGCGCCCTGCCAGATACGCATGTTGGCCCGGCCGGTCTGCTTTTTAACGTAATTTCCCAGATTAATATCGGGCAGGAAGAGTATAGGTTGTTCTGCGGGAATAGAGTTGACGATCTGCACGGCATTCCGTGACGTACAGATAATGTCGCTTTCCGCTTTCACGTCGGCGGACGTATTGATGTAGCTTACGACCACGTGATCCGGATATTTGCGCTTGAAGGCTCGAACCATTTCCACAGGACAGGAATCGACGAGCGAACAGCCGGCATCCTGGTCGGGAACGATGACAGTGCGGGACGGATTCAGGATTTTGGCAGTCTCCGCCATGAACCAGACGCCGCAAAAGGCTATGACGTCACACTCCAACTCTTTCGCTTTCCGCGCCAGCTCCAGGCTGTCTCCGATAGCGTCGGCAATCTCCTGAATTTCCGACTCCTGGTAGTGATGCGCCAGAATTACCGCGTTCCGCTCCTTTTTCAGGGCTAGAATCTCTTCGACAACGTTCACTGCGGATAAGGTCGACATGGGATTTTTACGCGTAACGAAATAGCAACCGACATCCTCATTGTATCTTGTAGATGACCGGTACGCCTTAAAGGACTCGAACCATGCGCCTTTTGCCGTTTTTCTTTCTGCTGCCAGTCTTTGCCTTTGCACAGACATTTTCGCCGCTCAATTGCGCCGCGTCGGCGGTACCTTCCCTGATCCGGTACGAAGGATTGGCGGAGCGGGTGGGCGATGTCGTGTTGAACTGCGTGGGCGGAACTCCGAATGGGCGTGTACGGGGCGATCTCCGGGTGATCTCTTACGGCGGAAACATCACCAACAAGCGGAGTACGGCGACCGGTAATTTGGACGCCGTTCTGACCGTGGATGTTGGTTCCGGTCCGCAATCCTCCGGAGCGAGCGCCGAACTGCGCGGCAACAACCAGTTTGATTTCACCGGGATCGATTTCTTGCTCGGGCCGGAGGGGACGGCCAATTTGCGAATCACCAATATACGGGTGGCTTCGCCCCTATCGACCGAGGAACCGATGCAGTTGGGGTTTGCGACGAATGGGCAATTGACGATTCGCGTGGAAACTCATCCACTCACTGTGGCGATTACGACACGGGGTTTGCTGGGGGCCTATTCATCGGCCTTCATTTGCACTGTTTCTCCTCTGCCCTCCGAGATTTCTTTTGCCACCCTTTTGGCCCAGGGAACGCGCTATGCTTCTATGCGCTTTACCGAGGGTTTTTCCGAGGCGTTTCTACGGAAAATTGCTCCAGCGGACCAAGGTACGCGCCTGTTGGTACGGTTTTCCGGCTTTCCGGAAGGAGCGAGGCTCTTTGTCCCCGACGCGTTGGCCGGTTCCTCTGCCACTCTACCCACGGCAGCCGGGGACTTGGGCCTAGCCGCGCATGGCGGCCGGTATGACGCTTCGGCGGGCGGACAGTTGTTGATGGTACGTGTGAGGAATACGGATGAGAATGGCGCGGCGGGTGTCCTGCTGCCGTTTCCGACGACAGGCACGACGGATCTAAACGGAGTATCCGAAGTTCCGCTGGTTGCGGGCGCGGGAGTGGCTGTTTATGAAGTGGTTGACTCGAACCCGGCTGCGAGGGAGACGGTGCAACTACCCATTTTCCTTGGACTGGAGCAGCGGCCGGCTGGCGGTTCCGTGAGAGCGTCCGTGGCTGCGACGTTTGGACCCGTTTCCACAGTTGGCATTGCCTCCGGCGATCCTGCTCCACGCTACCGGGCTATTGCGCCTCCCTCCGATTGCCAAGCGTTGGGAGATTGTAATTCTGGGATTTTTCCGAAGCTGGCTGTAGAGACGGAAGGCTTGCTGTACAACCCTGTGATTGGCCAGTTTGCCCAATCGCGGTATATCCGGGTTCGCAATGATGGCGGGGGCCTGTTGAACTGGGCGGCTAGCGTCCAGTACAAGAATGGGTCGGGATGGTTGACGCTCGATCCGGCATCGGGAGTTGGGAATGGGACCATACGTCTTGACGCGACAGCCGCGGGATTGGCGGCAGGCGTCTACGAGGCGACGCTCACCGTGGATGCGGGGCCGTTGGCGGGTACGGTGACACTGCCGGTGCGGATGGAGGCGCGTGAGTTTGGTTCGAATCCCATGCTGCCGCCTGAAGTGTCGAGTATTGTGCATGCGGCGACCTTCGAACGGGCGGCGCTGGCTCCGGGGACCATTGCCACCCTGTTCGGCAACCGGCTGCGAGGCGAAAAGGTGGAGGTCCGGGTGAGCGATCTGCCCGCCCGGATTTTCTTCGGCAACGACACGCAGATCAATTTCGAGGTGCCGGCTACGCTGCCTATGTCCGGGACCGTCAATCTGTTCGTCACGGTAGACACAAAGAACAGCCCGGCCCGGACGCTAAGCTTGGCGCCGGCGTCCCCTGGGATTTTCCCGAATGCGGTATTGAATCAAGACAACACGGTGAATACGGCGGAGACTCCTGCGACGGCTGGGACGGCCATACAGATTTTTCTGACGGGTCTGCCGGCGTCAGTTGCTCCGGTTACGGTGAAGATTCACGACTACACGGTAACTCCTTCGTACGCCGGGTCCGGCCCCGGATTCATTGGATTGCAGCAGGTGAATGCGATCATTCCCGGGTCATTGCAAGCGATTACTTCGAATGTGGCAGTATGTACGGGGGCTGTCTGCAGCCCGGGACGGCCGATCACCGTACGCCGGCCCTAGTTCATCCGGATCACCGCGAACAACGTATTGACAAGCAAGTATGTCCATCGCGTTCGTGAGCGGCGGAACCGGATACCTGGGCCGCCCCCTGATTGAGTCGCTTGTCGGCGGCGGATGGGACGTTCGCGCCCTCTGCCGTCCTCAGTCCATACGAAAGGTGCCGGTTGGCGCGACTGTCGTGCCTGGCAACGCTTTGGCGGCACACAGTTTCGTCAGCAGCGTACCGAGCGGGGCCGTGTATGTTCACCTCACGGGCGTTGCCCACCCGAATGCAAGCAAGGCCGCCAGTTTTCGCACGATCGATCAAACCGCATTCCGCGCCTCGCTCCAGGCTGCGCAGTGCGCGGGGGTAAAGCGATTCGTCTACGTCAGTGTTGCCCATCCCGCTCCCGTGATGCGCGCGTACGTCGCGGTGCGAATGGAGTGTGAAAGAGAACTCCTGGCGAGCTCGCTGGACGCCGTGATCTTGCGGCCGTGGTATGTCCTCGGCCCCGGCCATTGGTGGCCCTGTCTCCTATCGCCGCTTTATACGATGGCCGGTTGGATTCCGGCGCTGCGGAGCGGAGCTTTGCGTTTGGGACTGTTGACTCACCGGCAGATGACCGCCGCCCTCGTTCATTCGGTACAGAACAGGGAACCGGGTGTTCACCTATTGGATGTGCCTGGGATCCGCGCGATCAACTCCGCAACAATTTCGGCATAGCCGCCGTCTCTTTTGCGCTTTCGCCATTCCTCAGACCTTTCGGCATGAAAATGGACGATGCTTGCGCAAGTTTGGACATGTCGCCGCCCTCTTCGAGGGTCATCTCATGTTCCACCCAGTTCGACAGTGGAATGTTTCGGAAGAACAGGCGCTCCTGCAGCACCATCGCTTTGCGGTTGACGAACAGCGACTTCGATTCCTTGGTGTAGTGCCTCTCTTCGACACGGAAATCGGCAAGAAAATTGTCGAAACACCGGCGCGTTGTCTCCTCCTCCACCTTCGCGACCCGCTCCTCGGTGACCTCTTTTTGGGCGGCCAGTTGGGCTCGGACTTGCGCGATGGCCTCGCGCTCCCGGGCGACCGCTACGTCCATCCGCGCTTGCATGATGAAAAACGAGAGGAGCGCCGATCCGGCGGCCACGAAGACAGGCAGAAGCATCCAAATCAACGCATCCGTATTCATACCTTCCCTATCATCGGCAGGGAGCCAGGAAAACTTTCGGCCCCGCGCACAGATTCCTCGGATCAGAACATATCTGTGCTCGGCCTAAGGGATTTTCGCTAGTGCTAATGAACGGGTGGTATGCCGAAGGCCCAAGCCATGAGCAGAGCGGGCACCGCGGTGACGGTACCGTGGGGCAGGGCGAGGGCGTCCCGGCTATCCAGCGTGACGCGGTCCTTTCCCCCGATGCCGCGGATGTTTGCCCAGGTCTGCCTCGAACGGCCTTTCGCGATGATCATGATGACGGCTACGATGCCGGCGAGGATCCCGGTCAAAATTCCTAATACGATCCAATTCAGGGCGCCCATGAGCGCGCCGTACGCTCCCATGAGTTTCACATCGCCGCCCCCTCTTCCGCCGACCAGGAAAAAAAGATAGTAGACGCCAAAACCGGCCGCGAAGCCGAACAGCCCGATTTTGGTGAACGGCCAGCCGCCCAGGTACCACCGGGCTCCGAGGGCATAGAGTGTGATGGGAAGCGTGAGCCAGTTGGGAATGGTGCGATTGCGCAGGTCGGTTAACGCGGAGACGATCGCCAGCACAAACATTCCCCAGCGCAACGGATCGGGAAGCGTCTCCATGCTGGCTAATCTACTTTGGGGTGCTGCTTGTGCCAGGAAGTCTGCTCCTGGTAGCGGGCTCCGATGGCAATGATCAGATTTTCGAGGAACGGGCGGGCGGCGAGGCTGATGCCGAGGGGCATACCGTTGACGAAGCCGCAGGGAAGCGAGATTTGGGGGAGCCCGGCGAGGTTGCCGGCGGCGCCGAGGTCCCGGAGGCCGCGCGTGGGAAGGGTGACGTCCTGCCGGGCGATGCCGGTTCCACGGTCGAGGGGTTCGGCGATGGGCGAAGCTACATTGATCCGGCTGGGAGCGAGAAGCACATCGACGTCTTGGAAAGACTTTCGGAATACGTCTTGTACGAGAGAACGGACGCGCATGGCCTTCAGGTAATCGCGAGCGGTGTAGCCGAAGGATGCCTTGAGTCCTTGAATCTGATTCTGATCGGCAAGTTGATCGACACGGCCGGAAGCGATGAGTTCTTCGAAGATCGACGAGGCTTCGCAGCCGATGATGGTGCTGGCGGCCGCGGAGTAGGGAAGTTCCGGAAGCGCTACTTCCTTCATGGTGAAGCCCATTTCGCGGAAAGCGGCGTAGGCTTCGGTAAACACTTTGACAACGGCGGGATCCGCGATGAGTTCGAGATCACGAGGGGCGAATCCAATAGTGATGGCCTTGTTGGGCTTGACGTATTCGGGCGCGTAGTAGAAGCCCTTGCCCGCAGAACCGGGGTCCTGAGAGTCACCGCCGGCGATTGCCGATAGAACGTGTCCGCAATCGACAGCGTTGCGGCAGATGGGGCCGATTTTATCCAACGTCCAGGAGAGGGCCATGGCCCCGTGGCGGCTGACGAGCCCGTAGGTGGGGCGAAGTCCCGTAACGCCGCAGTAAGCGGCGGGCGTGATAATGGAGCCCCAGGTTTCCGAGCCCAGCGCATAAGCGGCAAGCCCGGCGGCGACAGCGGAAGCGGAGCCGCTGGACGAACCGCCCGCCCAGCGAGTGGGATCCCATGGATTGAGACCCGGGCCGGTCGAAGAGGCGGCCGCATAGCGGTACCCGCCTCCGCCGGCAAGTTCCACCATGCCAAGTTTTCCCAGGCAGATAGCGCCGGCCTTATCGAGGCGTTTGATGGCCGTCGCATGATCGTCGAACTTTTGGCCGGCGAAGGGTTTGGCTCCCCATTCGGTTGGATAGCCGCCAAAGCTCAGGAGATCCTTCGCTCCATAGGGCACGCCCTGAAGGGCGCCGCGAACGCGTCCGCGCTTCAATTCACGATCGATGTCTTTGGCGCGGTCGAGTGCGGGTTTGCGCAGCGAGAGAGCCAGGGCATTGTAGGTGGGGCCGGTTTTTTCCAAACGTGCCAGCCAGGCCTTCGTCAACTCCCCACAGGAAAATTCCCGAGCAACCAACTTGGCGTGCAATTCTCCGATGGAGAGCCAGAACACACCGGGCGTATTAGGCTTTGAAGGCAAAAGCCGGCTCCGTCGCTATCGGTAGGGAGAATTTTGCGAGTTCCGCCCCATTTGCCTTTACGCGGGCCTGGGCGGCCGACAAATCTTCTGCCGCGGTTGTCTGGGCCGGTTGGGCCGGGGAAGAAGCGGCTCCAACAAGCAGAGCCCATGCCAAGTCTCGTCGCCGCATATGGCAATTTTAGCCGAAATGGCGGAATGCGCTAGTGGCCAGCCAAAGATTCGAGCGCGGCCTTCTCCATGACGGCCCGCGGAGCCGTTTCCCCGGTGAAGATTTCGAACTGGCGCGCGGCCTGTTCCAGGAACATAGCCAAGCCGTCAATCGTTTCGCAACCCTGATCCTTCGCCTTTTTGAGAAGCATCGTCTCGCGGGGATTGTAGACCATGTCGAAGACGAGCTTTCCGGGAATGCGGCCGTCGAAGAAACACTCTTCGGCGTGGGGCCACATACCCATTGGCGTACAGTGCACAACGACGTCAAAGGTTTTGGCAGAGGCCTGCTCGCGAGAAAGCGGCTCGCCATTGCAGATGCGCGCAAGGGCGCGAACGCGGTCCAGGTTGCGGCCTACCAGTGATATTTTGGCCCCGGCGTCGGCCAAGGCGAAGGCCGCGCCACGGGCGGCGCCCCCGTTGCCAACGATGAGCGCAGTGGATTTGGAAAGCTTTACGCGTTTGGCCAGCGGAACGGTAACGCCCTCGGCGTCCGTGTTTGTGCCGCGCCACTTGCCAGCTTTCTTCCAGATCGTGTTGACGGCTCCGATCCGGCGCGCCAGCGGTTCGACCGTATCCAGGTAGCGGAGTACTTTCTGCTTGTGCGGGATGGTGATGCTGGCTCCGGCGAGGGGCATGGCGTCGGCCATCTGGAAGAAGTCCTTCAGCTGGTTGCCGTGGACAAGAAAAGGGAGATAGACGGCATCCAAACGCTTGTGCTGAAAGGCGCGGTTATGTACGTTCGGCGAGATGGAATGGCGGACCGGATCGGCGACAACCCCAAAGATGCGGGCCGCTTTGGTGAACTTATCGACGCGGTAAAGATGCCGCAGCATGCGGGCCGAAACCTGGCCGGAGGCCGTTCCTTCCGCGGCATTGGGAGCCGCATAGGTGTAGATGCTGCCAAAGGAAGGCGCAAGCACGCGAGTAGAGAAGCCGGGTTCGCCCATGGCGAGAACCACGAGTTTTTCCCGGGGGTGCGCCTGGGCGAGAGCCAACATCTTGTAAGCGTCGCTAGGTTTGCGCGCCGTCGTGACAATCTTATAGGCGTAGGCTGGGATCTTCGCCATCCGCTTAAAAACGGGTTCGATGGCGGGCGTGCCTTCAAAATTGTGATAGCTGAGAACTAACTTCGATGTGTTGCGAAGACGCTCCAGCTTATCGGTCGCGTTTTCGGCGCTCTCAATTTCCAGGTCGACGGCAATGGCTCCCGCGTCGACCGCCGCTTCCAGGATGTGGATCTGTTCCGTAATACTGCCGTCAAATTTCCCGTGATTCTGGTGGCGGCGACAGGTAGCGAGGATCGTGCATTCGGGATGTTCCGCCAGGAAGGAGGGCAACGCCTTAATCCCGTCCAAGGGACGGGGCAAGTAATCAAGCCGGAACTCGAGGAATTTCTCACCGCTTTCCAGTTCGGAGCGGGCATGGGCCAGCAGTTTCTCAACCGAGTTGAGACCCAGGGCGATACAGATCTTAGGGAGTGTTGGCTGGGCGGGCATGGCTCTAGAAAGGGAAATTTGACGCAGTCACTCAGCTTATCACTAGCCGCCCACTCCGGCCAAAGAAGTGGTCAGGCTGTCCCATACCACCAAACCGGTTTGGTCGCGGATTTCGGGTGCTAACCGGGCCATGGAAACCTGGGCCAGGACGATGCCGGAAACGCCGCGGCGGGCTGCTTCCGCGGCGGCGGCGCGAAGTCGCTGGTCGTGTTCTTCCCGGTCGCCGTGCAGGAGGGCTTGCAGGGCGGCGGGGTCGCAGACAACCTCAATTTCCATCTCGCGCCGGAAGTGCCGGAGCCAGGCGAGAGAAGTGTCGACAGTAGACGGAAACGTCGCGACGAGCGCCACGGAGCCCGCGTTTTGCGAGGCGGCGAGTCGGAGCATGGGCTCGTCGATTTTAATAGTTCTGACTGGAATTCCGGCGCGAATCTGCTCCATATGTTCCGGGCCAATGGCGGAGCAGGTGACGAGGGCCGATCGTACGCCGTAGCTTTGATGAGCCTGGACGATCAGGTCCCGGAGACGTGCGACGGCGCTGGACCAGTTCTGATCCCGGAGATCTCCCATCACGCCTTCGTCCAGGATGTTGACTGGCGTAAATCCGGGCGCTTCTTTTAGGTAGTACTCGGCGACGAGGTCCACGGAGGCGCGAGAGGCATGAAGAAGGAGCAGATCATGCGCCGCCACGGAACGCCTCCGGTTTTACTTCGCGGAGGACCAGGGATCCCTTGGTTTCGCTGTCGAACATTTCGGATGGACGGGGGATGGCGAGGCGCATGGCAAGCAAGCGTTCGGACGCAGAAGCGCGGGATCGTGGGAATTGCCGCCGTGCCCGCCATCTGCGAAGACCAGAAGGCGGGCACGGCAATTTACTATTTCGGAATGAACCTGAAGTTCGTGAGGCCAAACACATCACCGCCAGGGATGATTAACCCAAATTTCCCTTGCGTTAATGTCCGGCTATTCGTGGACCAGGAATCAATCGTCCGCCACTCCGTTCCGTCCAGAATGAACGTCTTTACGGTGTTGGGTGTGATTTCCACCTGGACGCTGTAGTTCTTGGTGTCGGGCAGCTTGTGCTCCACCTTGAACTCATTCCGGTCCTTGCCGTTGATAATTTCCCGGCGGATGAAGTTCTTCTTTTCCAACTGGAATTGCACGTAGTTCTTAGCGTCCTGGATATCGACGGCCCATTGCAGCCGGCGGCCGTCAATGCGGGAGATATTGAAACTGAACGTGCCCTGTGTCGGCGCTATGCCATACGAGACAACACCGCCGCCCTTCCGTTTGTACCAGCCGCCTTCGGGGATCCATGCGCCGGGGTCGTCCCAGTCTGCCATTCCCCCTGTTCGACGCTGTGGGGTGTTCTGTTTGGCAGACTGTTTTTGTTCGGTCAAGGCCAGATCCACGGATTTCGTTTCTCCGCTGGCCAGCACCACGGTCTGTGTCCGGTCCGCATAATTAGGAGCCTTCGCCGTAACCACGTACGTTCCTTCAGAAAGTTGCAGCGAATTGCCGCTAATCGTCCGGGGAGCGGCGTCATTGGGCCCTTTGATGGTGACCTGTGCCGAGGCGGGGGATACATTCAAACGGAGCGTTGCCGCGGCCGCCGATAGCGTGACATCTGCTCCCGAAAGCTCAATCGTTTCTCCGGCGCGGAATTGCCGTGGATTCCGCTTGGGAGCCATGCGATCACGCCGCAGCTCCACCACATGTTCCCCTGGCGCTACTTGGGCAAATTCGAACTGCCCGGAGGCGGGAACGGCGCCTATCGCGTTTCCGTCCAGATAAACCTGAGTTCCTGTGACTACCCCGCGCAGCCGCAACGTCGCCACTTTGGGGACAATCTTTAGCTTGAACTCGACGCGCGCCTCCTGCCCCTTGGCGATCACAACCTTTTGCGGCGCTTCCTGCGCGTAGCCATCCTTTGCCACTCGCACCATGTAGGTGCCGACCGGGATACCCGGCAAGCGCATTTGACCAGCCTTGGACTTGATGCGGGCCGGACGATCATTCAGGAATGCGGAAACTCCCTCTTCTCCGGGGGTGGAGATCAGCAGCGAACCCGCGTTGATGTCAAGTTTCAGATAGGCCGTCAAGGTTGGCTGTGCGGAAACAGATACCAGCAAGTTGCGTTTCGTGCCGCCGTCGTCTACGGAGAACTCCCGGTCGCCTGGTTGCAGATTGTTGACGTCCAGTCCCGTGGGGGTGGCATCCCCGGCCATATTCCCGTCGATGGCAACTTTTAGCGCCGGTATCGAGGAGTGAATCCGGGTCTGCTGCCCAGCATTGGCGACCAGGATTGCCAAGGTATTGCGTGCGGTAACAGGTCCAATCACGACCGGTTGCCTTCCCGGCTGCGCTTCGAACTCAAATTGCGCTTCATTCGCCTGCGAGTTGACCTTAATCGTGTGCTTCCCGGCCGAAATACGGTCCAGAATTAGTTGTCCATCCTGCAAATCGCCGTAGGGGGCGCCGTCAAAGGTCACCTTGCCGGTTGTGAAATCCGTATACAGCCGGACGGAGAGCGGAAGCGGTTGCAACGTCAGGTCTACGTTGCCCGGGGCCGTTGCCGATAACTCTAACTTCGAGGTGGCCGTCTCATAGCCCGGCAATACCGCTTGTACCTCGTAAGGACCCGGCGCCAGTTCAATATTGCAATCCGAGGTGCACTTCACTTCGCCGTTGACGCGAATCGACGCTCCCGGCGGGTTCGTTTTTACCGCAACGCGTACGTTGCCCGCGGTAGCGCCAATGTCCTTGGCTTTCCGCGCGTTTTGAATCGTATAAATGCCGCCGGCGGCGACCAGCAATCCAATCACGCCGCCAACGGCGGCGGCTCGCTTCCAATTGAAAGCGGCAGCGGGCTTTGCCGGAGGCTGTCCCGCCGGCGAAACAACCTGTTGCGGTCCCGACGGTATTCGCGGGCCTGGGCCGGTGGCGGGTCCGGCCGAAGGAGGCACGGAAACGCCAGAGGTCGGCATAACCTGGGTGGGGAGCGATCCGGCGGCCGGAGGCGGCTGCAACGGACCGGGCGTTGGCGTCTGCCCGCTGTTGGACATGAGCCGCTGCCCATGCGCAACCATGGTCGCTTTCACCGATCCGATGGCATTCATCATCGCCGCATCGGATGCATACAGGCGGGAAAGCTCTTCCAGCCTGTCGTGAATCGGCCGTAGCGTATAAACATCACCCGCTCGGCGGATTTCCGCGTCTAGCCGGTTGAGTTCGTCAAAGTGGGCAGTGCGTTGGGCGGGGTTCAAGGTTGGTTCTCCCTGGCTCACGCGGATTTCGAGGGATTGGGGCCCATGAAAACAATACGCGCAATATTGTACAGCTACGAGCTCACGGTTAATTATATGCTAGCCAGAAGCAAACAAATTCTGTCTATATGGTGATTTTCTCACAGGAGCGTTGCATTTTATGACACGCCGCGGGTTCTGCGGCAGCCTGCTTGGCGCGGCGCTGAATGCCCAGCCGGAGCGTCCGAATATTCTCTGGATCACTTGTGAGGACATGGGTCCTCATATCGGCTGCTACGGCGATTCTTTTGCCAAAACTCCGGTACTCGATCGGCTGGCGGCCGGTGGACTCCGCTACCGGAACTGCTGGTCCAATGCTCCGGTATGTGCGCCGGCCCGAACCACGATCATCAGCGGCATGTATCCAACCGCTCTCGGGGCCGAACATATGCGCAGCCTGGTCTCGCTGGGGCCCGGCCGCAAGATGTTTCCCCAATTGTTGCGGGAAACCGGGTACTATACCTCTAATAACTCTAAGGAAGACTATAATTTAGAGCTTACCGGCAAGGTCTGGGACGAAAGCGGCCCACGGGCGCATTGGCGCAAACGAACCAGCGGACAACCCTTTTTCAGCGTGTTCAATTTCGTCGGTACGCATGAAAGCCAGATCCGTACCCGGCCGCATGAATGGAAGCATTCCTTAGAGGGCGTACGCGTGCCTGCCTATCATCCGGACACGAAAGAGGTCCGGCAGGATTGGGCGCAATATTACGACAACATTGAGGAGATGGACGCCTGGGCCGGAAAAATCCTGAACGAATTGGCGTCGGATGGCCTGTTGGAAAACACGATCGTGTTTTTTTACTCGGATCACGGCAGCGGCATGCCGCGCAGCAAGCGGTGGCCGTACGATTCCGGTCTCCGCGTTCCGCTCATCTTGTCGGTCCCGGACCGCTACCGCGCGCTGCGTCCGGCGAAATACCGCCCCGGCGGATGGTCGGAATCGCCCATTTCTTTTGTCGACCTGGCCCCCACTGTCCTGCGCCTGGCCAGCGTGCCGAGGCCCGCATACCAACAAGGAACCGATTTCACCGCGGGTAAACCGCGCCAGTATGTATTCGGATTTCGCGGTCGCATGGACGAACGGTACGACTTGGTTCGTTCTGTCTTCGATGGCCGCTATGTCTATATCCGCAATTACATGCCGCATAAGATCTACGGCCAGTACATCGACTACATGTTCGAAACACCCACTACCAGGGTATGGAAACAACTCTACGACGAAGGCAAACTGAACGCGGTACAACGCCGTTTCTGGGAGCGCAAGCCTTTCGAGGAGCTCTACGACATCACCCGGGATCGCGACGAAATCGACAATATCGCGGCACGGGAAGCTACCGTACTCTCGCGAATGCGCCAGGCGCTCGATACCTGGATCGTAACTTCTGGCGACAAGGGTTTCCTGCCGGAGGCTGAGTTGCATGACGCATCGCGCGTGTATGACGTTCAGCGAGTGAAGGGCATGGCGGACCGGGCGGCGTCCATGACCGGAGCTCCGCCCGCCGACGGGCTGCAAGATACGGATTCCGCGGTTCGCTACTGGGCCGTGATGGGATATATCATTCGCGGCAAGAGCGCCGGATTACGCCCGGACGACCCGTCGCCATCCGTGCGGGCCCTCGCCGCGGAATCCGCCGGCCGTTTCGGAGACGTATCAGAATCCCGGCCCGCCGCCGAAGCGCTGCTGGAACTCGGCAACGCCGCGAAACATGGCGTTTATGTGGCTATGCTTGCGCTTAACGGCCTTGCCGCGATGGAGACCCGCGTACCCGACGATGTGCGGCGGCGCGTTGGGCAACTTCCCAATGGCGGGTCAGGGCGGGCCGATTCCTACGTGAGCCGTCTGAAAAAGGAGTTTGAATAAGTGAAAGTGGCGTTGGATGCAACGCCGCTTGTCGCAGGGACGGGGGGCGTGCCGCGCTACGTGCGGGAACTGCATCGCGCTCTGCAGGGACTGCATTCGGACGACGAATTTGCTTTCTTGACGGATCAAGGCATCCCGGGATCCATCGGCCCGCGCGGCAACTGGCTGGAGCGCCGCTGGTGGATGGCCGGCTTGCCGATTGCCCTACGGCGCCACCGGTTTGACGTCTTTCACGGAACGGAGTTTGCGGTACCTTACGTGCCGGTTTGCGCTTCGGTGCTTTCGTTGCACGATCTGTCTCCCTGGATGGACGCCGCCTGGCACGGGGCGGGTGTGCAACGGGTTCGGCAACGAACGCCCTGGCTGTTGCGCGCGGGACTCGCCACGATGGTATTGACGCTCAGCGAAGCGGTCAGGCGGCGAGCCATCACTCATTTCCGTCTGGCTCCGGACCGCGTGGTGGCCGTGCCTTTGGCCGCTTCGCCTACGCTGCAGCCTGTGCGTGCGACGGAGATGACTGAACCTTACTTTCTCTACGTGGGCACAATGGAACCGCGCAAGAATCTCCCCATGCTGGTGGAGGCGTGGCGCGCGGTGCGTGCTCGGAGGCGCGTCCGCTTGGTTCTCGCGGGACGCCGCCGCGAGGATGGTCCGCGGTTTGAACCGGGCGACGGGTTGGAGATTCTTGGTCCTGTTCCGGAAGAAGATCTGGCCGCGCTCTATTCCGGCGCATTGGCTGTGGTGTATCCGACGTTTTATGAGGGCTTTGGCCTGCCAGTGATTGAGGCAATGCAGTGCGGTGCGCCAGTGGTGACGTCTCTGGACGAGTCGGTAGTCGAAGTGGCCGGCGGCGCCGCGATTCATTGCAATGCCTCCTCGCCCCACGAATGGGCGGAGGCTCTCACGCGGCTATTGGAGCAACCGTCATGGCGGGAGGAACTGCGGGCGGCCGGTCTGGAGCGCTCGAAGCAGTTCACTTGGGCGCGGACCGCGCGAGAGACTCTCGCCGTCTATCGCAAAGCCTACGAACGCTTTCGCTAGTTGCTTTCTACTATTGTTCCGGCGGCGGCTGCCCGATACGCTTCCCCACACAATGAGTCTCCTGCTTGCGTTGGGAATGGGAACCCGCGCGGATAGCCACCCTGCCGGCCTCCTGGCTTCGCAAAGCTCCATCCGTTATCCGGGTTGGTGCGTGGTCGCGGCGGCCTTTTGCTCTGTTTTGGTGGGTTTCGGTTCGATGCTGGTGTTTACGTTCAGCGTCTTTTTGAAGCCGCTGACGGCGGAGTTTGGGTGGAGCCGGGAAGACGTGTCGCGCGCTTTTGGGATCGCGGCGATGGCCGTGGCGATCGCCTCTCCTTTTCTTGGCCGTCTGCTCGATCATGGGAAGCCCCGCCGCATTGTGCTCTCCTGTATCGGCGTGTTCGGTCTGGCGTTTGCTTCGCTTTACTTCCTGACTCCTAGCCTTGCCCACCTTTACCTCACCTTTCTCGTACTGGGCCTTGTCGGCAACGGCACAACACAGATGGGGTTCTCCGGCGCTGTTTCCAGTTGGTTTACGGAACGGCGAGGGGCCGCGCTTGCTGTCGTCATGGCGGGCACGGGCATCGGATCCATTGTTCTCCCGCCGTTGGCGCAACATCTGATCAGCACCGCCGGCTGGCGTAGCGCCTATCTCACGTTGGGTTTATTAACGCTTGGCGTTGGATTGCCTCTCTCCGTCCTATTTCTACGGATGCGCCCGGTGACAGAACGGCAGAAAGACCGGCATCCAGAGGCGTCGATTTCGGTTGCCGCCGCCCTGCGCACCCGCATTTTTTGGATCCTCGTCGCCACGCTCTTTCTCAGTTCGATTGCCGCAAACGGCGCGATCACCCATTTGGCCGCTTTGCTCAATGACCGCGGCGTAACCGCTGCTCATGCTGCCCTCGTAACCTCCGCGCTCGGCGCCGCCAGCTTTCTAGGCCGCCTCTCGACGGGCGCTCTCATGGATCGCTTCTTCGGTCCGCGCATTGCTTTCGGACTGCTGCTGCTTCTCGCCGGCGGCATATTTCTACTGGCGTGGGCAGACTCCCTGGCCACTGGAATCCTGGCGGCTGCGCTAATCGGCTTTGGCCTTGGCGGAGAGGCGGACGTCACGCCCTACCTGCTTTCCCGCTATTTCGGGCTAGGTTCCTTTTCCACGCTGTACGGTTTGACCTGGACGTTTTATGCGATTGCAGGCGGACTCGGCCCCATTGTGGTCGGCCGCATCTTCGACCTTACATCGTCCTACACCGCGATTCTTGCTATCCTGTCGGTCCCCACCTTACTTTCCGGTCTCCTCATGCTGTGGATGCCGGGATATCCGGAGCCTTCCGACGCTTAGCCCCATGCTTTCTCCGTCCGCCCGCCTTTTGTCCGGCGTCCTGTTTACGCTGCTTGTCATTGCCTCCTATGCGTCCTACTCCGTCGCCTCGGTGCGGCGCATGCGGCAGGTCCAGATCGATGTGATCGAGCAGAACAGAAAGGCCGCTCTGCAACTGATTCGCATTCAAAGCGATCTCAACGCTTTGGCTCTTGCCATGCGGGATATGATCGACAACCTCGACGGCTACCCGCTTACTGCCTGGTCTGGCCAACTGGAGCGGATTCATGGCAATCTGGACGACGCCATCCGTTTGGAATCCGCTCTCGCGGGCAGCCATCGGGACCCGGCGCAGACCAACTACCTGCTTTCGTCTTTCTCTCAGTTCTGGCTAACCGTTGATCAGATGAACCGGTTCACGCAAAGTGGGGAAGATGCGAAGGCCCGCGACCTTGTGCGGCAGACCCTACTGCCTCGGCAGGAGGCGCTTAGTGCCTTGGCTTCGCGTCTCCTGGTGCAAAACAATGAGGCGGGGCAACGGGCGGCCGCTGAAATCGTGGCAACTTATGACGGTATTGAGCGGAACGCGTATTGGTTCCTGGCGCTTTCGGTAGCCGCGGTACTTGCCGTCAGCGGCATGTTGATCCGTTCGAACCGGGCCTGGATCGACAGAATCTCTGAACTGGCCAGTCAACGGCAAGAACTGGCGCAACAGTTGATCGCGACGCAGGAATCGACGCTGCGCGCTGTCTCGCGGGACCTGCATGATGAGTTCGGACAAATTCTAACGGCCGTCGGCGCCATGTTGAAGCGCGCGGGCCGCTCCGCGCCGGATAACTTTCAGGAGCAACTGCGCGAGACAAATGTTGTGGTGCAGGAGAGCCTGGAGAAAATCCGTGCCCTCTCCCAGTCCCTGCAACCGGTGATACTCGATGAACAGGGGCTGGGTCCCGCTGTGCAGTGGTACGTCTCGACATTTCAGAGGCAAACGGGTCTTATGGTTCACTATCGAGCGTCGGGCGCACTGCCGGAACTGGACGCCGGAAAGTCTGTTCACATTTACCGGATATTGCAGGAGGCTTTGAACAACGTGGCCCGGCACGCCGGGGTAATGGAAGCGTGGGTTCGTTTGGAGGCGCTGCCCGAGGGTCTCCTTCTTGCCGTGGAGGACCGCGGACGGGGAGAGCCCAGCGCGTTCCGGCCGAGCGTCGGCTTGACCGGAATGCGGGAACGCGCCGCGTTGTTGGGCGGTACTCTGGATATCGTTCGCGCAGACCCCGCCGGAATACGAATTGTCTTGACGGTTCCGCTCTCCACCCTCTTGTCAGGAGAAAACAATGCATAAAATTCGAGTCCTGCTTGTGGATGATCACGCCTTGGTGCGCCGCGGCTTCCGGCGGATGTTGGAAGACGATCAGGAAATAGAAGTGGTGGGGGAGGCGAGTGACGGCGCACAGGCGGAAGAACTTGCCAGCCAGTTGAAGCCGGATGTAATCGTGCTGGATTACGCCCTGCCCGGGCAAACCGGAGCCCTGACGGCGCGGAAGATTCTTGCACAATCGCCTGCCGTGAAGATTCTCATCTTGAGCATGCACGCAGAGACAAGTTACGTGGAGCGAAGCAGGGAAGCGGGCGCCTCCGGCTATTTGCTCAAAAATGCGCTGGACCTCGAGTTGGTACAGGCCGTGAAGGCGGTGTTGCAGGGAGGCTGGCTGCAGGATCCGCGCCTGGCGCAAGCCGCCGCTGCTACGGCCGGCAAACGCTCGCTCACTACGCGCGAGATGGAGGTTCTGCAACTCATTGTTGCCGGGCAGTCCAACAAGGAAATCGCAGCCGTACTCCAACTCAGCGCCAATACGGTTGCCGTTCACCGGGCCAACATTATGGATGCGCTCGCCGTTCACAATACGGCGGACCTCGTGGTCTATGCCATCCGGCACGGATTGGTTAGCCTGCCGTGAACCGCCGAAATTTCCTGTTCTCCGCTCTGGCTTCGGCCCAACCAGCACCCGGTTTTCAGTTGGTGGACGTCACCTCACGGGCTGGCCTTGCTTTTCGGCACAATACCGGCGCTTTCGGCGCCAAGTACCTGCCGGAGACCATGGGACCGGGTTGCGCGTTCCTGGACTTCGATGGCGATGGATGGCTCGATATACTCCTGGTCAATGGGCAGGACTGGCCAGGGCATGTCCGTGGGCGCACCACGCCGCGCCTCTACCGGAACAACCGCAACGGAAGCTTCACGGATGTGACCAAAGCCGCTGGCCTCGATGTCGAAATGTACGGGTTGGGAGTCGCCGTTGCCGATTTTGATAACGACGGCTTTCCAGATCTCTATTTCACTTGCGCCGGACAGAACCGGCTGTTTCGCAACACGGGGAAAGGCCGATTCGTTGACGCCACCAATGCCTCGGGCCTCGGGGGCCGGCAGTCGTTCTCCACCTCGGCAATGTGGGTTGACGTTGATCGGGATGGCCATCTGGATCTCTTCGTTTGCAACTACGTCCGGTGGTCCGCGGAGCAGGATGTCTTTTGCAGTCTGGATGGCAAAGCCAAGTCGTACTGTACGCCAGAAGCCTTTCGCGGAACCACATCCTGGCTGTTTCGCAACCGCGGCGACGGCACGTTTGAGGATATTACCGCCAAAAGCGGGCTCTTCGACGCGTCTTCGAAATCACTCGGCGTGGCGATGCTGGACGCGGACGCCGACGGTTGGCCTGACATTTTTGTCGCCAACGATACACAGCCCAACAAGCTGTATCGCAACAATCATGACCGGACTTTTCGGGAGACCGCCGTCCGTAGCGGTGTCGCATTCGGGGAGGACGGGCGGGCCCGCGCGGGCATGGGCGTTGACGCTGGCGACTTCCGCCGCTCGGGCAGGGAAGCGATTGCCGTCACCAACTTTGACAACGAGATGATGGGTCTCTTCGATACGGTGGCTAACGGCTTTACCGACCGCGCCATGGCTACCGGCGTCGGCGCCGCCACCCGTTCCCGCCTTGGTTTCGGCTGCCTATTCTTCGACGCGGATCTCGACGGCCACCTCGACCTCCTTGCCGTCAATGGTCATATTGACGATACCGTCCGCAATCTGAACAGGGGCGTCGTTCATGCCCAGTCACCCAATTTGTTTCTCAACAATGGACACGGACAATTCACCGATATCGCCGCCTCGGCCGGGGCCGCGTTCCATGCGCCGAAAGTCGGTCGTGGCCTCGCGCTGGGTGACTTTGACCGCGATGGTGATCTCGACGTCCTGATTACGACCAACGGCGGCCCCGCCTTTCTCTATCGCAACGACATAGGCAACGGCAATCGTTCCATCCGGTTCCTCTTGGAGGGCCGCAAATCGAATCGTGATGCGATTGGCGCGGTGATCCGCCTCTTCGGCTCCGATGGTGCGCAAATGCGCATGATTCGCGGCGGCTCCAGTTATCTTTCCTCCAGCGCACTGACGGCTACCTTCGGCGCCGGTAAGGCGACCTCAGTGGAACGCGCTGTTGTCTACTGGCCTAGTGGCCGCACCGACGAGTTTAAAAACCTGGCAACCGGACGAACCTACCATTGCGTGGAAGGACAGGCTCCGCGCGAACTGGATTACCGCTAAAGGTTCCCTGAACTATGTGCCCCTGCTCTGCGTAACCTGAATACATGCGCGCTCTCGCGAGTCTCCTTGCCTGCAGCTTCATAGTGGCCGCCGCGCCCGGCTGGCCGCAGTTTCGCGGACCGGAGTCCAATCCGTCCGCGCAAGATTCACAATTGCCCGACCGCTGGTCGCTCACCGACAACGTGGAATGGAGCACGCCGGTTCCTGGCCGCGGGTGGTCCTCGCCGATAGTTGCCGGCAACGATATTTTCGTTACGGCCGTCGTCACCGAAGGCGCCTCGAAGCAGCCGCAAACCGGTACGGAGTACAGCAACGAGTATGTCGCCGAATTATCCAAGCAGGGGTTGACGCAAGCGCAAGTTCTCGAAAAGGTTACGGCTCGTGATATCGAACTCCCCGCCGAAGTGCAGCTTCACTACTACCTTTACTGCTTGGACCTCAAAACCGGGTCCATCAAGTGGCGCCGTGAATTTCACGCGGGCCGCCCGCCCGGCGGACGCCACCGCAAAAACAGCTTCTCCTCGGAAACGCCAATCACTGATGGCAAACACGTCTATGTCTATGTAGCTAATCTCGGTCTCTACGCGTTCAACCTCCGCGGCAAGCCAGTCTGGAAAACTCCGCTCGAATCCAATCCGATTTATCTCGACTTTGGCACCGGTAGTTCTCCCGTCCTTCACGGTAATCAACTCATCATCCTTTCGGACAATGAAAAGCAACAGTATCTTGCCTCCTTTGATCGCCGCACCGGCAAGCAACTCTGGCGTACGCTTCGCAATATCCGCGAAACTGGCGGCGGCCGGTCACAGGGCTCCGCCTGGACGACGCCATTCCTTTGGACCAATGCGGAACGCACCGAAATAGTCACCGTAGGCCCGGCGGCCGCGGTGAGTTATGATCTCGCGGGCAGGGAACTCTGGCGGCTGGGCGGTATGTCCGCCACGCCGGTCCCGAGTCCGTTCAGCTATGACGGCCTGCTCTACATTGACGCCGGACGCGGCAAGCCGCTTTTCGCCGTTCGTCCAGGAGCCAAAGGCGATATCAGCCTGGGGCGCACGGAAAAATCGAATCAATTCGTAGCATGGTCCGACGCACGCGGCGGCACCTATCTGCCAACTCCCGTCGCCTATGAAGGCGGTATTTACGCTTTGACCGAAACCGGAATCCTTAGCCGGTTCGATGCAAAGTCCGGAAAGCTCAGTTACAAGTCCCGTCTCGCGCCGGACGCCGGCTATTTCACGGCCTCCCCCTGGGCTTACAACGGAAAGCTCTTCTGTCTCAGCGAGGAAGGGAAGACCTTTGTCGTGTCGGCGGAGGAGACCTTCACGCTCCTGCACGTCAATCCCTTGGATGAAATGGCGCAAGCCACTCCCGCGATTGTTGATGGCCGCCTCTTGATCCGCACGGAAAGCAAGCTCTATTCCATTCGCAAAAGGCAGTAACCCAGCGGCCCCCCGTTCGCGGCATAATCGAACCCATGCGCAGAAGAGACTGCATCGGCTTGTTGACTGTCGCGACCATGCCGGCAGCGCCGCATAAGCGGCAGACAACGGTTTCCATCCAGGGCGACATGTTCCATGTCAATGGCAAGCCAACCTATGCGGGCCGCTTTTGGAAAGGGCACAGAATCGAAGGGTTGTTGCTCAACTCCCGCATGGTGCAGGGTATTTTTGATGATCTCAATCCGGAAACCGCCGTACGCTGGGCCTACCCTGATACCAAGAAGTGGGACGCCGGTCGAAACGTCAGCGAATTTCTGGCGGCGATGCCGCTCTGGAGGAAACACGGACTGCTCTCGTTTACCGTCAACCTGCAGGGAGGAAGTCCCGAAGGGTATTCAAAGAGCCAGCCCTGGGAAACGGGGGCTATCGCGCCCGACGGTTCTCTGCGCCCCGCGTTTCTTGGCCGGCTGGAACGTATTTTGGATCGTGCGGATGAACTCGGCATGGTCGCCATCGTCGGTTTCTACTATTTCGGTCAGGACCAGCGCGTAAAGGATGAAGCCGCCGTGAAGCGCAGCGTCGCCCATGCTACTCAGTGGCTGCTCGACAAGGACTATCGCAACGTTCTGGTCGAGGTGAATAACGAATGTAACGTCAAGGCCTACGACCATCCCATTCTCATGCCGGACCGGATTCACGAACTCATGGAACTGGCCAAGGGCATGACCAGGGACGGGCGCCGCCTCCTGGTCGGAACGAGTTACGGCGGCGGCGCCATTCCCCGGGAAAACGTCGTTGCGGTCTCGGACTACCTTCTCCTCCACGGCAACAACGTGAAGGACCCTAAGCGGATCGCGGAAATGGTCCGCCAAACCCGTCAGGTGAAGGGCTATCGCCCCATGCCGGTGCTGTTCAACGAAGATGACCACTTCGACTTTGATCAACCGGTGAACAACATGGTCGCCGCCCTCGGCGAGTACTGCGGTTGGGGGTACTTCGATCCCGGTAAAAGCGATTATGCCGACGGTTACCAATGTCCGCCTGTCAACTGGGGCATCAACTCGGACCGCAAGAAAGCCTTCTTTGGTCTATTGAAAGAAGTGACCGGCGCCTAAAGCGTCTTCGTGGCGCCTCCGTCCATATCGAGCAACGCTCCCTGCAGGAAACGCCCCTCCGGGCTCACCACGAACGCCGCCAGCGCCGCGATGTCCACGGGTTCGCCCACCCGCGTCACCCGTGCCTCTTTCACAAACGTGGCCTCCGCCTCTGCCCTGTCCAGTCCCCGCTCGGCCGCCAGCGCGGTGAGCCGTTTGGTGAACCGGTCCGTCCGCACGGTCCCGGGGCTAATGGCGTTCACTTGCACGCCGTCGCGAATACCCACCTCGGCCATTGCCTTCGTAAAAGAGAGCAGCGCCGCGTTTACCGATCCGCCGATTGTAAACTCCGCTCCTGGCGTCCGGCCGCCTGTTCCCGCAATGTTCAATAGTGAGCCGCCCGACCTTTGCAAATACGGCCACGCCGCCCGCGTTAGCCGTACGGTGCCGTGCAGTTTCAGAGCGTAGCCATCCGCCCAATCCTCATCCGTTAACGTCAGAAAATCGCCCCGCTTGGTCGCTCCCGCGTTGTTCACCACAATGTCAACGCTCCCAAACCGTCCTACCGCAATACGCACCAGTTCCGCCGGCGCGTCCGGCAATCGCAAATCCAACGGTGCGACGGCCGTTCCCTCGCCCATCTCATCGGCGGCGTCGGCTAGCAGGGCCGCGTCACGTGCGCACAGCACCACACGTGCTCCCTCGCTAGCCAGCCGTCTCGCAATCGCGCGTCCAATTCCACGATTGGCTCCCGTCACAATGGCTGTCTTTCCTTGCAGTGGCATCCTTCAATTATCCGCGGCGCATCGGCCGCCGCCATCCGCGCTCCTGCCAGGACGTCCGCAATACGGGCATGGCGCGGGGCTTCGACTCCTTACAGAGGAATTACAGATGGGGATGGGACGCGGGCTTTTGCCGCGTGCTGCAATAGAGAAAGTTGCATGAAGAATTTAACAATTCGTTGCTTGGGTCTGGCCAGCGCGGCCTGTCTGTTGTTCCTCGGCTATCAGCTTTCCGGCCAGAAGGACCGCAAGGTGCCCGACGCCGATATCTACCGCCCTACGCCCGTCCCGGATCGAATTATTCTGACCTGGGCCGGCGATCCGGCCACCACCGCTGCCGTAACCTGGCGGACCGATAAATCGGTCGTGGGGGCCCAGGCGCAGATCGCTGTTGCCGAGGACGGACCTCTGTTTCAGAAGAAGACCCAATCCGTGCAAGCGGAATCGGAGGCTCTCGATGTTACGCCCAACGCCTCCCTGTCCCATTCCGTAAGGTTTCGCGGGTTGCAGCCGGATACGCAGTACGTCTATCGGGTGGGTGACGGCGCCAATTGGAGTGATTGGAACCAGTTCCGCACCGCCGCTGCCGGTCCTGCTCCGCTGGAATTCATCTATGTCGGCGACGCGCAGAACGATATTTTTTCTCTCTGGTCTCGCCTCATCCGCAACGGATATTCCGAAGCGCCCAAGGCGAAGTTCATCCTCCATGCCGGCGACCTGGTTAACCGCGGCGTTGTCGACAATGAGTGGGGGGAGTGGCATGCTGCCGCCGGCTGGATCAATCGCTCTGTCTTTGCCGTCCCCACGCCCGGCAACCATGAATACCCCGCCGGTGAAGACAAGGTCCGCCGCCTCACGAATCACTGGCGTAAGCAGTTCACTCTCCCCGCAAACGGCGTGCCGGGGCTGGAAGAGACCAACTACTGGTTCGATATCCAGGGCGTCCGCATCGTGTCCTTGAACTCCAACGAGAGGCAAAAGGAACAGGCGGAATGGTTGGAGGCCTTGTTGGCAAAGAATCCGAATCGCTGGACCATTCTCACGTTTCACCACCCGATCCTTTCCACCGCCAAGGGCCGTGACAACAAATCACTCCGTGAACTCTGGCAGCCCATCATCGATAAGTACCGTGTGGATATGGTGCTCACCGGCCACGACCACACGTATGGACGCAGCAATCTCGCCTCGGGAACCAGCGGCCGCGTCGGCGGGACGGTCTACGTGGTGTCCGTGTCTGGTCCCAAGATGTATAACCTGGAGAAGCAGCCCTGGATGCAACGCGCCGCCGAAGATACACAGCTCTATCAGGTCATCCGGATTGACGGGAAACAATTGAGATATGAATCCCGTACCGCCCGCGGCGTTCTATATGATGCCTTCACGTTGACGAAGAACAACGGCAAGCCCAACAAGTTGGTCAACCATCCGCTTCCTGTTCCGGAACACCACCGGAGTCCTGAAGAAATCGCGGAACTGGAACGGGAAGCGGCAGCGCGCAAGGCGGCGGCGGAGAAAAAAGCGGCCAAGTGAAAAAGCAGGTCTTGCTGGTTTGTCCGGAGTCTCCTTACCCCGTGCTCGGTGGCGGGGCGCAACGGATCGCCTCGCTAGTGGAATACTTTGCCGCGCGCGGTTGCGATGTCGATATCCTCACTTTCATTCCGTGCCAGGCCCCGCCCAGCCTGGTACGGGAAATTCTCTGCGTGCCGCTGCCCGCCAACGGACGATCCCTCCCGGCACGCGTTCTGCGCAATGCGGGACGCCTTGTTCGCGGCGTACCGCCGCTCATAGACCGTCTTTCGGGTTTCGACGCCGGTATCCGCGCTGTACTCGGCGCCCGCCGCTATGACCTTGCGGTTCTCGAGCATTTCTGGGTGGCCCCCTATGTTCAGTTGATGCGGGAATTCGCGGCCCGGCTCTGGTGCGACCTGCACAATATTGAGTCGCAATTCTTTTATTCGGTGGCGGCTTCTTCCGGTCCCCTCCTCAACTGGGCACATGGCCGCTTTGGCCGTTTGAGTGAGAAGCTGGAATCGGATCTGTTGCCGCGTTTCGATGGCTGCCTGGTCTGCTCGGAGCGGGACGCCGCTCTTCTCCCGGCCCTGCCCGCTGTCGTCTATCCGAACACCATCGGCTGGTTTCCTCCTTCTACCGTGGAGAAGGCGCCGGTCATCGTCTTTTCCGGAAACATGGAGTACCACCCGAATCAGCAGGGTGTGCGATGGTTCTTCACCAACGTGTGGCCATCTGTGCGAAAGCAGTTTCCGGAACTGCGCTGGCGGTTGGTGGGCATGAATCCGGACGCGGTCCGTGCCATCGTTTCGTCGGATCCGGCCGTTGAACTCACAGGTGCGGTCCCCGATGCGATGGCTGAAATCGCGCGCGCCCAGCTCTCCGTCGTGCCCCTTCTCTCCGGCAGTGGAACGCGTATCAAAATATTGGAGGCGTGGGCGGCCGGAACGGCGGTAGTATCCACTGCGATCGGGGCCGAAGGACTCCCCCCGGCGCTGCAAATTGCCGACGGACCGGAAGCGTTTACGCAGGCGGTTCTCGCTCTGCTACGAGACGCCCGGGGCAGGGACCGGCTCGCCGCCGCCGGCCGCGAGGTCTATGAGGAGCGGTTCCACCGGCAGGCGGGATGGAGTGTTCTGGATACGCACGGCCCTGGACGCGACCTGTTCCCGGACTTGGCGAGAGATAGGTAACGAGTTCTATTTCGCCATCCCGCCTCGACTGTAAAGAATCTATAGGCGTCTATACTGGTAGGACGTTCATGCGATTCAGCATAGACGCACATGCAATAGGCAGGCACCTGACTGGGAACGAGGTGTACGTTCGCAGCTTGCTGGAAGGCTATGCGTCCCTAGACAAGAAATCCGAATTTATCGCCTACACTTCCGTCCGCGGGGCAGAAGAGTATGTGCCGTCCCCGATCCGGACGCGCCGGGTGAGTGAGAATCCTTTTATTCGTCTGGGAGTGGATCTGGCGCGCAGAGTACGCGCCGACAAACCGGACTTGTTACACGTGCAATACACGTCGCCTTTGTTTTGCCCTGTGCCCACCGTGGTCAGTATCCACGACGTCAGCTATTTGGAGCACCCCGAATTTTTCCCTGCCGCGCGCCGCGTGCAGCTGCGGATCAGTGTGGAACGCACCGTGCGCCGTGCGGCTAAAATTCTCACGTTAAGCGAGTTTTCCCGACAGGGTATCTCGCGGGCCTACGGCTTGGATCCGGATCGCATCGCGGTCGTACCGGCAGCCTGTTCCGACATCTTCAAACCCGTTTCCCGGCCGAAAGCAAAATCGTTCGTAGAGGGCCGTTTCCAACTCATCCATCCTTTTATTCTCTGTGTCGGCGATCTGCAGCCTCGAAAGAATCCGCTCGGTCTTATTCGCGCTTTCGAGGAATTAGTTGCCAATTGTCCGGAACTGCCGCACCACCTTGTGTTGGTTGGCAAAGACACGTGGTATGCGCCCAAAGTCCACCAGGCGGCGGAAAATTCCCCGTTTGGCAACCGGATTCATTTCACCGGGTACGTAAACGACGCGGAGTTGCTCCAGTTGTATAACGCCTGTGAAATCTTCGTGTTTCCCTCTTTCTACGAAGGTTTCGGCATTCCTATTCTGGAAGCGATGGCCTGCGGCCGCGCCGTGGCCTGCGCGAATACGTCGGCCATGCCGGAGGTGGCCGGATCGGCAGCGCTGGTGTTTGATCCGCACTCTACCAGTGAAATGATGGCGTCCATGCGGGATCTTCTCCGCAATGCGGAACTGCGCGCCCGCAAGGAACGGTTGGGCCAGCAAAATGCGGCCCGTTTCAGTTGGCGCGGAACCGCGCAGCAGACTTTGGACGTCTACTATGCTGTCGCGGAACACGGCGTAAAATTGGCTGCGAAAGCAGCGCCTGTGGGGCGTCGATAGACAATGCGGTTGCTGTACCTGTTTGCCGGTGTGTTTCTGGGAGTGGTGGCCTATGCCGCCGGTCCTCGCGAAGAGTTGTTTCGCTATGAGGTGAAGTGGCCCAGCGGGCTCGGCCTCGGCGAAGCGCAGATGCGTGCTTCGCGCGACGGCGGGCACTGGATCCTGGAGTTTGAAATCGAGGCCTCCGTACCCGGTTTTCGTGTGCTGGATCGTTATAAATCAGTGGTGGATGACAACTTTTGCAGCCAGAGTTTTGAGAAATCCTTCGAACATGGCGCCCGCAAGGGTAAGGAGACCACCGTCTATGCAAACGGAAGGGCCGTCCGGACCACCGCCAACGGCGGCGGGAAAAGTGAGTTTGACGTGCCGGCTTGCCCCCGGGATGCCCTAGCCTACCTGTTTCATGTGCGGCAAGAGGTGGCGCGTGGCCGTGTGCCAGCCGCACAGAAGGTTTTTTTTGGCGGCGGGTATGAAATTCGAATCAAGTCCAATGGCGCTCAATCCGTAAAGGTCTCGGAAGCGCCCATGGAAGCGGATCAATTGAAGGTGACCATTCCCACATCCAACGGTAAAGTGGAGATAGACCTCTTCCTGGCCCGGGACGAGGCGCGTACTCCAGTCGTCGTGCGTGCGCCGTTTGCGATGGGTAATTTCTCGATGGAGTGGGTCCGCTGAAGATCGCTCATTTCTCCCCGATGCCGCCGGCTAAGAGCGGAATCGCAGACTATTCCGCCGTTCTGGTGGAACATCTGCGAGCGGATGTCGACGTGGTGGCTGCTGCCCGGCCCCATTTTGATCCCTCCGCCTACGACGCCGTCTACTACCAGATTGGCAACAACGGTTATCACGACTACGTCTACGAAACTGCCGTCAAACATCCAGGCATTGTTGTACTCCATGAGTCGAACCTCCATCACTTGATGACGGATCTCACGATTCGCCGCAAGGATTGGGACGGTTACGTGGAGGCTTGCGCTTACGATGGCGGCCCTGCCGCCCGGCAGTTTGCGGAACGAGTACGCCGTTTGGAAATTGGGCCGGACTACGAAGGCGTTCCCATGTTGCGCCGTTTGCTGGAACGTTCTAGGGGGATTATCGTTCATAGCCGCGCAGTGGAGGCGGACGTCCGCAAAGCCGGATTTACTGGACCCGTTGCCGTCATTCCCCATGGAGCCTGGTTGCCCGATGGGGACCGGTTGGGGTTCCGCGCGCGCCTCGGGCTCGATGAGTCTGTCCCGCTCATCGGCGTCTTCGGTTTTCTGAAGCCCTACAAGCGGATCGCGGAGAGCCTGCGCGCGCTCCGCCGGCTTGTTCGCGTACGGCCCGACGTCAAGATGATTCTCTGCGGAGAGGCCCATCCCGATTTTCCCGTCGCGGGGCTGATCCGTGGACTGGGTCTGGAAGAAAATGTCCGCATGATGGGCTACGTGCCTATCGAAGACTTCACGGGTTATATCTCGGCCTGTGACATCATCTTGAACCTCCGCTTCCCCACCGTGGGTGAAAGCTCTGGAACGCTCCTGCGCTCCTTGGGTCTGGGACGGGCGGTTGTGGTCAGCAATGTGGGCAGCTTTGCGGAGTTTCCAGACTCTATCTGTCTGAAAACGCCGGTCGATGCGACCGAAGAGGACACTCTCTACGAGTATTTAAACCTTCTGGTCTCCCGGCCGGGGGTGGCGCGCGCCATGGGCGAACGCGCCCGCAAATGGGTTGCTGAGGAATGCAATTGGGATCGCGTTGGGTCCATGTATTTGGAATTTGCCGCGGCAGTCCGGGACGGTACTGGCTGGACGAATCCGGAACCTAGCGTATTGCCGGCGCCGGTTCTCGAAGAAAAACCGGTGGAAGCGGTTGTGGATCTGCCCGCTCCGGACCCTGCCCCTGTTCAGGTGGAAGCCGCCTATCTCATGGATTGGGCTGCGCGGGATGCCGAATCGACTCTCTATGCCGAGACTCACATCACGCGTTTCGAACACACGCTGAACATCACGCCCATGGGTGGTCCCGACGATCGCATCCTCGAAATGGGCGCATACATGCACATGACCCCGGCCCTGCGTGGCCGATTGGGCTACGGGCATGTCCGCGGTTGCTACTACGGACCGGCCGGTCGAGTCGATCACCGCGAGGTCACCTCGGCAAGCGGAGAGGTCTTTACCTGCGACGTGGATCTGTTTGACGCGGAAAAAGATCGGTTTCCTTATCCAGACGGCCATTTTGCGACGGTACTGTGTTGCGAACTCCTGGAACATCTCCCCTCGGATCCGATGTTTCTGATGGCGGAGGTCAACCGCATTCTGCGGCCTGGCGGCCATCTGGTGCTTACTACACCCAACGTTGCGTCCATTCGTGCCCTCCGCGCCATCCTGGAGGGCTACCACCCCGGCTTCTTCCCTGCCTATATTCGTCCTGCCGAACCTGGTGCGGAAGTGGAGGCCCGGCACGCGCGGGAATATACGCCTCGCGAAATTCATCATCTGTTGGTCGATGGCGGTTTTGAGGTAGCGCGTCTGGAGACAGGCGAATTTCTCGATAAGCCGCGCCCCGAAGAGCGTTGGGTCATTCGCATGTTGGAGCAGTATCAATTGCCCTCCAATCTGCGGGGAGACGGAATCTACGCCGTCGGTAAGAAGACCGGTCCTGTCGTCAAGCGATATCCCGCCTGGCTGTACGAGGGCGGACACTAAGCATGCTGCGTGTGGCGTTGCAACCGGTGCGGGGCGAGGCGGCGGGCTGGCAACTGCTCGATGCGCGCACTGGCGCCTTGATCGACGAAGGCCCTTGGGTGCGGGAAGCGGGCGAATCGGATGTGCCTGTTCCCCGCGAGGACGGCCAGTACCGTGTGCTGGTATCGACTGTCGATGCCGAGCGCGGCTGGGCCTATGCCCGCGGCGAAAACATGCGTGTCGTGGACATTGCCATGCGTGGCGGGCAGATGACTGTGGAACGCGACGCCATGACTACGCTCCGGGCTCTCCGCTGGCGAGGGCTCCCCAGCCGCCTTGGGGCGTTTCTTACCGAGCCGTGGGCGCTGCTCTGGCGCAATCGCAGCCTGATTGCCGCCATGGTAGGCCGGGATCTTGAAGGACGATATAAGGGCTCATTCGGTGACCGTTTTTGGGCGCTGGCCCAGCCGTTGCTGCTCATGTTGGCCTATTGGTTCGTTTTTGGCGTCGTGCTTCAAACGCGCTTTAACGACAATGCCGATCCCTCCGTCTACGTCCTCTTCTTTTTGTGCGGCATGTTGCCATGGCTGGCCTTCAGTGAGGCCCTCGGCCGCGCTCCCAACGTCATTTTGGAACATCGCAACTTTGTCAAGAAGCTCGTCTTTCCCGTTGAGATCCTTCCCGTCAATCTGGTTTGTTCCGGGATTGTCTCCAGTGGCTTGGCATTGGTGGTCTATCTTTTCTTCCTCATGGCAACCAGGGAGCGCATTCCCATCGAGGCGCTTTGGCTGCCTGTCCTGTTGGCGCCGCAGATGATGCTGACGCTGGGCCTCTGTTGGGCTTGGGCCGCGGTCGGTTTGTTTGCGCGGGACCTCGGGCAGGTCAATGGGTTTCTGTTGACCCTCCTGTTCTTTCTGACCCCCATCTGTTATCCCACCGAAAAACTCCCCGCCCAGGCGGTTCGCATATTGCAGAAGAACCCGATCTTCAAGTTGGTGGGCGAGTATCGCCTGCTATTTATCTCGGAGTCTGCCCCGGACTGGACCGTTCTTGGACAGCTATTGGTGATGAGTATCGTTTTGTTCTATCTCGGTTATGGAGTGTTCCGGAAACTACGACCCAGTTTCCCGGACGTGTTGTAAGAAATGCCGGAATATAAATTGCGCGAGCCCAGCTATATGGGCGGAGCAGGACGCTCCCTGATTGTTGTCATTGCCGTTGTTTTGCTCCTCGGTCTCTGCGGGGCGCTGGCGTACCTGTGGATTCGTTCCACGGACCCCGTGGTGGAGGTCGTTGGCGGGTTTCCGCGCGCCTTGGGACCGTCCACACCGTTCCGGGTGCGCTGGGCCAACCCGCATGGCATCCGTCGTCTGACCGTTACGGTGGAACAGAAAGGCGCGTCGGCCGCGGTGGCCTTTCAACAGGTGGAACCAGCCCGCCGTTTCGGGTTCCGGCGTACTCCTATGCCGCCCGGGGAAGCCGCCTTCTCCTTAGACCGGAATTCCGTGCCTCAACTGGCTGCGGGTAGGGCGATTGTGACTATTGAAGTGCAATCGAACGACCTGCGGGCGCAAACCGCCCGTCTGCGCCAGGAACTACCGGTCGTTCTTGAAAAACCCAAAGTCACGCCCACCGAGAAAACGGTTTTTCTGCGCAGGGGCGGTACGGGAATTGTCACATTTAGCGTCGGAGGCGGTTGGAGTTCCGCCGGTGTGCGCGTGGGCCGTTTCCAGTTCCCCAGTTGGCCGTCCAAAGAAGGCGAAAATGTCCGTGTCAGCCTCGTCTCTATCCCTCCAGAAGTCGATGAGGATGTGGCACCCGTGCTCTACGCGCGCAACGCAATTGGCGACGAGGCAACGTCTTCTTTCCCTCATCAGATTACAAAGGGGAAATTCCGGGATCGAACCCTGGAACTAAGCGGCAAGTTGATGGACAAAGTCCTCGGAGAGTTGGACCCGGGCGCCGCGGGGGAAGCGGCGGACCGCTTCGCGCGTATCAATTCGGTGATGCGTCGCATCAACGATGAAGCTCTCGCCTCCCTGGCCGCCAAAAGCGAAGGGAAGCAACTTTGGGAAGGGCCCTTCGTTCTATTGCCCAGGGGGAAGGCTGAAGCCCTTTTCGCTGACCATCGGACCTATCGCTATGCTGGCAAACTGCTTAACCGCGAATGGCATCTCGGTATCGATATGGCATCCGTCAAGAATGCCCCTATTCCGGCTGCCAATCACGGAAAAGTCGTTCACGCCGGACGACTCGGCATCTACGGCAACTGCGTCGTGATCGATCATGGCTATGGCGTACTCTCGGTGTACGGGCACATGAGCCAGGTGGGTGTCCAATCCGGCCAAGCCGTGAAAAAAGGACAGGAAATCGGTCAATCCGGGATGAGTGGGTTGGCGGGCGGGGACCACCTCCATCTGGGTGTGATGGTCGGACCCGCCTTCGTCGATCCCGTGGAATGGACCTATCAAAGTTGGATGGACCAAACCCTCGGTGCGCTTCCGCGATAGTTTACAAGTCCACTTTTAAATTCAAAATAGTTAAATCTGGAATTGACTCCGGATTTAGGCATTGATTTGATGGACCCCATGACTCGTATTGGGTTCCGACTTTCTATGCTGTTCGGCCTGGCAAGCGCCCTCGCATTCGCGCAACAGGCACAAATCTCCGGCCAAATCACCGACTCCTCTGGCGCTGCTGTCCCCGAAACCGTCGTCACTGTCTCCAACGACCGTACCGGCGTCGTCCGCACCGTCTCCTCCAACGACCAAGGCCTATTCCTCATCCCCCTCCTCCAGCCCGGCATTTACTCGCTCTCCACGCAGAAAGACGGATTCCGCCCCATCAATCAAAAGAACCTAGTCCTCCGGGTGGACGACCGCGTCCGCATCGACCTCTCCCTCGAAGTCGGCGCCCAAACCCAGGCCGTCAGCGTTACCGCCGAGGTGCCGCTGCTGCGCGTTGACGACGCGCAAACCGGGTTGGTGATCGATAACCGGCGTATTCAGGAACTGCCGCAGTACAACCGGAACCCCCTCGCGTTTGCCACTTTGGCCCCGAATGTGAACGGAACTTCAGATCAACAGGGCTACTCGAACGACTTCCGGATCAACGGAGGAAGGACATCGAAGGCGGAGTATATTATTGACGGCATTGCGGTTACGACCGGATACCGCCATGACGTGCCGCCGTCGATTCCGTCGATGGAGGCGGTCGGCGAATTCAAAGTCATCACGAACGGGCTGGCGGCGGAATACGGCCGGTTGTCGGGCGGGGCGGTCACTTTGGTGACCCGCGCGGGCACCAATCAGTTCCACGGATCGCTCTATGAGTTCTTTAGGAACGACAAATTGAACGCAAATGACTGGAATTCGAACCGTTTTGGGCGCCAAAAAGGCGTTTTTCACGACAATGTTTTCGGCGGCGCGTTCGGCGGTCCAGTGCACCTCCCGAAGGTGTATAACGGCAAGGACAAGACTTTTTTCTTTGTGAATTATGAGGCGACCCGGCGCCGGACGGGGTCCAATGCCCAGCTCGCCAGTGTTCCTAGTGATCTGGAGCGGGAAGGCGATTTTTCGCAGACGCTGATTGACAGCGGTGTTCCAGCGCGGATTTTTGACCCGTTGACTTCCCGCGCCGTGGATGGCCGGGTGCAGCGGAGCGCCTTTCCCGGCAACCGGATTCCGGCCAGCCGGGTGGATCCGCTTGCCAAGATCTACATGGGTTTCTATCCGAAGGCGAACCAGACTGCACGGCCCAACTCTTCGCACGATCAGAATTTTGTGGCCGGGGCAACGACGCCGCTCGACAATAACCGCTGGACGGGCCGCCTGGATCAAACGTGGTCGGCCAAACACAACAGCCACTTTACGATGACCTACTTCGATCAGTTCACGGCGAGCCAGCGCTGGCTATCGGCCCTGCAACCGATCACGACAAACGATGATGTGGCTTATACCACCGCGTTTGACCATAGCTATCTGATCAGCCCGACGACTATCTTTAACTTCAAACTGGGCGCGGTCCGGTCCAAGTCGTTCGCGGGCGCCCAGGTAGACGCCGATGGCGCGGCATGGGGCATGTCGCCCGAGGTGATCAATCTGCTTGGCGGCACGAAGGGCCGCGTCCCCTCGCTAGGAACAGCGGACACGGTGACCGGCATCGGCGGCGGCAGTGTAACGGACAACCGCGACACGATATATTCGGGGCAGTTCTCGCTGCAGAAGCAGGCGGGCCGCCATACGGTGAAGGCGGGATACGAGCATCGCCGCTATTACTCAAATATCTATTCGGGCGGAACGTTTTCGACGTCGAGCATCCGCAGTGCGACGTCTGAGTTTTTCGACGCTCCCAACAATGGTTCCGGCTCTGGTCTGGCGGCGTGGATGCTGGGCGTAGTCGGCGGCGGCAGCGGCACGCAGTTGGCCGGACCGGCCTCCCTACAGACCTACCACGGCGCCTATGTACAGGACGACTTCAAGGTTAGAAAGAACCTGACGTTGAACCTCGGCCTGCGGTGGGACATTGAACCGGCGCGTACGGAACGCTACGACCGGCAGACCTTCTGGGACCGGGACTACAAGTGGCCGGTAAGCGCGATTCCCAACTGGAATTGGAACCAGGCTCTGGGGGAAGCGCAGGCGGTTGGCGCGAGCGCACCGACGCCGGACTGGACGCAGCAGGGCATCTACGGCCGCGTGGCGCTCATGGGCACGAAAGAGTATCCAGGCCGTTCCATGCAGCAAGTACCGAAAAACCACTTCGGGCCGCGGGTTGGCGTGGCATGGTCCGTGACACCGAAAACCGTGATTCGCGCCGGCTATGGCTTGGTGTGGATGACGCTTACGGGAAGTTTCCATCTGAACGGCTCTCCCTGGAACATCGGCTACGGCGATGCGGCACGGCTCATTCAGGGCGGTACGTCGGACGGAGGCATGTCGTTCCCGTTGACGTTTTCAAACCCGATGCCGGGCGGAGCGGGGCTTGTGCGCCTGACGCGCGACATCGACGCGCTGAATCGCAGCGTAATGGGCAACTGGTTCGTTTCTTCGGCGACTAACCTGAGCCCCGGGTACGAGCACGCATTCCATGTGGGCATTCAACGCGAAGTGGGATCGGGCAACAATGCCTGGCTGGTGGAAGCGAACCTGACGGGGAACCTCGGACGGACCTTGCCGTACTACCTGGGCACGGGTGAACATATCCTGCCGGACGCTTATCACAAGATTGGTCCGCTGGGTTTGAAGTTGAACAACCCGGTAACGAATCCCTATTACGGGTTCATTCCGGAATTTACCGGTGTGGGTTCCAAAACGATTCCCTTTGGCCGGTTATTCCAACGGAATCCGCTTTGGACGGAAATCTGGACGCTCGGCGAACCGCTGGGCACGTCGAACTACCACGCCGGTTACTTGCAGGCGGAACACCGGTTTGCGCGCGGCTTCGGGTTCCTGATCAACTACACGTTCTCTAAAATGCTGAACGATGTCGGCTCCTACGATGGCGGTTTTGGCATGCCGTACCCACAGGCCGGGTTACCTGTTTCCAATACCTATGGCATCGCCACCACCGATATTACGCATAAACTGCTGTTCAACTACTCCGTGGACCTGCCGTTCGGCCATGGACGCAAATATCTGCATGGCACGGACAACTTTGGGGCGAAGATGGCCGATGCGGTGGTCGGCGGTTGGACCATGGCCGGCACAACGACGCTGCGGAGCGGATTCCCGATCACGGTTCGCACGCCGTCCAATACGGTTGGCGGCCTAGGGTCCAATTGGTACAACATTGGCCACGGCCGCGATTCACAACCCGTGTTGGTACCCGGCGTGGACATGGACAACCACGTGAGCGGCAAGACGGCGTTGGAAGGCGCTCCAGGCTATGTTCCGTATTTGAACGCGGACGCCATCCGCGTGGTTCGTGATTTCGAAATCGGAGACGCGCCATCCACGCAGCCGAACTTCCGCGGGCCGGGCTTTTCGCAGTGGGACCTCTCTCTGCTCAAGACGTTCCGGACGCCGTGGGAAGGGAAGACTGTGCAACTGCGAATGGAGGCACAGAACCTATTTAACACCATGAACCCGGGGACGCCTGGCAACGCCATTCTCTCGCGGACGATCGGAATGATAACGGGACAACAAGGAACTCCACGCCGGATCATGGTAGCGGCGAAGTTCTATTTCTGAGCGTATTCGCAGGTCCGTCTTGGCCGGTACTCCCGAAGGGGATTGCCGGCCTTCGGTTTTTTGGCAACCCTATCCCCGGCGGCACCTATTGGTCGGTCAACTGCATAGTAGACGAGCGAGGATCATTCGCTTGTCTGCCGAACTGCCTGCTCTCCCCGTCTGCGAATTCACCGCGGCGGTGCAGCAACAGCTACTCCAACTTGCCTTCGAAACGTTTACTTCCAAGCCGGGTGAAGGAGTGCCGGTGGAAGGATTCCTGCTCGGTTTCCGCGAGACGGATCTTCTCACGATTACGGACATTTCCACGGAAAAGAACGAAAGAACGGTGCTGGGCCGTTGGGTCCTCCGCCGCCGGGCGCGAACACTGTGGTCCGCCGAGGACGAGGAACGTCTCGCCGATGTGGGCATGCTGGCCGTCGTGGCGCCCGTAACGGTTCACCGGGCGGAGGCGGTGATCTGGCAACTCCGGAATGGAACTCCAACGGCCCGGAGGATCACGTTTCAAAGCGGAACGTCCGTACCAAAACAGTCTGCCGCTGCTGCAGTAATGGAACGAGAACCCTCGGAGAGTGCCCCGTCCATCCGGGAACGTATTCCGCCGCGTTTCGACTTCCGGCAGGCTATGCGGTGGGTAGGCGCCGCTTGTATGGCTGTTGGCCTTTGGATGACGGTGACCTGGGTGGGTTCCGTCAATCAGGCGGCCGGCGGTCCGGCGCCGCGATTGGCGCTAAAGGCATACTCCCAAGGAGAAGTCATCCGCGTCCATTGGAAAGAAGAACTGGGCGGCGATTGGGCGCGTCTGGATTCGGCCGCGCTCCACGTGCGCCGCGGAGATCAGGAAGAGACCGTGGACCTTACCGAACGGTATGTGCCGGACGGGCAGGTTTCGATACCCACTCCCACCGGAGATATGGTGATCAGCCTACGGGTCCGGCGAGACGGGTTGCCGACCGGCTCACAGACGTTGACCTATCTAATTCCAAAGCCACGTCCGGAAATCCTGCAGGACGAGATCGTGCTGCTCCGGAAACGGATTGAGGAGTTAGAAGAACATATGCGAATTTTGCGCTAGGGGATGCCCCTGATCCTGATTGGTGATACGATTTTTATAATCGTATGCTTGTGAGTGCGGGTCTGTGCGGCTGAATGGAGTGTTCAGCGACGATACTGGCCGCAGTCGTAGTATCCGATTAAAACTCGTGATACATGGAGGAACGGATGGAAGGTTGGCGTGTACGCCTGCTGCTGGGGGCGGTGTGCGTAAGGATGCTTGCGGGCCAATCAGCCAGCGGCACTCTAAGCGGCTTGGTGCAGGATGAGAAAGACGGGGCAGTGGCCGGCGCGCTGGTGACGCTGCGCGAACCCGGAAAAGGCTCGATCCGCAAGGCAGTTACCGATGACGCGGGCCTGTTCCGTTTTCCGTCGTTGGCGCCGAGCGCCTATGAACTGACGGCCGAACGGGACGGTTTCATGGCCGCGAGGTTGGAGGCGGTGCCGATCCATGCGAACGACCAACGGTCGGTGACGTTGCGATTGCGAGTCGCCTCGCGCGGGGAACGAGTGGAAGTAACAGCGGAAGCAGCGGTAATCCGGGAAGGCCCAGCCGTGTCGACCTCCGTCGATCGTTCGTTTATCGCTGTGCAACCGCTGAACGGCAGAAGCTTTCAATCGTTGCTCCCGCTTTCGCCGGGCGTGGTGATGACGACGTCCACGCTACCGGATTCCGGCCAATTTTCGGTGAACGGTCAGCGGACGGGAACGAACTATTTCACCGTCGACGGCGTGGGCGCCAATTTCGGCATGCCCTTTGCCTCGACGCCCTATGAAGGCGCGGGCGGAGGTACTCCCTCCTTCTCTTCCCAGGGCAGCACGAGCACACTTGCTTCCGTAGATGCGGTGCAGGAATTCACCGTTCAGACATCTACGTATGCGCCGGAGTACGGCCGGCAGCCCGGCGCGCAGGTAGCTATCGTGACGCGCTCCGGAACCAATCAGTTCCATGGCTCCGCGTTCAACTATTTACGAAACGACAAGTTGGATGCCAACAGCTGGTTTGGGAACTACAACGGGCTGCGCCGGCCCGCACTGCGGCAGAACGATTTCGGTTTCACCGTAGGAGGCCCGGTCTTGTTGCCGCGGCTCTGGAACGGAAAGAACCGCACCTTCTTTTTTGCGTCCTACGAAGGATTGCGATTGATTCAACCGGTGATCTCCGCTCCGGTGCGCGTACCTTCCGCGGCGGCGCGCGCGCAGGCGACCGGCATGGTGAAGGCGCTTCTGGAAGCTTATCCGCTTCCCGTGGCGCCGCCTTTGGCCGAGGCTCCGATGGAGACGCCGTACGTCACGAGTTTTTCTAATCCCTCCCGTCTGAATGCAACCAGCGTTCGCGGCGATCATGCGGTTTCTCAGAAATTACAGCTATTCGGCCGCTACAACTACGCGCCTTCGGAAAACAGAGAGCGTGGCCGCTACGTCACGCCGAGCTTTGTCGCCACGCTCCCTGGCAAAACGGAGACCGTCACCGGCGGGGCCACGATGATGTTTTCGCCTGCCTTGACCAACGACCTACGCCTGAACTGGAGCCGCTCGCTGGCGGCGCAGATCTATGAGCAGGATACCTACGGCGGGGCGAAACTCCTGCCGCGCGATCTGCTATTCCCGGATTTCGCAAAACCGGAGACGTCGCTATATTACCTGACAATTGGCGGCAACGACGAAAACACGATCAGTCCCGGCGTGTTCAGCCGGAATACGCAGCGCCAGTGGAATATTGTGAACACCACGTACTGGAACAAGGGCAGTCATGCGATGAAGTTCGGCGTGGATGTGCGGCGGCTGTCTCCGTCGATTGGCGGGCGCTTGTTCAGCAAAACTCTGACGTTCGCTTCGATTACGGAGCTTACGAAAGGCATTGTACCGACGGGCGAGGTGCGGCAGACGGACAACTATTTGGAGCCAAGGTACCTCAACCTATCGCTCTTTGCGCAGGACGCATGGCGCGTATCGAGACGGCTCACTCTGACTTACGGGTTGCGATGGGAGATGAATCCGGCTCCGTCCGAGGCTAACGGCAATCTGCCGTTAACGGTGCGCGGTATCCAGAACCCGGCGTCGGCAACGTTGGGCACGAAGAATTCGCCGCTCTACGAGACCACGTACACGAACTTCGCTCCCCGCGTTGGGATCGCCTACCAGTTGCCCGGTGACCGGGGTACCGTGCTGCGAGCGGGTTTTGGCTCCTTCTACGATTTGGGATATGCCTACACCGGTACCGTGTTTTCTCCATCCACCTATCCTTACTCTCGAGCGGCGACGGTTACCAACACCGCCATCGATGCGCCTGTCTTTTTTGCGCCTGTGGGTGCTCTCCTTGTCCAGCCGCCTTATCCGCGACTGTTTGCCTATGCCGATGACTACCAGTTGCCCTACTCGCTCCAATACAGCTTTGCTGTGGAGCAGCCGTTCGGCACAGCCAATTCGTTGTCCATTTCCTATGTCGGGTCTGCTGGTCACCGGTTGGCTCGCGTAGAGAGCCTGCGGCCGGCGGCGCTGCAAAATCCCCTCTTTACTCGCGTCGACGTGGTGAATAACGAGGGTTACTCTCAATACAATTCTCTGCAAACGCAGTTTAAGCGCAGGATGGCGAGAGGCGCGCAGGCGCTGGCGGCATATACATGGTCCAAGTCGCTCGATACCGCCTCGGACGAATCGAACACGAACCTAGCCGTGCAGTCGACACGACTGTCTCCTTCCTCGGACCGCGGCCCCTCCTCATTTGATGCGCGGCATGTATTTACGGGCGCCGTTAGCTACGATATTCCTTCCTGGCGCGCAGTCCGGAAGATGTTGGGAGGGTTTTCGGTAGATGCCATCGGACGATTCCGGACGGCGACGCCGGTCACGGTGACCACGGGCCGCGACCCGCTTGGACTGGGTTTGACCAATGTGGCGCGTCCAGATATTCTGCCGGGACAACCGTTGTACGTCTACGACGGGAGTTTTCCCGGCGGGCGGCGCTTCAACCGGGCGGCTTTTGACGATGCGACGCCCTTGGCGCAAGGACGCCAGGGAACACTGGGGCGCAATGTGCTGCGAGGGTTCGGAATGGGGCAGTTGGACCTTTCGATCCGGCGGCGGTTTGTGCTGGGCGAGCGGGTTGGGCTGGACCTGCGGGCCGATGCGTTTAATCTGAGCAACACGCCGAACTTCGCCAATCCGGTAGGCGTGATGACCAATACGAATTTTGGCCGTTCGACCGGGATTGTGAGCGGCTCCAGTGTGGGCGGGTTGAACCCGCTGTACCAGATGGGCGGCCCTCGCTCCGTGCAGTTGGCGCTGAAGCTGCAGTTTTAGAATTAGGGAGAACTTGTGAAAAAAATATGGTTGACTCTGTGGCTGGCGGGATTGCTGCCGGCCCACGATCTGTACCTGATGCCGGAGCGGTTTGCGGCGAAGCCGGGGGAAATTCTGCGGTTGGTGTTTCAGAATGGGGATGAATTTCCGGAGGCCTCCTCGCCCGTAAATCCCTCGCGTCTGCGCAATACGCAGCTGCGATCAAAGGCAGGGACCGCGCCGATGGAGAAGATTACGGGCGAAAAGACGCGGACGGTGGCGTCCGTGCGGATTCCGGGCCCGGGCCTTGCGATTCTCACCGCGCAGACGCTCCCCAACTTCATCGAACTGGACCCAGCCAAGTTCAAATCCTACCTGGAGCATGAAAACCTGACCGGCACGTTGGCCTATCGGGAGAAGAATGGTGAGACAGGCAAGCCGGGGCGGGAACGGTATAGCAAGTACGTGAAGTCCATGCTGCGCGTGGGCACAACAGATGACTATTTCCGGCAGCGGACTGGGTTGACGATTGAGATTGTGCCCGAGGTGGACCCGTATTCGTTGCGACCGGGCGATACGTTGCCGGTGCAGGTACTGTTCCGGGGCAAGCCGGCGGCCGATGTCGCCGTGGAGTCAGCCTGGCTGGAGGGGGGCAAAGCGAAGATGGATGTTGTGGGGCGTACGGACCACAACGGCCGAGTGAAGGTGCCGGTACACGCGAACGGACCGCACCGGCTGCACGCGATCGTCATGGAGCGTTGCGCGGAGCCCAAGGCGGCGGACTGGGAGAGTTTCTGGGCCAGCCTGACGTTTGGCATCGGCGCGAAAGACTAGTCTTCGTCGAGCATCGCCTGGAAAGCACGGCTTTTGAGGGTGCGCATCCGGCCGTCTTCCCGCAGCAGGAAGACGGCCGGGAGCCCGAGTTGGTCCGAGAGGGTGAGACCGCGCGCGGCGCCGAGAACGGTGAGCGCGGTGGCATAAGCATCGGCCCGCATGGCGTCGGCATGCAAGACGGAGACGCTGGCGAGCGGTGAACGAACGGGGGCCGCGGTGAGCGGATCGAGCGTGTGCGGGAGGCGTTCCCCCGCACGCTCTACATAGCGGCGATAGTCGCCGGAGGTGGCGACGGCGTTGTTGTAGAGCGCGATGATGATTTCGCCGGCCGGAGGCATGCCGGGCGGCGGCTCGATGAGCACCCACCAGGGCTGGCCATCGGGTTTGACGCCGCGAGACTTGAGTTCGCCGCCGATTTCGAGGAGATAGCTGCCGATGCCGAGGGAGTCGAGTTGCACGGCGACGTGATCGACGGCGAAGCCTTTGGCGATGGCGGAGAGGTCCAGGATGGCGCCGCCGGGCTGGATTGCGCTCTGGGCGGCGGGATCGAGGAGAATCTTGCGCCAGCGGCCGGGCGGATGAATGAGTTCCGGATGGGGGCCGGGCGGGCCGAAGCCCCAGGCGTTGACAACCTCGCCAAGGGTAGGGTCGAAGGCCCCGCCGGTCTCCTGGGCGATCTGTAGGGCTGCGCTAAGAACGTGGAAAAATTCGGCGGGGAGGGAAACGGCGGCGCCGGGATCGGCACGGTTGAAACGGGCAAGGTCAGAATCGCCGCGCCAGTGACTCATCTGGCGCACGAGCAAATCGAGGTGGGATTCGACCAGGGCGCGTACGGCGTCTCCGGTAAGGCCGGGCGGCGTGAAACATTCCAGGCTCCAGGTGGTGCCCATGGTTTCACCGGCGATTGAAAGCAGGCGATGCGTACCCGGCGGCGGCGTGGGGGGCTTGCCGCCGGGTAGTGAGTTGGGAATTGCGACTTGACGCAAGTTATTGAGGAAGGACTTCGAGCGTGGCGACGTAGCTGGCGCGGTTACCGGCCGGCATGCGCCCACCGGGACCGCCGCCAGGACCGCCGCCCGGCCGCGGGCCGCCAGCGTTCGGGCCTCCCTGCCGGGGCGCACCCGCATTGGGGCCGCCGACAGGACCACCCGGACCTCCGGGACCGCGGCCGCCGCCCGTGGAGGCGTTCAGCCAATACATGCCAGGGTCTTTGAACGTGGTGGTGAACTTGCCTTCGGCGTCCGTCTTTATTTTTACCTCATGCAACTGATTCCGGTAGCGGATGCCGCCGGGGATGACGGTGACTTCGAGGTCGGCGGCGGGCTTTCCGTCGGAGAGAAGCTGGAAGGTGGCGGCCTCGCCGGCCACGAGATCGTTGGGGTGCGTGACGGGGACCATTTCCAGGCCGGAACCGGTCGGGGCGAGAGCTTCACGGGTCGGCTTGCCCGAGGTGAGGAAGAGTTCCACCCGGCTATTCATTTTCGAAGTCTTCAAGCCGGTAGCGTTCTGGGGAACTTCCTTGGCAAAGGCGGCGGCGGTACCGCGCCAATTTTTGGCTTCTCCGTTTTCAGTCCAGGTAGCGAATACGGTGCTGTTGACGAGAGAAACGCGATAGGTGCCCTGCTTCTTGAGGTTGATGTCGAAGGTGCTGCGGTACTTGCCGGTGGCAGGGTTCTGCGGTTCGATGGCGGAACCGTCGGGCGCCGTGATGGTCAGATTGTTTAAGCGCAACGGCACGTGGTCGAAGTAGAAGAGTTCGTTCGAGACGGCGGCGTCCACCGTGACCCAGGGGTCGGCGGCGGAGAGAACGGTGGAAGAAGGGAGCATCCACTGCCGGTGCGCCAGCAGCGACGGTGCGAGCCCGGCGAAGAGGGCCAGGGCGGGGATTAACCGGAAACGGGAGATGTGCATGGGGTTGTCCTGGGGTTAGGGTTTTGGTGTGACCTTGACCTGGCCGATTTCATACTGGCCTTTGACGGAGCCGGCCTGAAGTGCGGGCCATTGGAAGGGAACGCGGATGAGTTCGCGGCCGCCGACTTCGCGGGCCGCTTCGACAACGAGTTGATAGGTCCCGGGCGGAAGGCCCGCAAGCGCGGATTTAGCCGCGCGGAACGTGATCTGGTGCGTGCCGGGGGGGCGGGTGGCGCCGGAAACGCCGTCGACCGGCATTTTCAGCTCCCGGCCCGATTTTCGCCACCACATACGCAGATCTTTCAACCAGGTGGTTCCGGTCTCGTTCTTGTTGGTTTGCTGGTCATACCAGACGGCGAGATTGGCGGCGACGGATTGATCCGCGCGCTCTACCCAAAGGGCCACATAGGGGCGATGGTATTCGGCGACGCTGAGCCGGGGGATTTCCAGCGTCACTTCCACATCAGCGGCGATTGCGCTGACGGAAAGAACGGCGGCGGGAAGTAAGATGCGCATGCGATAAATCCTTGTTAGCGATGAACGAGCAAAAGCATTAACAAAACGGGAATGACTAGCCCCGCGGCGACGAGCGGCCACGTGGACGGGCGCTTGGCGGCGTGGAGTTGCAGCAGCAGCAGACCGGAGATGGTGAAGACCAGGCAGGCCGCCGCCACCACGTCGATGAACACCATCCAAGCCGTGCCGGTATGCCGGCCCTTGTGCAAGTCGTTGAGATAGGAGATCCAACCGCGGTCGGTTTTTTCGTACTTCGTCTGGCCGGTTTTGCGTTGAATGCTGGCCCACCCGTCGCCGCCGGGGCGGGGAAGAGAAATGTAGACTTCCTCTTCGGACCATTCCGCGGCAGCGGTGGGCGTTGTAGCCCCGAACTGTGCATGCACCCATTCGGCGAGCGCCGGAGGGAGCGGCTGTTTGCCGTCCACGGGGCCAGCCTGCAGTTGGGCCCGCAGCGGTTCGGGAACTACGGCGGCGGTCTGTGTCACCACCGGTGTGGACGGAATGGCGGCGGCGTGATTCAGCGTAATGCCGGTGACGGTGAACAGCAACATGCCGATCAGGCAGATACCGGAACTGACCCAATGCCACAACGTAATCTGCCGCGCCCAGAAGGACCGGCGCGAAGGAGTTGCCTTGGGTTTATCCGTTGTTGCGGGGAGCGCCACTTACAGGTCCGCCCACATCCGTATCAGGTTGTGATATACGCCAGTGAGTTGCACGGCGGAAGGATGGTCCGGAACCTCGGCGGACAGTCTTTGAATGGCGATGTCCAGGTCGAATAGCAACGTTCTTTGGCTATCGTCGCGAATCATGCTCTGCATCCAGAAGAACGACGAGATCCGTGCGCCGCGGGTTACGGGGCGGACATGATGCAAACTGGTTGCCGGATAGAGTACCAGGTGCCCGGCTGGGAGCTTGATTGCCTGGGTGCCGTAGGTATCCTCGATCATCAGTTCGCCGCCTTCGTAGTCTTCAGGAGGTGTGAGGAATAGCGTGGCGGAGAGGTCGGTGCGAATCCGATGGCCGGTGCCGGGAACCTGTCGCACGGCGTTGTCAACATGCGTTCCGAAGGATTGACCGCCGCGATAACAGTTAAAAAGAGGCGGAAATATGCGCAATGGCAACGCGGCGCCCATGAAGAGCGGGTGGGCTTGCAGGGCGGAGACGATGTGGTCGCCGAGTTCGACGGCCAGCGGATGGTTCTCCGGCAACTGCAGATTGTCCTTCGCCCTGGCGGATTGGTAGCCGGCGGTGATCCGTCCGTCGACCCAATCGGCCGACTCCAGGGCGCGCCGCGCAGAGTCGGCGGCGTCCGGAGTCAGTACGTTTTCGATGTGAAGGAGCATGTAAAGTCTTGCTTAAAAATGGAAGTTCGTCGTGAACAGAGCGAACCGGGAGGCTCCAGGGATCAGGTGGCCGCCGCCCAAGCGTTCGAAGTAGTAGGAGTCGTTCAGGTTGGAAACGTTCAGGCGCAAGTCCAGATGCCGGTTGACCGTGTAGGAGGCCATGGCATCCACCGTGCCGTACGCCTTCACTTGGCGCGTGTTGATGTTGTTGCCGAATCGGCGGCCCATGAACCGCGGCCCTACGCCGACCGTAAACCTCTTCGCTGTATAGGTGAACCAAGTGCTGGCCGCGTTGCGGGGCGTATTCTGGAAGTAACGGCCGACTTCGGCGGGCGTGTTGGAACTGCGGATCCGGGCGTCAATCAACGTGTAGGAAGCCAGTACGCGAAGGTTGCGCGTAATGCCGCCGGATGCGGACAGTTCCAGTCCTTGCGAAACCTGCTGGCCGGAAAGAACCTGCGGCGGATCGGTGGGCAATAGGCCCGGAGTACGAGCATTGTCCTTCGCCACGCGGAACAGTGCGCCGGTGAGAAGTAGACGGCCGCCCGCCACGTCCCACTTGCTGCCCACTTCGGCGGTGTAGGTCTTCTCTGGAGGAATGGCCGTATTTGACGTGTTGTAGGAGAGCCCTTCCAGCGACGGGCTGACGGACGTTCCGTAGGAGCCATAGAGCGTTCCCGATTGCGTCGGCTTGTAAATGAGGCCCGCCCGGACGCTGGCGAATTTCACGTTCTGCGCGACAGGGGCCGGCGTGGTGTTGACGCCATTCACATCGAAGCGTTCGAAACGGGCGCCGCCGGTGGCTTCCCAGTGGTCGCCGAACTTTGCCGTGTCGAAGGCCCAGGCCGATTGCGTATTGCCAGTCAGGCGGCCAACGTAGGGGCTGGTGGTGATCACGCCCGTATAGATATCGTCCGGATTCGGGTCCAACAACGTGGTGGGGCTGTTGGGCGCGGTCCGGTTGATGCGCATGTTCTTTTCGTTCGTGAAGGCCGCGCCGCTGACCAGGGTGTGGCGTATGGAGCCTGTATTGAAGGTGGCGCGAATATCGGTCTGGCTGTCGAGGATCTTGTCTTCCGCAACCCACGAACGCATTTCCCGGTTAATAGCGGTGGAGTCGTTCGAGGCAAAGCGCGGCGGCGCGGCCATGGAGTTGCGGCCCGATTTGCCGAATCGGAACTGGCTGCGGAGGTTGAGGTTATCGGAAAAATCGTGCTCGAACTTCACGGTGCCGGTATCCTGGTTCAGCACTTCGCGGTCCCGGTCCCGGAAACCGTAAAAGGTGTTGCGGGGCACGGGAGCGGGCTGGTCGCGATAGGCGGCCAGTGCGTTGTTGGTCGCGGGAACCCAGGGGATGCCGTAATCGGAGATGTTGTCCTGTTTGAGCTTGTAGTAGCTAAGCGTCAAACGGGTGGGGGTGCCGAGCCCGAAGGCGAGAGATGGCGCCAAGCCCCAACGGTCATTCTTCACGACGTCACGGCCGGGCACGTTGGAGTCGTGGATCATGCCGTTCAGACGGAACGACGTACGTTCACCCAGGCCGATTGCTTTGAGCGGCGTGTTGACGTCGAAGCTCGCGCGGCGGGTATTGGCATTGCCGAAGGCGACGCTGCCGTTAATGTACCGGTTGATGCTGGGTCCCTTGCTTACCAGATTGATGGCGCCGCCGGCCGAACCGCGTCCTGTGATGGCGGAGGTGGGGCCTTTTGTGACTTCCACGGACTCGAGATTGAAAGGATCGCGCGATTGCGGGCTCAGGTCGCGAACGCCGTCCACGAAAATATCGTTGCGGGCGCTGTTGCCGCGTAGCGTGAGATTGTCTCCGGCTGCTGCTCCGCCTTCCCCGGCAGTAAGCGTCATCCCGGGAACGTTGCGCAGGACTTCGGCAAGGCTGGTGGCTCCCTGCTGGTCGATAATCTCTTTCGGGATGATCGTGATGGTCTGCGGCAGATTCCGGAGCGGTTCTGTATAGCGCGGAGAGGAGAGAGGCGCCCGTTCGGAAACGTCTACCGCGGAGCGCACGGGTTCAAAAGTCAGGCGCGCCCGGTTGGCGCCGGTCAGATTGAAGTGAAGATTGGTGCCGGCTACGATCTGTTGCAGTGCGTCGAAAGCGGAAAGCGTGCCGTTGGCCCCTTTGGAGGACAAGGTGCCCATCCGGGGGTCGGGAATCTCCACCTTCCATCCCGACGTCCGTTCGAATGCGGCAATTGCGTCCGATAGTGCCCCAGGAGGAATGGAAAACTGCAGTGAGGGGCGCGTTTGCGCCGCGGCCCCACCCTGTTGTCCGTACAACGCGGGCGAACCTCCTCCGACAGCCGTGTAGGCCGCCATGGCTCCAACCGCAAGCCATTTGCCCGGCTTAACGACCTTGAGCTGGAGTTTTTGATTCTTCTGAATTCGGATTCTGACACGCATTGCTAAAAGAGTTCCTTGAATTTGCTTCTTGTTCGTAGTTGTCCCCATTACGAACACGAAAATATGAATATGCGACCGATTGAGTCCTAGAATACCTATAGATGCAAATGAGTGTCAATAAGAAATTAAAGAAAAATTGAAGGTAACCCTGGGGCTATACTCCCGGTATGCAAAAGGCACTCGCGTTCCTCGTTTTCCTTCTGATTGGCGCCTTACAGGCGGAACCGTACTACCGCACGTTCTACAACAAGCACCCGGTAAAACAGCGCGTGCGACAGGGAGAAGTCGTGGCGGCGAAAACCCTGGACTCCAGCGGCAAGGATTGGGAAGGCAAGGAACAGTCAGACGGTCCCAATCCGCTGACTGGCCCCTTCTATATCGAAGGCGCTGAGCCGGGAGACGCCGTGGTTATCCGGTTTCACAAGATGCGCCTCAATCGCGACTGGGGTTATTCCAGCTACCGGCTTGGACTCTTTGCCATGACGCCGGAGTATATCGAGAAAACCTATCCGCCTGTCTACAAGCGGGATATCGTCCGCAAGGGGTACGCTCACTACGTGCCGTGGGATCTGGACCGGGAGAAGGGTTTGGTCCGTCTGCGTGAGCCCGGAAGCAAGGCGATTTCGATGGAGTTTCCCGCGAAGCCCATGCTCGGTTGTGTCGGGGTGGCCGCGCCGGGGGACTGGGCGCCTACTTCGAGCCCGTCCGGTTCCTATGGAGGCAATCTGGACTATAACCGGATAGGCGAGGGAGCGACAGTGATCCTGCCGGTCTATCATCCGGGCGCGCTGCTGTTCCTGGGGGATGGCCACGCGCTGCAAGGCGACGGAGAGCCGACGGGCAATGGCGTGGAAACATCCATGGACGTAGAATTCTCGGTCACCGTCCGCAAGGCCGCCAAGTTAACTGGGCCGCGCGTGGAAACGCCGGAAGCGGTGATCAGCATCGGTTCTCAGCCCGAATTTCAAAGCTCCCTGGATCGGGCGCTGGAGATGGCGACGACGGACATGGTGCAGTACCTGATGGCTGATTTCGGATTAGAAGAGTGGGCGGCGCATTTGTTGATAGCCTTTCAGGGAAAGTATGAAGTGGTAACGGCGCGGGGTTCCATGGCCTTGGTCATACCGCGTTCGGCGTTGCGAAAACGGTGAGGAGCGGAATGGGCAAGTGGATCGTTTTGTTGACCCTGCTGGCGCGGACGGGTTGGGGGTACGACCTTGTGGTGTACGGGGGCACGGCCGCCGGCGTGGCCACCGCGGTGTCCGGCGCCCGGCAAGGGCTGTCCACCGTGTTGCTCGAACCGGGACAGCATGTGGGCGGCATGGTGTCGGGCGGTTTGTCGGGAACCGATGTGGGTAGGAGTGAGGTGATTGGCGGAATGGCGCTGGAGTTCTACTGGCGCGCCGGCCGGCATTATCAATTGGACCGTCATCTGCAACAACTTGCCTGGATGCCGGAACCCAAAGTGGCGGAGCAGATTTTCCGTGAAATGCTTGCCGGGGCGAACGTGACTGTCCTCTACGGTCATCGTCTGCGGGAGAAAGGCGGCGTCACGAAACAGGGTAACCGCGTTACGGGAGTTCTGACGGAGAATGGCGCGCGGTTTTCTGGTTCTGTCTTCGCCGATTGCAGCTACGAAGGCGACTTGATGGCGCAGGCCGGCATCCGCTATACGTTGGGACGGGAAGGCGTGAAGGACTATGGCGAATCGTTGGCCGGTGTCCTGGCACACACGCGCAATCATAATTTTGCTGTCGATATTCCGGCGAAGGATGAGGCCGGAAGATGGTTGCCTGAGGTGTCGGTCGAGCCGCGGGGCGAGCCCGGGTCAGGCGACAAGCGGATTCAGGCGTACAACTTTCGCGTCATCGCGACCAACGTACCAGCCAACCGCGTCCCCTGGCCCAAACCACCCGGCTACCAACCGGCCCGCTATGAACTTCTCGCCAGATACCTGCAGGCGATGTATACCTACATGGGGCGCGCCCTCACGCTCAACGAGGCGGGCCTCATCCGCGTGATCCCGAACGGAAAAGCGGACTTCAATAACCGCGGCGGATTCTCCACCGACTACATCGGCAAAAATTATGGCTATCCGGACGGCAGCTATGCGGAGCGCGCCCGAATCTGGCAGGATCACGTCGAATACCAACAGGGCTTCTACTATTTCCTGGCCAATGATCCGCGCGTGCCCGCCGCACTGCGGAATGAGGCGCGGGAATGGGGTCTTGCCAAGGACGAATTCACTGATACGGCGCATTGGCCGCACCAACTCTATGTACGGGAAGGCCGCCGCATGCTGGGCGCATTTGTCGCCACGCAGAAGGACCTGCAAACGGAACGGACGAAAGCGGATGTCATCGGTATGGGCAGCTACAATTCGGACTCCCACAACGTCCAGCGCCACGTTTCTCCGGAAGGCTTCGTGCTGAACGAAGGCAACGTGGAGGTGCCCGTACAGCCCTATCAGATTCCCTATCGGATTCTGACACCCAATGCCTCCGAAGCCGAAAATGTTCTGGTTCCGGTCTGTTTTTCGGCTAGCCACGTGGCGTATTCCAGCCTCCGTATGGAGCCGCAATATATGATCCTCGGACAAGCCGCCGGGGTGGCCGCGGCCCTAGCGTTCCGGCACGGCACGGGCGTACAGAAGATCCCGATTGACGAGTTGCAGAAGGTGTTGCTGGAGGAAGGCGCCGTATTTACGCAGGGACTCGATGTGCAGCAGAAGGCCCTGCTGCGCATCCGGGAGAAGCGCCAGCCGGCCGTTTCCCGCACGGGCCGCATCCCCTATGCCCGGCAGGATCCAAAGCAGTAGCATTTACTATGCGCCGACGGCTCTTCGTAGCAGTTTCCGTGGCAAGTCTCTCCGCGGACTGGCCCCAGTTTCGCGGTCCTGGCCGGAACGGCCTCTCCACGGAGACAGGCCTGCTGCGGCAATGGCCCAAGGGAGGCCCCAAGTTGCTCTGGCGGCTCCCCGACATTGGCGACGGATATGGATCGGTCGCCGTTGCCGGCGGCGCCCTCTACGCTGTCAGCAACCACGGCCTGGATGACGAGTTCGTTCAATCTCTCTCCGTACAAAATGGAGAGCCACTGTGGAGCACCCATCTGGGCAGCGTCGGCAACCCGGATCAGCAGCCTCCATACCCCATGGCGCGTTCCACTCCCACCCTGGACGGCAACTACCTGTTCGTCTTGTCTTCAGATGGCGACCTGGCTTGCCTGCGCGCAGAGGCCGGCGAGGTAGTGTGGCGTAAGAATGTGCGCCAGGAATTTGGCGGGACGCCGGGTACCTGGGGATACGCCGAATCGCCATTGATCGACGGCGATTCGCTGATTGTGACCCCCGGCGGCCGGGAGGCTACCCTCGTTGCTCTGCACAAAAAGACAGGCGCCGTAATTTGGAAGTCGGCTGTTCCGGGAGGCGACAAGTCGGCCTACAGTTCCGCCATCACGTCCGGCGCGGCCGGCCGCCGTCAGTACGTGCAATTCCTGGACAAGGGCGTGGTAGGCGTTGACGCGGCCACGGGCGTATTTCTGTGGCGCTACTCCCAAACGGCCGGCGGCCCGGCCAACATCGCCTCGCCTATAGCCAAGGACAACTACGTCTATAGTTCCAACGCGCGGCGGTTCAACGGCAGCCTGGTCCGGCTCTCCGCGTCTGGCGGCGGCATATCCGCGGAGCAGGTATATCTGGAACGCGACATGCCGAATACCTTGGGCGGCCAGGTATTAGTAGGAAATATACTCTACGGAACAAATCCGCAAGGCCCGGTTGCGGCTGAGTTTGCCACAGGCAAAATCCACTGGCAATCCACTGCGTTCGGCCCGGCCGCCGTATTGCATGCCGAAGGAAGGCTCTATTTCAGAGTGGAAAGTGGGGAGATGGTGCTTGTGGAGGCAAATCCAACGGAATTTCGGGAGCTTGGGCGGTTTACGCCGCCCGATCCTCCCCGTAGGCGTGACTCCCGCGAGCGAGCCTGGACGTATCCGGTAGTGGCGAATGGGCGCTTGTATATTCGGGATCTGGGCTGTCTGTGGTGTTATGACATAAAAGCCTGAGAGATACTCATATGATAAGTAGTGAGGTAAGACGATTTAGACCGTTCGATACTCAGTAATCAACCTCATATCAACCGCCCTGCCAAGTATGCGATTATTTTCATACAAACTCTTCCTCCCCAAGTACCAGGGCCCTCGTCACTTGACCGCATAGCGGGGGACTTCATTGTTTGTCCGGTGTTCGTACCCGGTCCAATGGATCGAACGGCGAATGTATGTCTGCATGTCGAAACCCCCACACCAGTTGATGAAAAACATGACGGCGGCCGTCCTGGCAGTAGGACTCTTGCCGCTCGCGGGCTGCCAAGGCACGCTGTCGGCCAATGAAGAGGGAGTCCAGGGCGTCTGCAACATCATTCGCGAATTTGGAGAGACGGAAGGCGCCCCGCGAAGCGGGGGCGGTTTTGTCTGCCGGGCTGCTCCGGGCCCGATTCTCATCACGGCGCATTCCTCGCCGCGGGATCCCAATTCGCTCGACGAAGTCTTAATTGAAGGCCGCTATCCCCGCCGGGAAGAGAGCTCGGAGATTAAGGCGCAGATGGTCACAACCTCGAACGCAATCTTCAAAAAGCTCAACATGGCGGTGCCGCCTGGCATTGCGGTGGCCATTCAGAATCGCAGCCGGGGGGAGGCCATGTCCGGCAGGCTGTTAGTCACCGTGGATCATACCTGTGTCGAGGCGACAGCCGGCAATGGCGATCCTTGCCGGATCGTCGTGTGGATTCGCAAAGGAGCTTTGCGTTAGTACTGCAGCCAGACGCCAACGGGCCGTTGCTGCTCCACGCCGGGCTTCTTCCAGTCGCATACCCCGCCAGGGAACAGCGTCCGCAGCCGGGTTCTTTCGGCTTCGTTGAACTTCACGGCGTATTCGCCCATCTGCACGGGCTTTAACTGGCACTTCAGTACATTGCCGGCCAATGGTCCTCCGGCCGACAGCCGTGGGGAAGAAAATGCAGGGAACTGCTTGTTGCACTCTCCGCCGGTAAACGTCTGCGGCTCCGCAATGCGGACGTCGTCCGTAGGAAAACAGGAATCCGCCAGATCTGCCGGCTTCGCCCGGAGAATGCGGTCCGGGGTTGGCGCGCCCGAGGTATCGCGAGAGAGGTTGGTGAGCCATTCGTCCATCTTTGCGATTGCGTAGGCCTGCACTTTCGGGGCATGCCGGTTAGTGACGAGCATGACGGTATTGGTGACGGACCCGTTGGCGGCGCGCAGCCGTTCGCGGAAGGAGAAGGAGTGGTATTTCTGGTGAACGTCGCCGTTCTCCAGCAGGTCGGTGTAGCCGCGAAAATCGATGATGGGAACGCGCGAAAGCCCGTTGCCGCCGTAGGTGACGCGGCCCGTCTGGTAGGCGGCGCGCAACGCCTGTGGATCGGCGGTTGCCCGTGCCGCCACTGGGTTGCCGTCGTTGTCATAGCCTCCGATCTTCTCGTTCAGGTCCAAAAATTGGGCCGGCGTAATGACGCCGCTGTTCAATGCATCCAGGCCGTACTGAACGCCGGTGTTATCGATGGCCCGGCGGGCAAAGCCCGTGGCCGGATCCCGTCCATAGACGTTCACGGTGTGGTCAAAAATATCGCATCGGGCCCCCGCCCGGTGGAGAAGGGGATGGTAACGCAACTCTTGCGGCAACTCCGGCGGGCAAAAGACGGTGGGATTGATGCGGCCCGCGCCGGACGAAGGACCATAGATGTTTTTCAGTGTCCCAACGCCGGCGATCGCGCGCTTCTGATCCTCTGTCAGCGACCGGCCGTCGCTGTTGAAATAGTTATCCAGCAACTGTGCGTCCACCAGGAACTGTGTGGTGGCCAGCACATCGGGGAACGTGGATGACGGGATGATGCCGTCCAGTAGACCGGGGTACCCGTCCGCAATCTGTATCTGCTGATAGGAGCCGCCCGATCCGCCGCGCCCGAAAGTGAACAACGGCACTCCGTAGCTCTCGACAAACCGTTCCTTCACCATCATCATCGTTTCCGCCGCCACCACGTCCTGACAGTTATTGCCGAAGACATTCAAAGTGGCGGCCGCCTCCGCGTAGCCGCGGCCCACGATGTCATCGTTCAGGATGGAGTTGAATCCGGCGCCCTGCCGGAACCACCCGCCCGTGCAGCCGCCGCCGAAGGTGTACAACAACCGCCGGTTCCACGCGCGCGGCGGCGCCAGTGGTCCCGCCACGGCGTCCGAGGTCGGGTCATGCAAAATGGCTGTCTGGTAGATGCTCCGGTTCAGCGTGCCGGTCTCCACACGAACGATGTAGGGTACGCGCTGCCCATTGGTTGTGGTGGTCCACCGTGCGTCGGCGGGCCGGGGAGAACCGGCGGGAAGCGGCTTGATTACTCCGCCCTCGGCTTTGTAGACATAAGTGGTCACCGTGCGTACGCTGCAATCGGCGTCGATAGGAGCGCCTAGCGGCGTACCGTCCGGCAGGCGGAAGGATTGGGTCTGGCAGAGAAATGGCTGTTCCTGCGGCCCGGAAAAAATCGGACCTGTCGCCGGATAGTTGATGACAGACAGCTGGGCGGCCGGCGTTGCGCCGGGACCTGTAAACACCTCCAGCATATTTTGCCCCTGCCGTAACCCGCGCACGAGGCCCGTCAGCGTTCGTTGCGCCGTATCCGCCCGGAAGCTGCTGGTGATGTCCTGGCCATTGCGCCGGACGGACAATCCGGTGATGGGGGATGTCTCGGGGATCTCAATCCGCACCAGCGCGTCGCCGCCGGAGATTTTGTCGGGCCGGTTGGAAAGCGTTGTGATCTGAAAGCCGGGAGCGCCGAATCCGGGCAAAGAGGCGCACAGGACGAGCAAGAGAAGAAGCGGCATATGACGGGCTGGCTGTGTGGACTGATTGTACGGTAAACACAGCCCATCCGTGCTAGGCGCGCACCTTATCGTAGTCGAACGCTTCGTTTACCAGGTGATATTTGGGCTCATTGTCGTTCTTGAGATAGTACGTTGGCAGCGGCGTACGTTGGAAACTGGCCAACTGCCGGCGTACCGGTTTGCCGTCTTCCCATGCGTACACCTCTACTTCGTGCGGGTTGAACGTATCCAGCAGTCCACGTTCCTTCGCAATGCGGAATAGGTTCACATTGCCCGGTTCGTGCCCGCCCAGGTACATGCCGATCATGTCGAGCCGGAGCTTGTCTTTGCTGAACATCACCAGATTCGTCAGATGGTCATTACCCACGCCGAAGCCGTCTCCGTCGCGGCCGTAGATGCCTTCGATGATCGAGAGTCCCGTGCGCAGCGTCTGCGTGTTGTCACAGGTCTTATGCGCCCAGATCTCCTGGTGCACCGGGCTCAGGGAATCCTTGCTCTGGTAGCGCGAATAGCCCATCCGTACATGGCGGTCGAAAAAGCTGTTGACCCGCCGCTCAACGTCGGGATGAATGTGTTCCTTCATGAAGCCCGGAACGCCGGTCACCATCTGCCAACCTGGACAGAAGCGCACGTACGGCTTCACCACCAGTCCCTGCTCGTTCTTGGTGGATAAGGTCATACACATGCCGTGCGACTTCCACTTGGCGATATTCAGCAGCCAGGTGTCCGGCTCATTGACGGGCGCATAGTGCGGAATATGGGTGTAAACCACCGGATCGGGGACCTTGGTCCAGTTCATCTCGTAGCTATCGCGGAAGTTCCGCGCGCGACGGTCCGGTTCGTTTACCTCCACGCCATGCCGGTCGTTGATATCGGCCAACCCGCGATAGTTCCAGGTGTGAAAGTTGTTCGCCTCCAGAAAATGGAACTTCTTCAGGCCCAACTCTTTCAGACCGATGATGATGCCTTCGTAAAACTGCGGGTCCGTGCCGGTGCCCCAATTCTCTTCATGCGGACGCTGGTTGCGTACGGAAGTGAAGTTCGGTTTCAAAACCACCCGGTGGGATACCGGAATGCCGCCGGGACCTTCCGCGGGCACGAAGATATCGCGCGCGAACGCGATGCCTTCTTTCAATTTAGCGGCGTCATCCATCTTGTGCGGCACATGCGTACGGCGGATGAAGACAGCCTTCGGATTGGCCTCCACGAACGGATGCACGGCGAAGTGGGCTTTCGGAACGCGGGCAGGCGCGCCGATCAGGCGATAGGGCGCGAGCGCGGCGGCAGCGGCGAGAAACTTACGGCGGCACAATTTCATAGCGGAGGCTCCTGGAAAATCCTGCTTATTCGAACTGTATAACAGCAAGGCGGCGGACGGCGGGCGGGAACGCTTCTGTCGTGCCTGCCCGGTGATAGACCTTTAACGGGAGCGGCGCGGCTTCCGGACGCAGCAGCGTGGCTTTTTGATAGACGCCGCGAATGCGGGCCTGCACTTCATTCTCTATCGGAGCGCCGTATTGCACAATATGCAAACGTCCGCCGGTGGTGGCCAGCGGAATGGCCGCCGGCGCATTCCACAGCCGCGCCGCCCGCCGGCGATGCGTGAGCAGATCAATGCAATCCAGGGCAAACTCGCTAGGGTCGGCGATGCGTTTGTGATAGGCCACCACTTGTCCTTTGCCGTGGGAATAGATCGTCCGGTCCGTATCTTCCTTCACGACTTTCCAGGCCTTCGAGGGCGCTGCGTCCGTCACGACGATTGCCCCTGCCGCCGCATGGGCATAGGCTTCGGCCGGTACCGCCTTCAGCCCGGCGGCCACCAGCAATTCCACGCGTTCCGGATCTGCGGGAGGAACCGTGGCGGACAACGCGGGACTAGCCCCGCGCCGATACAAAAGATTCGCGATCTCCGATGTGGCATAGCCCGGCTCCACCAGTGCTGTAACGACCGGCAGTGTGGGCCGCGCGAACAGCGCCTCATTCCGCCGCAGCCAATCGGCCGTCGTGCGTAGCGACCGCCACGCTTCCACTGCCTTCGGATCCTTCGCCAAGAGAGCCGCGCGATACCGGGGTTCCACGAAAAGCGCAAAATTGCCGCCGTTCACCCGAGCCTCAATCAACGCCAGTTCCAAAGTATCGAAAGGCACGCCGCGTTCGGCGTCTTTGTAGGTTTGGGCTAACAGCGCCGGCTGGCCCAGCGCCCGCTGATACGCAGCCAGATATCCATTGGCGTCCACCCACGGTTCCGCGCTTGCACTGGCCACATCCGCATCGCCCTTCTTTGCGGGGCTTCGCACGCCGGGCCACAGTCCGCGCGTTATTGCGCCGGGCACAGTTTCGGATCCAATGACCTGGTCCGGTTGCAACTGGGCGATCAACGCATCGTGGGCGGGTTCACGGTCGGGCCAGCGGAGGAGCAGCGGAACAGGCATGCAAAATAGTGTAAAGGGTGTGACTCGCTTGCTCCAGCGGCCGCGCCATAGGGAGCAGGATGAAGTCTTTCTGGAATCTGATTGCAATCTTCGGCCCGCTCGGTGTGGGCGGGTTGGCGATTCTCTATCTCGCCACGGCACAATACGGGCGGGGCGATTGGGGCGGCCGCATGGCCAACGGAGTTCTCTTCCTCTTCGGCATGGCCATCGTCTGCGCCCTTGGCGCGGCGGCGGCCGTCGCCGCTCTCCTGCGGGGAGAAGAGCGGATGTGGCTGTCTTTCATCGCCCTTTTGGGCAATCTGGCGGTGGTTCTTCCTGTCGTCCGGCTCTTATGGCGCGGCTAGTGGACGCTTGGTGGTGGATTCCAACCAACCCCCTAAGTCATCCACCGCCTAAGAAATAGAAAAATAAGGAGTTGCGGATTGGCAAATCGCTTGCTCCCCATGTAGTTGTAGTCAAGACAGTACCCAGGAGGATCCATGAAACGCCTATTGATGAGCCTGATATTCGGAGCAATGATGCTAACGGCGCAGCCTTACGGTGCACCCCGTCCCGGCTACTCGCCCGGGGCCAACTACGGCATGCGAAACAACTTCGCCGAACGTATCTCTCGCGGCGAACGCATGGGCCTCATTACGCCGCGGGAAGCGAAAAGGCTGTGGAATATGGAACGCGACCTGCGTGTCGCTACCGACCGCGCTTATCGCAACGGTTACGGCGTCTCGCCGCGTGAGCGGGATCGCCTGGCCCAGATGAGTGCGCGTCTCGACTACGAGATCACGCGCCAGACGCGGGACGGGGATCGCAATTACCGGGGCGGACCTGGCCGCTGGTAACTACTCGTGGCGCAGGGCTTCCAACGGATCCAGCCGGGAGGCGCGGCGTGCCGGAATCAGGCACGCCGCGAGACCGGCCCCGAACAGTGTTAGGCCAACCGCCCAGAATGTAACCGGGTCTGTCGGGGACACCTTGATCAATAGGGAAGCCATTAACCGGCAGACAAAATAGGCCGCCGTCAGGCCGATCGTCATGCCGATTCCGATTTGCACCAAACCGCGCCGGAGTATCATCCGCACGATTGTCCCCGCGCCCGCGCCCAGTGCCAGCCGTACGCCGATCTCCCGCGTCCGTTGGCCCGTTGCATGCGCCAAAACCGCATAGATACCTACGGCCGCCATCCCCAGCGCGATCAGCGCGAAGGAGAAAAACAGCGTGCCGAACACGCGCAGATGCCATCGGTTGCGCACCATGTTCGTTTGCAGGCTGGCGACATCGAACAGCGGCAGGTCTCCGTCCATTTGCTGCACCTCGCGCCGCAGCGTCCCCGCCATCTCCGTGGCGCTCCCCGCCGCCCGCAGCACCAGGCTCATTCCGTGGGACCCGTACCAGTTGTACGGCACGGTGATCACCGGCCCCCCCGAGTCAGGCCTACCTGGAACGGATTGCCGGATGTTCGGCGCAATGCCCACGATCGTCATCCACTCCTTCGGCTGCTTCTTGTTATCGAAAAATCGAATCTGCTGTCCGATCGGGTCACCCTTCGGGAAATGGCGTTCCGCCCATTCGCGGCTCACCAGCACCGCCCCCTTGCCGGTCAATCCATCGGAGGTATTAAAGTCCCTGCCCCGCACCAGGGGCATTCCGAGCGTCTGAAAGTATCCTGGAGCCACAAGCACCGTATTCGAAATCAGCCGCTGTTCATGCTCCGGAACCGGCTGTCCCGCAATCTCGAACCGCTCCGTCCCCGTCCCGCTGCCGGGAATCGCCGACGTCATCGACGCCTGTCGCACGCCCGGCAACGCCGCCAGCCGCGCCAGCAACTGCTCAAAAAAACGCCTGCGTTCATCGGCGGTCTTGTACCTCTCCTCAGGCAGGTTAATGTCCGCCTGCAGAATCTGATCTCCCTGCATGTCGGCAAATTCCTGCTCCGCCGCCACGAAACTCCGGATCATCAACCCTGCCGCGATCAGCAACACCACGGCCAGCGTAAACTGCACCACCACCAGCGCTCCCGAAAGATACCCCGTGCTTACGCCGCCGGAGCTCTTGGCGCCCTCTTTCAGCGATTCGTTCAAATCCACCCGCGTCGCCTGCAGCGCCGGAGCCAGCCCGAATAACAGACTGGAAAACAGGCAGACCGCCGCGCAGTACCCCGCCACCACATAGTCCAACTCGAAAATAATCCAGTACGGCTTGCCGACATTCTGCACGGCCTTGGAAAACGCATCCACCGCGCCCACCGAAAGCGCCAATCCAATCGACCCGCCCAATCCGGCCAGCAACAAACCTTCCAGCAGCAGTTGCCGCACAATCCGCATCCGGCCTGCGCCCAGCGCCACCCGTATCGAAATCTCCCGCCGCCGCGCCACCGCCCGGCCCAGCAGCATGTTGGCCACATTCGCGCACGCGATCAGCAGCACTAGCCCCACCGCGCCCATCATCAGCAGGAACACCCGCCGGATCGGTCCGCCGTTCATCGCATCGTGGAACGTCAACACCGTCATCGTGTAGTCTTTGTGGGATTCCGGGTACTGCTGTTCCAACTGCCGCGAAATCCGCTCCATGTCCGCCTGCGCCGCGGCGATGCTTACGCCCGGTTTCCGCATGCCGACCAGCATGAAGGCCCGGTTGTCCCGGCGCTCCAATTCTGGCGTCGGGGTCGCGTTTGTCCATATGTCCTCGTGGTTCGGGAAGTGCATCCCCTCCGGCAGCACGCCTACAATCACCGCCGGCTTCTCGTTCGCCCGTACCGTCCGGCCGATCACCGCCGGGTCTTTGCCGTAACGGTCCTTCCAAACGCCGTAGCTGATCAGCATCACGTCCTCAGCACCGGCCACGCCGTCCGGCGCCTGGAAGGTTCGTCCCAACACGGGTTGCACTTGCAGCATCGGGAACAGGCCCGGCGTAATGCGCGCCGCGCGGTACCGGTCCGGAGGATTGCCTTTCTCGCTCACATTCACCGGATAGTTATAGAGCGCCTCCAGCCGTTCAAACGAGGACGACTGCTCCCGGAAATCCCGAAAGTCCGGATAGGACACTCCGCGCCGGTTGTCGATGCGCGGCTTCTGCACCGCCATCGCAATCGTCAGCCGCTCGCCCCCCGGAAACGGCAACGGCTTCAACAGCACCGCATGAACCAGCGTGAAAACCGTCGTATTCACGCCGATCCCAAGCGCCATCGTGCCGATAATAGCCGCCGAGAACCACGGATGTTGGCGGATCATGCGCCCGGCGTAGCGGAAGTCCTGAAGCATCGGAAAGGCAGACGAAGCCTCGCCGGCGTTTGTTCCCCGAAACTATCGCCTTGCCCAAAAAAGCGCCGCTGGCCAGCGACGCTCCAGCCGGTACCACTGCCGGCAATGCGCCTGATATGCCCCAAAGATGAACTCAATCTCCGCGCAATAACGATGGACCGCCGTCCGGTCCCCGCGCAGCCACTCATCGGCCGACAACGCCGCTGCCAACCCCGTATACAGCGCATTAAAAATCCCCTGCGCCGATAACGGGTCAAACCGCACGGCCGCGTCCCCCGCCGCGAACCACCCAGGCCCGGCGCATGGCCGTGACATGCCCCCGGACGCCACCATCAGCCGACGCACACCCTCCGGCACGAACCCGCACGCCCGCAACAGCGATTCCAAATGCGGCCCCTGTACCCCGTCGCGCGGCAGATCCTGATCGGTGTGATAGGCCACCACACGCCGGCCTTCCGGCAAGGGAGCCGAATACCACCACCCGTCGCGCACCGCCTCCACAAACGTCATCCCCTCCGCTTCCCGCGCCCGCCCCAACTGCCATGCGCAAATCAACCGTCCATCGGTCTCCCGCTTCGCTCCCAGCCGCCTCGCCACCGGCGCAAACCGTCCCGCCGCGTCGATCACCACCCTCGCCCGCACCACCCGCCCCCGTATCCGGACCTCCCATCCCGCTCCATCCCACTCCAACCCCTCCACCCGCGCCGGAGCCAGGCACATCGCCCCGCGCGCCGCCGCCACATCGCGCAGCCATCCGTCGAATCGTTCCCGGTCCACATGCCAGCCCGGTCCGTCCGGATCCCGCAGCGAATCCGCCTCCACCACCTCCGGTCCGCCCCACACAGACCGGTGTCCATAACAGGGCGCATGGCCCTGTGCCTGGAACTCTTCCCACAACCCCATGTCCGTCAGTAACCGCCGCGCCGCCGGAGCCAATGATTCCCCCACCGGCCGCGCACCTGGCGTTCGATAGTCAATCAACAACACGCGCCGCCGCCCCGCCAGGTTCAACGCGGCCGTGGCGCCGGCCGGCCCGGCGCCAACAACCAGAACGTCTACTTCCAATGTCATTCCCGCAGGCCGCGCGCAAAACGCCGCACTTTGTCGATCTTGCTGACGTCTAGCGTCTTCACCTTCGGATGCGGTTTGTTGCCCGGCAAGTGTTCCACCTGCATCGTTTCCGGAAACGCCGCGTCACCCGGCCCCGGCAGTTGTTCCACCACGCCCATTGCCCCAAAGTGGTGAATCATATTGTTGATCTGGTCCGTGTACGATTTATCTCCCAGCGGCGCATCCCAATCGGCGCGGTTGGCAAAAGCCTCCATCCGCTCCGCCATCGGCCGCCCGGAGTCCATCACAATGTCGTAGTTCTCTCTGGAAAGCACCTGGTTGGGCACGCGTGCCGGCCAGAACGTTGGGACATACGGGTCATATGATATCTGGTATCCGCTCCGGCAACTTGCCGTATCCGTCTGCCAGGGCACAGCCATCCAGCGGGTAATGCCGCCCGGTACTTGGCCCGCCAACGGTCCGTTCGGCAGGCTCAACGAATCGCTGCCCATCTCGGCCCCGTAGCCCGGCTCTATCCATCCCGCTTCCGCATGCAGCAGCCGGAACGGAGCGGCATACATGCTCGCCGTCCGCATCGGCCACGTCATCTCGCATCCGGGATGGAAGGCGTCGGCCAGACAATGCTCCATCGCTGCGCGCGTCAACATGTCAGGTTGCCCGGACACCGGCACTTGTTCCAATTCGCGCACTGGCTGCGCCGCGGGGTCGTAGTCCGTATCGAAGTCGCCCTTGGCCCACTGCTGCAGCATGCGCAATTGCGTGTCGGTCAGGCTCGCGTGTTGGCGCGGGGTCTGCGCCGGCGGAATGTTCATCGCGTCTCCGTAGAGCCAGGGCCACGGCTGCGCTGCCCAGGAATCGCGCGCGAACACCCGGAACTGGTTCGCAATGGTCTGCCGGTACTCCTGGTCGGCCGGATCGCTCTGCGAGAGTCGCGCCAGCGCTTCTGGCGTGGAAAGATTGTTCCATCCCCGCCAGCCGAACGAAGCGGCGAACCCTTGGTTCACCCACTGCAGGTTCGTCATGCGCTCGAAAAGCGGCTGAATATCGCGAGTAAACGAAGGCCGCGCCGGCCACGGCAAAGTCTTCGCCGTGATTGCCACGTCCCGCATCAGGTCCCACATGGTTCGTACGGATTTCTGCAGCGGCGCATAATTCGGCGGCGCGACGATCACCCACGCCGGAGCCACGGGTAGCTTTTGTCCGTTGTATTCCACGGTCGCCGTCACCGGCCCGTCGGAAGTATCGTCGTGCCAGCCGTCATTATTTGCAAAAGTGATGGCTTTCGTTCCGTCGTAGGCCGCTGATACGCCGCGTCCGCCCAACACGATCAGCCGGCCTGCCTCATCCGTGCGCAGTTCGCCCAGGTATACCGGCGTGCCCATGAACTTGCCGGTACCGAACGTTCGGGAGGAACCGCCCTTGGAGTTCTTGCCGTGTATGTGCCGCGGTCCGGGGTCGATGCGCAGGGCCGCCCGGTCGGAAACGGTCGCATTCCGCAGCAGCGTCGGTGGAGCCGAAGCCGCTTCCGGAATGTCCAGCGCCAGTTGGAACTGATACCACGACGACTTCTGGTTCACCAGATGCACCGTCCAGTCCACCTTCGCATTGGATGCGTTCAATTCGCACACCGGCTTGCCCTCGGCATTCAACCCGTACACCCGGAACCGTGCCGCCTGCCGTTTCAGCGCTCCCTTCTTGTCCCGGTAAAACTCCGGTCCGCGGGGAGCCGGGTCGGCCACTTCCGGGCCCACAAAGAACTCATCCTGGCTATTGCCCACCCGGCACACGCCAATCGGCGGATAGATCGCTGCTTTCACAACGCATGTATCTTCTACTGGCGTGAACGCGGCCGCGGGCCTGGCCTCGCCTGGTTCGCGTGTCGGCACGCCATTGGCGTCCCGCCGTTGTTCCGCGCTGGCCGCGTAAACCACCTTGCGCGCTGCCGAAATACTGCCCTGCGGCTCATGTTCCGGTAGGCAATGCCAAGGGTTGAACGCCAGGTTCTCTCCATAGCTTGCCTGTCCCAGTGCCGCAATATCCTGTTGCGGCAACACCAGAGTTGCCACATGCACCGGTTGGCTCGCCGATTCTTCCCAACGTACCGTCGCGCGGTCCAGCGGCATCGTCTTCGGATTCGTACGGAACTGCACCAGGAATCGGAATCGCGCCTCGCCCGCCGCCAGCCGGCGTTGCAGGTCAGTCGCCAGATAGTTCGCGTCCTGCGTCGGCGGCTGTACGCCTGCCTGCGTCTCCGGCTCCAGCTTGTACTTGACGTACCGGTCCTTCCCGAAGGCATACGGCAGCACGCCCCAATAGGTCGTCGTCAGAACGCTGTCTTCGATCTTCGCCATCTCGTCGAGAATCTTCTTCGTCACCGGATGCGTGCGCAAGTAGGGATCGTAGTTGCCGTCCACGACGCCCGCCTTCGTAAATGCACACATATCCTCGGCGGTATCTACGAAAAAAACATCGAAATTTTGTAGTAGGAAGTCCTGCGTATCGCCGTCGCCCAATAGCTTCGGGCCCGGCACGCCGAACAGTTTGATGCCGATGCCGCAGGTTGTCTTCAGGTCGGGAGAACTCGGCAGCGTATCGCTCGAAAAGCGGACCCACGCGTTCAGCTTTGGATAAGCGAATACGCCCACCTGCAACTCTTCCGGGAGTGGTTGTACCATCTCCAGCCAGCCATGGGCGACGCCATGCGGTTTCAAAAACACCGGCCGTTTGGCCGGAGACTGTCCGGCCCGAATCCGGCCCCCTTGCACGATATCGACAAACATCTGTTGCAGCTTGCCCGTCGGATCGTCGGCACAGTTCCAGCAGGAATTCTTGGAATCGCTCATGGCTTCGCCTCGCGGAATCGAATGAAATATAAGAGGAATTTTTCTGGAAATTCCTCCGCTATTCTACTCCCCGCGGCAGCTGGCCGGGAACGGCGCTACCGCTTCTGCCACCAGTGCTTTTTGTGCGCCACCAGGGGACGGTTTCGCTTGGCGCTGTACACGTTTGGCTTACGGTTATACTTCGGCTTTTTGCGCACCTCCGGCAGGCTGGATTGCTTGGCTGCCCGCCGTTTCCCGCTGGCCGCCTGCGCCTGCGGCGTCAGCGGACCAAGCAGGACAAAGAAAAGAAGCAAAACGGAAGTGAGGTATCGCATACTGTGTGGTGTCGGCTGCCGCGCTGCCACCCTACCCATCGGCTGCGGTTCGCCAAAACTTGAGGGTGTCCGATGCGAATCCTTGCCCTGTCGTACCTCCTGATCCTCCCCCTGGCTGCCCAGATCCCGCTCATCGTGGATACCGATGCGGGTTCCGATGATCTCATTGCCCTCCTTTGGCTTATCCGCCAACCCTCCGTCCGGATCGAAGCCGTCACCATTTCCCATGGCCTTGCCCATCCCGCCGCGGGAGCTGACTCCGTCCTCCGCCTACTCGAAGCCGGCGGCCTCTCCTCCGTCCCCGTCTACATCGGCGCGGATCGTCCCGTGCAAGGCGAAGGCTCCTTCCCGGACGCTTGGCGGACCTCTTCGGATCATCTTCTCCGCAACGAACTTCCGCCCGCCCGCCGGAAACCGGAATCTCGTGCCGCCGCTCCCTTTCTCGCGGCCCGCCTGCTCGACATGCGCCGCCCCGTCCGTGTCCTCGCCCTCGGGCCGCTCACCAACATCGCCCAAGCTGTCGCCATCGAACCGCGCACCGGCCGCGCCGTTCAGGAACTCGTCTGGATGGGAGGCGCTTTGGATGTCCCAGGCAACGTGCCGCAGGCCCCCTCCGCGGAATGGAATGCGTGGGTGGACCCGGAGGCCGCCGAGCGCGTCCTCGGCGGCGGCTGGCAGGTCCGCATCGTGCCCCTGGACGCTACCAGCCGCGTTCCCATCGGGCCTCCCATCCTGCAATTGTTTGAAGAACAGGCGCAGGATTGGGCCGCCAATCTCGTCCTCCAACTCCTCCGCGCGGAAACGGACGCCATCCGTGGCGGCCGCTACTTCGCCTGGGATGTACTCGCCGCCATGTCCCTGGCCGCGCCGCCGTTGACCACCCAACGGATGATGGCCCTCGCTGTTCGCAAACGGCCTCGCGAACGGGGCCGCCTCGTCCGGGTAGAAGGGGCGAGGCCCAACGCCCGCATTGCCGTCAATGCGGATCCGCAACAGTTTCTTGCCATGTTCCGGACATTGCTCCCGTAGGACGGTTTCAGTTGCCCAGCAAGGCCAGGATCTTCTCGCGGTAAGTCCGGCTCAGCGTGAGTTCGGTACCGTCTTTCAGCAGCACCACATATTCCCCATGGAACCAAGGGCGCAGTTCCTTAATCCGGTCCGCATTCACAATCGTGGAGCGGTGAATCCGGAGAAAGCGGTGGGAGTCCAGCCGTTGTTCCAACGCATTCATCGTCTCCCGGATCAGATGCGTCTCTGTCCCCACGTGGAGATTCACATAGTTGTCCGCCGCTTCCATCCAGTCAATCTCGTCCTGCCGCACAAAATACAGACGCCCCGGCGTTTTGATCGCAAACCGCACGGGTTCCTGGTTTCTCTGCCGGAACTCGTTCAATAGGTGAATCAGCCGCTCGCTGTTCCTGTCTCCCGCCCCTAATTGCTTGCGCACCCGTTCCAGAGTCTTCCCAAAACGAGCCTGGTCAAACGGTTTGAGGAGGTAGTCAAATGCGTAGACTTCAAACGCCCGCAAGGCATACTCGTCGTACGCCGTCACAAAAACCACAGTCGGAGTCCGTTCGGCCGCCAACGCTTCCAGCAGGCCAAATCCATCCATCCCCGGCATCTGTACATCCAGAAACAAAAGGTCGGTCTGGTTCTCCTCCAGGTACCGCAGGCCCTCCTCCGGATTCTCAAATTCGGCGGCAACCGTGAATCCGTCCGTCTCGGCCAACATCCGGCGAATGCGTTGCCTCGCCAGGCGCTCATCGTCAATGATGACAGTACGAATCATAAGTGTACGTGGGGCTCTCAATCGCCCGTGGCGGTCGCCACGGCCTCCGCCGTCACTGGATAGACCGGCGACCGCCGCATCGGTATGTGTATGCTCACCAGAAAGCCTCCCTCCGGCGCCTGCCGGAAGCCGATATGGTGGTCGGCCCCATACAGCCGTTCCAACCGGCTGCGCGTGTTGTTCAATCCCACGCCCTCGCGCAATGGCGTGGCATCCGGCGTCGCTGTCCGTTGCGGGCCCGGTCCGTTGTCATAGATCGTGAAGGCAAGCTTTCCCTCTTCTTGCTTGCACGAAATGCGAAGCACGCCGCGCGTCGTGTTTCGGGAGATGCCATGTTTCAGTGCGTTCTCTACAATCGGTTGCAGGATTAGGTTGGGGACGCGGGAAACCAGCGTGGCCGGATCAATGTCCCATTCCACTGTCAACCGGTCTTCAAAACGCATCTGCTCAATCTCCAGGTACCGCCGTAGAAAATCGATCTCTTCCGACACCGGAACCTCCGGTATCCCCACATGGTCCAGCGTCAGCCGCAGAAAGTCGCTCAACCGCACTATCATTGACTCGGCCCGCGCCGGATCCGCATGCACCAGTTCGGAGATCGAGTGCAGCGTGTTGAACAGAAAATGAGGATGCAATTGCATTTTGAGCGCGTGCAGTTGCGCCGTCGCCAGCTTCGCCTCCAACTGGGAAGCGCGCAGCCGCCCGTCTTCGTATTTCCGGTAGTACTCCACCGCGTGGTGGCACACCAGCACCATCAGATAGTGCAGCGTTCCGAAGTCCAGCGCGCGGATGACCGAGCGTTGAAACGACGGAATATCCACCGGCACCAGCGAGGGCGCGACAAAGGGCAGGGCAGTGAAGTCCCACACGGTTTTCGTCAACACGGCCATGGTAACGGCCCCCAATACATGCACCAGGGCATTCCGTTTGCTCTGTCCGCGGCCCAACGGAAACCGTAGGCTGAGCCAGAGAACCACCGGCGTGACGGCGGCCCAGATCCAGGCGAAGGAAACCTCGTACATCGCGCATTCCGGCCAACTCATCGGCTTGTCGTACAGAATGGCGCGGAAATGCACCACGATCGTGTTGAACACGCCGTACAGCGTCCAGAGAAGGAAAATGGTCCAGAATCGCTGGCTCATGTTATGCCCTGCCCGCCGGCCTGTCGAACACGGCTATGGGAAGCCATACGTCCGCGCCTGCGCCTACACGCAATAGTGGCACGAATAGCGTCGCGCTTCATGGAGAGGGAGGGCTGTGAAGTACGCTCCCTGCGAAGATTCTGTTGGGAAGGGTCTCGGCAGGGAGCGCGGGGTACAGTTGCTCCCAGTCTGCCGGACCCCTCTCCCTCCCGCCACCGGAATGTGGCCAAACGCGCCCGGTGGGGGCGAATGCCCGCGCGCGTCCAACGGGCGATGCTGGCTGTAGTGGAACGAAATGGAATTACGATACCCTGGCGCCTCGAAACCGGTACCTCGGCTATGCCCTCTCCCGTAGCGAAGTCAGCAACTCTCCCCACCACAGGCCCATCGTTCGCAAAAACGCCCCCGTGTCCTTGCCATGTCGTACCGGATGATCGGCCCGCAGTGAGGACCAGCCCGAATGTTCCACCGTCACCCTTGTTCCGCCCTGCGTTGCCTCAAACCGGACATCGACGGTCGTGCTTTCCCCTGGCGCAAAGTTGATGGCCCGCCACTCGAATCGAAAATGGTCCGGTGGCTCCCAATGCGTAATTGTCCCCGTCACCACCGTCCGCGGCCCGTCCGCGGCTTCGAACGTCTCGGACAATGCCCCGCCCACGCCCGGAGAAAAAGAAAGAACGCCCGGCGTCCGCCCGGAAGCGCGAAACCGGGGGCCGCGCCGCCACCAGAGGTCTGTCTCCTCCGTGAAAAGCGCAAACGCGGTCGCCGGGTCCGCCGGCACCGTCACGCTCACCCGAACCCGGTCCGTCACCCGCGTTTCCCCCGGCGTTTCTCAACGTGCTCCCGGAACGCATCCAACTCTGTCACCCAATAGGACTCCACTTCGTCCAGCCAGCCTCGCAACTCGCGAAACGGTTCCGGACACAACTGGTACATCCGCACGCGCGCATCTTCCTCGATCCCCTCTTCCCGGATTACGCCGCTCTTCCGCAGCACGCGCAAATGACGGCTCATGGCCTGAGGCGTAATCGACAACTCGGCCGCCAAGTCGCTCGCCCGCCGTGGTTCGTGCCGCAACAGGTCCACCACGGACCGCCGGGTATCATCGGCAAGAGCCGTCAACGTTGCCTGTACCATCTAGCTCTCCCGCTGGTCTCTCACGCGCTGGGTGAACCACCACAGGTGGCCTTCCAGGTCCGTTGCCGCGTAGGTCCTGTCCGCCCAATAGTCTTCCCCATAGTCATGGACCGTGGGCTCGTCCACAATGGCTGCCCCCGCTGCCCGGGATCGCGCGCAATGCGCATCCACATCATCGACGAACACCAACAGGGACTGGGTATTCCCTTTGGCCGTTCGCGGACTCAAAAACGCCGGAGCTTTCTCCCGGCCTGGCTTGGGCCCGCACGTACCCACCATCACCAGTCCATCCCCGTACGTCAGTTCACTATGTTCGATTCGCCCGCCCTCCCCTTCAATGCGGAGCCGGACCTCAAAGCCGAATGCCTCACACAGCCAGTCAATCGCCTTACCCGCGTCTTCATAGAAGATCCCGGACGAGATCCGCGGCCAGCCTTTAGGTAGTTGTGTCATGGGGATATAGTTAACCAAAAACAATACGATTGTCAACAGGTGATAATTAAATCACAGCCTGCTACACTGCTCCTTACAGCAACCTGGAGACCGTGGACCGGGTCAAAAGTTACCATGGACCCCCAACGTTGGGAACGCGTGCAGGAACTCTTTCACGCCGTCGCGGATCTACCTGCGCCGGAACGGGAAGTCGCGCTTGCGCAAGCCTGCGGCGAGGACCGCGGGCTGTACGCGGAAGTCTATTCGCTCCTCCAGGTGGAGGGAAACACCCAACCCCTCCTCCGCCGGGGGATGCCCGGCGTCGCCGCCGGGATCGTATCCGAACCTCCGCGTTGGCGGGAGGTGGGCGCCTACCGCCTGGAGCGCGTCGTCGGCGAAGGCGGTATGGGGACGGTATTCCTCGGACGCCGGGACGACATCGGCGCTGTCGCCGCCATAAAGGTGTTGCGCGACGCATGGATCTCGCCCGAACGCCGGCGTCGTTTTGCTGCGGAACAGCGCACGCTCGCCGGTCTCGATCACCCCCACATCGCTCGTCTGCTCGACGCCGGGACAACGCCGGACGGCACGCCATTCTTCGTCATGGAGTTTGTCGACGGCGTGCCTCTCGTCCAATACGCCGTCGAGAAGGCTCTCTCGCCCAGGGAACGGATCCACCTGTTTCTCTCTGTCTGCCGCGCCGTCCAATTCGCGCACCGTCACGCCGTTATTCACCGCGATCTCAAACCGTCCAACATCCTCGTCCGCGACGGCGGCGAAGTCAAACTCCTCGATTTCGGTATCGCCAAACAGCTCGACTCCCTCGATGAGTCCGACGGCCGGACCCGGACCGGGTTGCAACTCCTTACCCCTGCCTACGCCTCTCCCGAACAGCTCCGCGGTGAGCCCGCCGCCATGCATGACGACGTCTACTCTTTGGGCGTCATTTTGTATGAGCTTCTTACGGGAGCCAGACCGGGCAGCCATCCGGCCCCGCTCCATCCCCCCGACCTGGACGTGCTCTGCGCAACCGCTAGGCATCCGGACGTGGCCAAGCGTTACGGTTCCGCCGAAGCGCTCACCCGTGACGTGGAGCACTACCTCAACGGCGAGCCGTTGGAAGCTCTTCCCGATACTTTTCGCTACCGCTTCGGCAAATTTCTGCGCCGCCGCCGCCGTGCCGTGGCCGTCGCGGCGGCTTTCGCGCTCCTCCTCGGAGGGGTGACGGTCTATTTCACCGTCCGGTTGGCCAGGGAGCGCAACGCCGCCCTCGCCGAGGCCGCCCGCACGCAGCGCATCCAACGATTTGTCCAGAACCTCTTCCTGGGAGGCGACAAGGACGCCGGCCCAGCCCAGGACCTCAAGGTCTCCACCCTCATCGAACGCGGCGTCCAGGAGGCGAAGGCGCTTGACCCGGACCCGGCCGTCCAGGCCGAGTTCTACCAGACGCTCGGCGATATCTATCACAAAATGGGCCACTTGGAGCAGGCCGACTCGCTGCTCCATCTCGCGCTCGACCGCCGTTCTGGACGCCAAACCGGCGAAAATCTGGTCGCCATTGGACTCCTCCGCGCGGACCAGGCGCGCCTGGAAGACGCGGAACGTCTCGTTCGCGAAGGGTTGGCCTGCATCCAGCAGGATCTCCCCACCGGCCATCCGGCCGTGGCCGCCGCCGCCGATGCCCTCGGCCATGTCTTAGAAGAAAAAGGGGCTTACGACGAAGCCATCCCTGTTTTGCAGGAAGCCGTGCGCCTCCGCTCCCTCCCCGGCGCCGACCCCGCCGACCTCGCCGCCAGCCTCTACGAACTCGCGAACGTCTATTTTTACACTGGCCGCTATCAGGAGTCCGGGGAACTCAATCGCCGAGTCCTCGAAATGACCCGCAAAATCTATGGCCTCGGCCACCCGAAGGTGGCCGAGGCGCTGGTCAACCTGGGCGCCATTCACCAGGACTCCGGGCGGTACCCCGAGGCCGAGAAGTACCATCGTGAGGCGCTCCAAATTACCCGGGCGTTTTTCGGAGAAAATCACACCCGGACAGCCTCCAATATCACGATGGTGGCTCGCGCCTTGGTTTTTCAGAAGCGGTACGAGGAGGCGGAGGAGTTGCTGCATCGGGCGGTCAGAATTCAGGAAGCCGTTTACGGTCAACAACATCCGCGCGTTGCCTCGGCGGTAAACGAATTGGGTAACGTGGCGCTCATGCGTGGCCGGTACCCGGAGGCCCGCGACGCTTTCGCCCGCATTGAACAAATCTACCGCGCCGTATATAACGGCAAACATTACCTGATCGGTACCGCGCTCTCCAACTTGGCGAGTGTCTACATGGCGGAGAAGGACTATCCGAAGGCGGAAAAGATCTTTCGGGCGGCCGTTGCCATGTTCCACAGCACGTTACCGCCCGGCCATCTGAACACCGGAATCGCGCGGATCAAACTAGGCCGGACGCTGCTACGCCAGAAGCGATACCGGGATGCGATTATCGAATCTGGAGCCGGATACGGCATTCTGAAGGCACAGGCGACGCCGTCCGTGAGTTTCCTGCAATCGGCCCGGAGTGACCTCGCAGACGCCTACGAGGCTGTAAAAGAGCACGAAAAAGCGCGCGAAATGCGCGCCGAAAGTGCACTTTTGGATGCAAAAACGCGCAAATAAGAGCAACTTTGCGCTGATCCCGTTCCGTTTGCCAATCCTGATCTCGAAGGCGGCGCAAACGCCCGTAGCCCGAATCAACAGCGGATGCGGCATCGCCAAAATGTGACACGCCGGATTCCTAGCCTGTGACTTTTGCGCGCTATTTGTCGTAGCGGAGGATGAATCCGGTGTCGGTGACGGCCCAGAGTTGCCCGTCCGGCGCGGCGGCAATCCGGATGCGGCGGGCGGTTACGCGGTAGTCGACAGGGATTCGTGTCCACAAAAGCCCCGTGCTCCCGGCGGCGATGGTGGTCTCGAGGAACACGGGGCGCTGGGGGATGGGGAGGGTCCGTAGACCCGGCGCCTCGGCGCCGGCCAGGAGCACCGCGTTGTCCGGACCGCTCCAAATGTCGGTAATGGCGGTGGTTTTATCGCGGAAGATCGACTCGCTACGGCCATTCCGGAAGTTGATGGAAATGACCTCGGAGGGGGTCTGGAAGGTGTGGAAGTACTCAAGCAGCGCCAGGGCGCCCCGCCCGTCGGGATGCATACGGATGGCTGAAAGATTGCCAAAGACGGAGTTCGTATTCTGGGACCATGTTTTTCCGGCATCGCGGGTTTCCAGCAGGATCATCATGGAGGGCCACTCCTTTCTCTTGGCGACCTCTTCGGGGATCATCCAGTCAGGGAAGTGGGAATGGTCCTTCCGCGGGGGACGGCTATTGCCGCCGATGAGGCCTAACTGGCCGCGAAAAGCCATGACCGGGAAGGCGGCGTTGGCTGGAGTGGCCTTCACGTCTTTGAGGATGGGGAGGAGTGTCCACGTTTTTCCGGCGTCGGTGGTCTGCCAGACAGACTTTTCGACTCCAGAGGCCCAGCCTTCAGTGGTGGAGGTGAACTGAAGCGTCAGGACGCCTTTGAGGTTGGAGATTTTCTTCCAGTCACGGCCGCCCTCTTCACTGCGCCAGATGCCCTTTTCCGTGGCGAGCCAGCAGAGATCGCCGTCGAAACAGGTGATGGCTGTGGGCTCTTCTTTCAGACGTACCTGTTCCCAGGACTTGCCGCCATTCGACGAGACGACGGAGATGGCCCGTTGGCGACCTTTTTCCGTCAGTACGCCGATAGCGATGCCGCGCTGGGGCGTGGGGAAGACGGCGTCCCGCAGGAACAGCCCCGCCTCGTCCACATCGTATTGATAGGCGACATTCCATTTTCCCGCCGCGGCGGGAAGAACGAGCAGCAAGGCAAGTGCGGCGAGGCGCATGAGGGCAAGTTTATACCGAACCGGCGAGGACCCCCCCGCCGAGGATCTGTTCAATGGAGACGGTACGATCCAACGCCTCCCGATCCAGGCGGGCCAACAGGAGCAGGCAGCCGACCTGTTCGCCAACGGTGGTGAGAAGTTCCATTTGATCGCCGGTATAGGAGTGCGGCTCGCGGTGTTGGACGTTGATGACGCCGACCACACGATTCCGGGCGATGACAGGGGCGGAAAGGAAGGCCTCATAGGTATCGGCCTCCAGCTCGGAAAACGATTTGAACCGCGGGTCGTTAAACGCGTCGCGGGAAAGGGCTACGAGACGGCGGTTGCGCGCTACCCAGCCCGTAAGGCCCTCCTCGGTGGAGAGCCGGACACGCCCGATGGCGGACAGGGGGGCTGTGTTGGAGGCGCAGAGGACAAGTTCGGCGCCATCGGTCAGGTAAATAATGCAGGAGTCGCACTGGAGGTATTCGACCAGCAGAGCAACGATGCTTTGCAAGACTTGTTGCAAAGAATTTTCGCGGACCATCAGGCGGCTAATCCGTTGGAAGAGATGTAACTCCTGTTCCAACCGGACCATGCGCAATTCCATGTCACGGATTTTTGGCACCGCCCCTATTATCACAGGGAAGAGGGCGGCAGAAAACAGCTACAATGCAAAAAGATGCCCCCCACCGAGGAGGCCGTATGGGACGCGGTTCAAACATTGATCGCGCCGGACGCCGATACGGCCAGTTATTTGGATTTCCACCGCCGCCGGTACGGGTATTTAATGCAATATGTCGGCCGGGTGCTGGCAGGGCAGGTTCCTCGGGATGGCGAACGGCTGCGGTTGCTCGACGTAGGGATGTCGCACCAAACGGCGCTTTTAGGCCGGCTTTTCCCGGATGTGGAACTGGCGACACTGGGATTTTATGACAGGCGTTTTCCGCAAAAAGATGGAGTTGCGCATACGCAGTTCAACCTGAATCTTGCCCTTGATGAGTCTGCATGGCCCCGGCTGGACTCGTTTGACATGATTGTGCTGGCAGAGGTGATTGAACACCTTTATGTACCGCCGACGAGGTTGCTGCGAATGTTGCGGAGTTTTCTGCGGCCTGGAGGCATTCTGATGATACAGACGCCCAATCCTGTGAATTTAGCGCGGCGGCTGGGAATGATCGCAGGGCGCAGTCCATTCGAAATTATTCGCGATGATGTCACTAATCCGGGCCATTATTGCGAATATACGTTGGAACAGTTACAGTATCTGGCGGGCGTGACGGAGATGGAAGTAGTCGATTACGAACTGTCGAACTACTTTGGGCGGAAGAAGACTTTGTATAACCTGGCGTGCTCGTTGTTGCCGGGGCGGTTGGCGGAAGGGATAACGATTCTGTTCCGGCGGCCGTATGCGTAGCGCGGGGCTGTGCGGCGGCTTCTTGGCCAGTTTGCTGGCCGCCGGTTGGTATAGCCCATTGATCTACGAAACATCCTGGTATGGGCCGATGCTAACGGGACTGTCGCATCTTTTCTGGCCGACCGCACTCCTGATTGGCGGATGGGTAGGCCAGTGGGATCCGTTGACGTACTGGTTTCGTGTGGCGGCGGCAATCCTCGCCAACGCCGTAGTCTACGCGGGCGGATTCGCCGCCGGACGGGCGGTGCTCCGTTTGCCGGCTAATCGCTGACTGGGAGCACCGGCGGAGCAGCGTGAACTACTCGTAACGCAGGGCTTCTATGGGGTTGATGCGGGTAGCGCGCACGGCAGGAATCCAAACGGCGGCCAGGGCGGTGAGCGCCAGAAGTACCGGGACGGTGAGGAAGACCAGCGGGTCAGAGGGTTCTACTCCATATAAAAACGTCCGGATGAAGCGGGCGAGGGCGAAGGCGGCGCCCGCGCCGATTCCGACCCCGGCCAGTGCGAAGATCATGCCCTGCCAGATGACCATGCGGCGTACGGCGCCTGTCTCCGCGCCGAGCGCCAGGCGGATGCCGATCTCCTGCGTCCGCTGCTGCACCGAGTACGCCATAAGACCGTATACGCCGATGGCGGCGAGCAACAGGGCCGCTCCGGCGAACACCGACATGAGCAACATATTGAAACGCTCCCGCGAGGTGGAACGGGCTACGATGTCCCGCATGGATCGGATGTCGCCGAAGGGGAGGCCGCTGGCCTGGCGAAGTTGTTCCTGAATGGCGGGGCTGAGCGACATGGGGTCGTTGGAGGTCCGCACAACCCAGGCGATGGGCGTGATGCTGGTGTTCAAGGCATTCAACGCGTCAGGTACCTGGGCGTTGGGAATGTACATGATGGAACCGGGGTCGCGATTCAAGCCGCCGTCGCGTACGTCGCCGACGATGCCTACGATCTGGCGCGGCTGCTCGGTGGCCAGTTCGGACATGACGCCTTTGCCGATCCAGATCTTGTCGTTCAAGGGATCACTGTTGGGCCAGAAGCGCTTGGCCATGGATTGACTGATGACGACGACCGGTTGGCCGGCCTGATTGTCGCGTTCATTGAAGGCGCGCCCCTTGACGACGGGAATTTGGAAGACGTCAAAGAAGCCAGGGGAAACGGTCCTCCAGCCGCCGCCGCCATGAAACGGCGGGCGCTCCAGGGCGCGGCCGACGATCAGGAACGGCAGCCCGTAGCCGCCCTCCAGCGGCACACAGCAGGTGGCGCTCGCTGCTACGACGCCCGGCAAGGCGCGCACGCGTTCCGTTCCGTCGCGCACCAGGTTCTCAATCGCATTCGACGTGACATAGCGCTTGCCCGCCAGGGACATGCGAAGCGTGAGTACATTCTCCGTCTGATAGCCCGGCTTGACGGAGGCGAGCGCCATGGAGGTGCGGATGAGCAGGGCGGCTCCGGTGAGCAGGACGACTGCGAGCGCGATCTCCACAACTACCAGGGCCGAACGCGCCTTGTTCTGCCGGAGGCCGCTTCCGGACCGGGAACCGGCCTCCTTCAACGTGTTCGCCAATTCGACGCGCGAGACTTGCAGGGCGGGGAAGAGGCCGAAGAGGATGCTGGTCACCAGCGTAATCACGGCGGTGAAAGCCAGTACGCGCCAATCCAAAGAGACCAGACCACCGTTTTCACCGACGCGCGGCAGACCTGCGGTGTTTACCAACAACAGGGCGCGAATACCGGCGAAGCCGAGCGCCGTTCCGACAATGGCTCCCGCGGCAGAGAGGAGAAAGCTTTCCGTCAGCAACTGGCGGACGATACGGCCACGCGCCGCGCCGAGCGCGGCGCGGATGGCGATTTCCCGGCGGCGGCCGATGGCGCGGGCGAGCAGGAGATTGGCCACGTTGGCACAGGCGATGAGCAGGACCATGGCGACGGCGCCGACCAGAATGAGCAGCGAAGAGCGATAGTCGGCAACCAGCGCCTCATGGATGGTTTCGACTGAGAAGTATTGATTATTCTGCAGGGCGGCGGGGAACTTACGGCGATAGTCTTCGGCGGAGAGTTTCAACTTGGCTTGCGCCTGTTGGAGCGTGACGCCGGCTTTCAGGCGGCCGGAGGCTCCGAAGTAGTGGCCTTGATCGGAGGAATTGGGGTCGAGCTGGAAGGGAATCCAGATTTCGGGCTGGTCGCCGAAATCGCGTACGTCGAAGTCGCCGGAGACAACGCCGACGATGGCGTGGGGTTCTCCGCCGAGTTGAATGGATTTTGACGTGACCTGTGGGTCACGGGCGAAACGGCGATTCCAGAGGCTTTCGGAGATGACGGCGACGTGGGGGCCCTTGGGAAGATCTTCGTCGGGAGAGAAGCTACGGCCGGCGATGATTTTGGCGCCGAAGAGTTGGAAGTAATCGGCGGAGACTTGGCCGGCTTTTAGTTGTTCGGGGGTGTCATTACCGGTCCAGGTGACGGTGTTGGTACGGGAGACGCTGACGAGTTCCACGACATCCGACTGGGCGCGCCAGTGGGCGAACTTGGCGGGGGAAGCGCCTTGGAACTTGCCATCGGTATTGACGTTTTCGAAGACAACGATGCGATCCGGTTGGGGGAAGTGGGGTGGGCGGAGCAGGACAGTATTAACGATGGAAAAGATGGCCGTGTTGGACCCGATGCCGAGGGCGAGCGCGGCGATGGCTGCCGCCGTGAATCCACGGCTTTGCCAGAACATGCGGAGGGAATGGCGCAGGTCTTGCAAGAAAGTTTCCATAGGTAAGTCTGAGGGATATACGCATTCCGGCCAATTTTGTTTCGTTTATTTGCTATTCTCAAAACTTCCGAGGTACTCGCGGCTCCGGCCGCGCGTTTAATAGGGAACCCGGTGCGAATCCGGGACTGTCCCGCAGCGGTATTTGGGAACGAACATTGCGAATCACACTGGTCCTTTACGGGACTGGGAAGTGGCAACCAGTAGGCGGCCCATAAGTCCGAAGACCTGCCTGGGAACGGCGACAAACGCCGATTTCTCTTTGCTCTCGAGGAAGGGGCAGGGTTCATGACCCGAAAGTTACATTCTGTTTTCGCGCTACTGAGCGCGACGATATTACACGCACAGACCGGCATACAAGGAACTGTGCAAGATCCGCAGGGAAAACCAGTGGACGGCGCGCGCGTTGTGCTGTTCCGCCAGGGAGCGGCCGAACCGGAGGGCAGGACGCAGAGCGTCAACGGGGCCTTCGACTTTCCGCTGGCCGGGGCCGGGGACTACCTGTTGGAGGTGAGCGCGGACGGGTTCCGGAGCGCGTCGGCGTCGGCCAAGCCGGGGACCCAGGCAAAGATCCAACTGAAAGTGGAAGGCGTGAGCCAGCGCGTGCTGGTGACGGCCGAGGGCGCGGCACAGACGATTGACCAAGTGTCGAAGGCGGCTAGCGTGATTGACGCCGCCGAGATCAATCAACGGAATGAATACAGCCTGAGCGAGACGCTGCGCGACACGCCGGGATTGCTGATTCGCAACCTGGGTGGACCTGGGCAGGCTACCTCCGTGCGGATGCGCGGGTTGCGGGCGGACGCGACGGCTGTGCTGATTGACGGGCTGCGTTTCCGCGATGTGGCGACGACGCAGGCCGACGCGAGTTCCTTTCTTTCGACGCTGAATGTGATTAATTTTGACCGCGTGGAGGTGCTGCGCGGCTCCGGTTCGTCCCTGTATGGGACGAATGCGGTGGGCGGTACGGTGAACGTGGTGAGCGACGGGGGCGGCGGCAACGTGCATGGCGGATTGCAGATGGAAGGCGGCACGTTGGGATTGTTGCGCGGCCGGGCGACGGTGGCGGGCGGCGTGAAGGACAACCGGCTGACCTATAGCGCCGGGTTGCTGCACCTGAACGTGATGAGCGGCGTGGACGGCGATGACCGGGCACGCAGCACGGGCTTCCAGACGTTCAACCGCTACACGTTTTCCTCAAAGACTTCGCTGGCGGGACGCGTGTTTTTCTCCGATGATTTTGTGCAGCCTAACCTGAGCCCCACGGCTTCCGGACTGCCGGCGGCGAATATTCCGAACACGACTATCGTTCGCGCGATTCCGCTGGATCCGGAACAACTGCGGCTGTCGGCATTGGGCCTTCCTTTCTCGCCGGGCAATGCCACGTTCATCCCCAGCAGAAACGATCCAGACAACAGGCGTACCTCGCGGTTCTGGAGCGGCGCGTTGATCTTCCGGCAGAACCTGCACCCGACGGCCGATTGGCAGACCAGCTACCAGCGCGTGCATACGAACCGGTTTTTCCGTAATGGTCCGGCGGGCGTTGGATTCCAGCCCACGGCGGCGAACGTAAGCCAGTTTACGGGCGATGTCGATACCGTGAACAGCAAGCTCACCTGGAGGCCGCGGCAGTGGTACGCGTTTACGGGCGGCTATGAGTTCGAGCGGGAGGGTTACCTGAACCTGGATGACAACCGGATGCCCGCGCCGCAGACCGTATCAACACGGACGGAGGCGGCGCAGCGGTCGCATGCGGCGTACTTTGCGAATCAACTGACGCTGGCACAGCAACGGCTGCAGATTTCGGTTTCCGGGCGCACGCAGGGTTTCGCGGTGGACAAACCGAAGTTCCTGTACGCCGGTGCGGCGAACAACTATGACAGCGTGGCGCTGCGGACGCCGCCGCGGGCCTGGACGGGGGACGTTGCCGTTTCCTACTTCCTGCCGGGTACGGGTACGAAGTTGCGCGCTCATGGGGGCAACTCGTATCGCGCACCGGGCCTGTATGAACGGTACGGCTCGGGCTTCTTCTATGACACGATTGGCAACGCGATTGTGTTCTCGCCGTATGGAGATCCACGGCTTTCGCCGGACCGGTACAACTCCGTGGATGGCGGCGTGGACCAATACCTTTTCGGAGACCGCGTGCGGCTGAGCGGGACGTGGTTCTATACGCGGATCGCGCAGATCACGCAGTTCGATTCGTCGGCAAACGTGGTGGTTCCGGGGAAAGACCTGTTTGGCCGGACATCGGGTTACTACAACGGCGCGGGCGGCATTTCGCGCGGGTTGGAGATGACGGCGGAGATGCGGCCCGTGCGCGGGACGTTGTTCCGCGCTTCCTACACGTACGTGAATGCGGACACGGACCAGGACAGCGCCGTGCGCGGATTCTTCGGTGCGTTGAGCGTGCCGGCGCACACGGTGAACGTGATGGTGCATCAGCAACTGGGCCGGAAGACCGATGTGACGGTGGACCTGTACCATAGCTCCGATTACTACAATGCGCTGTCGGCCGCGGGCCGGGCGCGGGCGTATCTCTACAGTGGACCGACCAAGGTGGATGTGGTGCTGAATCGCGAACTGTGGAGCGGCGAGAAACATACATTGCGCGGGTACGTGAAGGTGGACAACCTTGCGAATCAGCGTTACTACGAGAATGGATTTATAGCGCCGCAGGCGACGGTATTAACCGGCGTCCAGGTGCTGTTCCGGTAAGGAGAACGAACATGTCGATTGCAACCATGCGCGGAGACGGCGGCCAAACGGGCCTGACCGGCGGAGTGCGCGTTTCGAAGGCCTCGCCGCGCGTGGAGGCATTCGGCACGTTGGATGAGGTGATTTCCTCGATGGGTTTTGCGAGGTCGATTTGCCCGATCGAGGATATTGCGGCGGAGACGAAGCGGATTCAGAAAGAACTGTTCCGCGTGGCATCGGCCATCTCGACGCCGCCGGGCGCGCCGAAAGGCATACCGGTGATTGAAGATGCGATGGTGGATGCGTTGACCGCCTATGTGCACCGCATTGAAGCGATGCCAGGGATGTTGGACGATTGGAGCCTGCCGGGCGAGGACCCGGCGTCGGCTGCCTACGACGTGGCGCGCACGGTGTGCCGGCGGGCGGAGCGGCTGGTGGTAGGCCTGGTGGAGGGCGGCATGGAACTGCAGCCCAATGTGGTGCGGTATCTGAACCGGCTTTCGGATCTGCTGTGGCTGTTCGGGCGGCAGATTGAAAAAGAGCTGGGCAAAGACTCACGGCTGCGGGACGATGCCGCGCCGGGCCCGCGGTGGTCCCGGGCGTGGTGACGCCGCCATACCGGATGGAAGAACGGGAGCGCTGGCTGGTGGCGCGATTTGCCGAGCCATGGGCCGTGGCGAGTTGGGCCGTGGTGAATGGCGGCTGGCAGCGGACGGACACGGTGGCGTGGCACTATCTGCACATCAATGAAATTGCGGGCGTGGACGATCCGGCGGACTGGATGCGCGGGCGGATGCGCGCGGAGGGGCTGAGCGGCGCGGTGGGGTTTATGACCAGCCGGCGGGCGGGCGCGTGGGTTTCCGGGGCAGCGAGTGATGGGGATTGCCGCGTGTGGACGGTGGGGACGATAGGGCTGAGCAATGCGTTGCGGGCGGGCGATTCGAGCGGGCCGATCCGGATGCCGGGGACGATTAACCTGCTGGTTTGTTGTTCGCAACCGTTGACGATGGAGGCCGGCATGGAGGCGTTGGCACTGGCATCGGAGGCCAAAGCGCTGGCGATGCTGGAGAGCGGCGTGAAGAGTGTGCGGACAGGCGCCGCGGCGACGGGGACGGGTACGGACTACCTGGCGATGGCGTGGCCGGTGCAAGGCGAGCGGACGGCGTATGCGGGCAAGCATACGCAGGCGGGCGCGGCGGTGGGCGCGGCGGTGTACGAGACCGTGCGGCGCGGCGCGGCGGAGTGGGCCGCGGAAGTGGGGATGCGGCTCTAATGGACCCGTTGTTCATTGGCGGAACGGCATCTCATGTGGGGAAGAGCTGGTTTACGGCGGCGTTCTGCCGGATGCTGCGAAGGCGCGGGGAGCGCGTGGCTCCATTCAAGGCGCAGAATATGTCGAACAACTCATATCCGTGCGTGGAGGGCGGGGAGATCGGGCGTTCCCAGGCGATGCAAGCCGAAGCGTGCGGCGTGCCGCCGATGGCGGATATGAATCCGGTGTTGCTGAAGCCGACGTCGGTGTCGGGGTCCCAGGTTGTGGTGCGGGGGCGGGTCTGGAAAGACCTGGAAGCGCGGGAGTATTACCGGCATACGGATGGACTGCTGGACGTAGCGTTGGAGAGCTATGGACGGTTGGCCCGGCAGTTTTCTCGCATTGTCTGCGAGGGGGCCGGGAGCGTGGCGGAAGTGAACCTGCGGGAGCGCGACATCACGAATTTGCGTTTCGCCGAGCGGGTGGGCGCGCGTGGATTACTGGTGGCCGATATTGAACGGGGCGGCGTCTTTGGATCGCTAGTGGGGACCATGGAGTTGTTGCCGCCGTCGCAACGGGCCGTGGTGCGGGCGTTTGCGGTGAACCGGTTTTGTGGAGACCCGTCGCTGTTTGACGCGGGCGTGACGTTCCTGGAGGAGCGGCTGGGCATTCCTTGCCTGGGCGTATTTCCGATGGACCGGGGCATTGTGATCGATGAGGAGGACAGCCTGGCGTTAGATGCTCCGGCGGCGGGCGGGAGCGATGTGGCTGTGGTGCGGTTGCCGCGGATTTCGAACTTCACGGACTTCCGGACGCTGGGAGCGGTGGATTGGGTTGCGAATCCGGTGGAGCGTGCCTACCGCGTGGTGATACTGCCGGGGACGAAGAATACGCTGGAGGACCTGGAGTGGCTGCGGGAGCGCGGGTTGGATGCCTGGGTGCGGGCGCAGCATGCGGCAGGCGCGCAGATTGTGGGCATTTGCGGCGGTTATCAGATGCTCGGCGAGAGCGTGGAAGACCCGGAAGGCGTGGAGTCGGGGTTGCGGCGGGCCGAGGGGCTGGGGCTGCTGCCGGTGCGGACTGTGATGCGCGCGGAGAAGGTGACGCGCGTGGTGCAGGCGCGAACGCCCGGCGGCACAGTGTTTCGCGCTTACGAGATTCACATGGGTGAGACGGGGCCGGCGGGCGAGGGTGTATTCACTGTCGATGGGCGTGCGGAGGGCCGGCGCGCAGACGGGGTGTGGGGCACGTACTTGCACGGAGCGTTTGAAGAGCCGGCGGTGGCGCGAGAGATGCTTGGCGTGCATGCGGTGGCGATGGATAAGGATGCGATGTATGACCGGCTGGCGGATTGGCTGACGGCGCATGCAAGGCCGCGGGGAATGGAGGCGTTGCTGGGATGATGGTGACGCCGTGGCAGCTTGGATGGGGTGTGGCGCTGGATCTGGCGTTGGGCGATCCGCGATGGATGCCGCATCCGGTGGTGGGCATTGGCCATTGCGCGGCGGCGATGGAACGGGCCTGGCGATGGACGGGATTGCCGTTGCGGGCGGCGGGCGTGGGTGCTTGGGCCAGCGTCGTGGCGGTGACGGGTGGGTTCGTTTGGGGGACGTTGCGCGTGTTGCCGGAGCCATACGTGCAGATCTATTGGATCTATTCGCTGCTGGCGGTGCGGAGCCTGGACGACCACGCGATGGCGGTGATCCGGCCCTTGCGGGCGGGCGATGCGGCGGGTGCGCGCGAGGCCGTTGGGCGCATTGTAGGCCGCGATACGGAGACGCTGGACGAGAGCGGCGTGACGCGGGCGGTTGTCGAAACTGTGGCGGAAAACCTGAGCGATGGCGTGATTGCGCCTCTGTTCTGGCTGGCGCTGGGCGGGCCCGTTGGCATGGCGGCGTACAAAGCTGTCAACACGATGGACAGCATGTTCGGGTATAAGAATGACCGCTACCGGGAATTCGGGTGGTGCGCGGCGCGGATGGACGATCTGTGGAACCTGATTCCGGCGCGGCTTTCGGCTGGTCTGATTTGGCTGGTTGCGGCTCTATGGCCGGGGATGTCTCTGCGGGAGAGCGTGCGCGCGACGTGGCGGGATGCCCACCGGCAGCCGAGCCCAAATTCCGGCTATCCGGAAGCGGCGGCGGCCGGAGCGCTGGGTGTGCGACTGGGCGGCGTGAACTTCTACCGGGGCGTGCGGAGTGAGAAGGCGTGGCTGGGAGAAGCGCGGCGGCCATTGGACTGGCGGGTTTACGGCGGGATGCGGGTGTTGCTGTATGGAGCGGCGTTTGTGTTTGTGGGAGGGTTGCTGTGTCTGTGACGCACGGCGGCAACATCTTCGGCGCGGCGGAGGCGGGCGGCATGCCCTGGCAGGGCGTGTTGGACTTCAGCGCGAGCATCAATCCGCTGGGGCCATCGGCGTCGGCGCGGGAGGCGGTGGTCGCGGCACTGGACCGGATTGTGCACTATCCGGAGCGCACGTCGGGGCGGCTGCGGGCGCGACTGGCGCGGGAGTGGGGCGTAGAGGCGGACCGGGTGATGGTGGGCAATGGAGCGACCGAATTGTTGTTTGACTGGTGCCGCGCGATGGGAAACGGAACGATTGCGGCGCCAGCGTTCGGCGAGTTTCACCGGGCTTGGCCGGAAGCGCGGATCTGCCTGTTGGAAGACCCTACGACCTGGCCGGCGGAAGGGCCCGTGGTATTGACACGGCCAGCGAATCCGACGGGGTATCTGCCAGAGTTGGAAGCCGTGCTGCACTATGTGAAGGGGCGGCGCGGGCCGGTGCTGGTGGATGAATCGTTTTTGGATTTTTGCGAGGCGGAGAGCCTGTTGCCGCATGCGGGCGGGAACCTGTATGTGCTGCGATCTCTGACCAAGTTCTGGGCGTTGCCGGGGTTGCGGATTGGCGCGTTGGCGGGCGACGTGGCGACGCTCGCGGCAGGGCGCGCTCCGTGGACGGTGAATGTATTGGCGGAAGAAGCGGCGTTGGCTTCTCTGGACGACCGGGCGCACGCGGAACGGACGCGGGCCTACGTGCGCGGCGAGGGCGCGTGGCTGGCCGGCCAACTATCGCAGTGGGGCGTAGCGCTCCCGGCGGCGAACTATCTCTATGTGCGGATGCCGCACGCGGCGGAGTTCACGGCCTTTGCGGCTGCGCGCGGCGTGCTGGTGCGGGATTGCAGCGTGTGGCCGGGGATGCCGCCGGAACCGGCAATCCGCGTGGCGGTCCGGCGGCGGTGGGAAAACGAGATTCTGGTTTCGATTTTCGAGGAGTGGCGATGCGAGTAGCGATGCTTTGGCTGTTGTGCGTCTGGACTGTTTTTGCGGCTCCGCAGCGGATCGTTTCCACAGCTCCGAGCTTCACCGAGACGCTGTTTGCGGTGGGGGCGGGCGAGCGGGTGGTGGCGGTGTCGACCTATTGTCACTATCCGGCGGAGGCGGACAAACTGCCTCGCGTGGGCAGCTATTTGAAACCGAACGTGGAGGCGATCGTGCGTCTGAAACCGGATCTGGTGCTGGTGCATGCGGAACAGCAACAGACGCTGAAGCAGTTCGCGGTGCTGGGCATTCCAACGCTCGCGGTAAAGAACACGAACCTGGAAGATACGTTGCAGTCGGTACGGCAGATTGGCGCGGCCGTGGGGCTGGCAGAGCGCGGCGCGGCGTTGGAGGCGAAGATACGAGGACAGTTGGCCGCGATGGATAAGCGCTCCGCGGGGAAGACGCCCAGGACGCTGTTGTTCGTGGTGGGACGTACGCCGGGACGGTTGGACGGGATGATCGCGGTGGGAAGGGGCTCCTTTCTGAATGAACTGATGCGCGTGGCGGGCGGGCGGAATGTGCTGGCGGATTCACCGGTAACCTATCCGCGGATCTCGATGGAAGCGGTTCTGCGGCTGGCCCCGGACGTGATTGTGGACATGGGCGACATGGCGGTGACGCAGGGCGTGACCGAAGAGCATAAACGTTCCGTGGTGAAGTTGTGGGAAGCGGTCCCGGGCGTGAGGTCGCGCGTATTCGCCGTGGCGGCGGACATCTTCGTCGTTCCAGGCCCACGCGTGGCCGATGCGGCCGAGGCTTTTGCCGGCATGTTGGAGGCGGAGAAACGGTGAGTCTGCTGGCAATTGACAATCTGCAGTTCGCCTACCCGGGGCGCGAGCCTGTGCTGACGGGAGTGTCGGCTACGGCGGAGCGGGCCGAGGTGATTGCGATTGCGGGGCCGAATGGCGCGGGGAAGTCGACACTGCTAGATCTGCTGGCGGGGCAGAAAACGCCGGCCGGCGGGGCCTGCCGCGTGCAGGGACAGGACGTGCGATCCATGACGCGGGCCGCGTTGTGCCGGCTGGTGGCGCATGTGCCGCAGGGGATACCCGCCGATGTGCCGTTCACAGTGGAAGAGGTGGTACTGACGGGACGCGCGCCGCATGGTGCGGGTTTGTTTGAATCCGACGAAGACTACCGCGCGATGGAACAGGCGCTGCGGCAGGCGCGTTTACAAGACTTCCGGGGGCGCCGGTTTTCGGCGCTGAGCGGCGGCGAAAAGCAGCGTGTGCTGGTGGCCGCGGCTCTATGCCAGGAAGCGCCGGTGCTGCTGCTGGATGAGCCGGGCGCGCATTTGGATCCGGAGAATGAAGCGGCGCTGTGGGAGTTGTTTCACTCGTTGCGTGAGGCGGGGCGGCTGGTGATCGTCGTGACGCATCACCTGGCGCTGGCGGCCCAGAACGCCGACCGCGTATGGCTGCTGCATCAAGGCCGGTTGGCCGCCGATGGGCCGCCGCGCGAGGCGATGCGCCCCGAACAACTGCGCACGATTTTCCATGTGCCGTTCCACTGGCACGAGAGCGGAGAGGGGCGGGTGTTTCTTTCCTATGGCCGCTGAACTGCGTACCCGCACGAGGCGCGTTTGGGCGATTTCGATCGCCGCGGCCGCCGCGGCGGCGATCGTGTGTCCGTTCCTGGGCGGGTCCGGGATGGACTACGCCCGGCTTTGGCGGCAGGAGGCCCCGGACTGGAATATCTTCGTCCATTTGCGAGTACCGCGGATGCTGCTGGCGCTTTTGACGGGCGCGGCGCTTTCGAGTGCGGGGGCGCTGTTCCAGGCCCTTTTGCGCGATGCTCTGGCTACTCCGTCAAGCCTGGGCGTTTCCGCCGCGGCGGCGCTGGGCGCGGTGTCGGCGATCGCTTTTGCTCCGGGAGACAGCACGGCCTTCCCAATAGTTTGGGCGGCGGCGTTAGCGGGGGCGGGTGCAGTAGTAGCGCTGGTGATGGGGTTAGGGCAAATGCGGCGATTCTCCGCGTTCACCTTGCTGTTGACCGGCATTGCGGTGAATGGCATCTGCTCCGCGTTAGTTTTGTTGCTGCATAGCCTGGCGGGCATCACGCGCAGTTTCCAGATTACGCATTGGTTAATCGGCGGCGTGGACGCGGTGGAGTATCCGGTGCTGGGAGCGTTGGCGTTGGCGTTGGCGCCGTTGTTTCTGTGGATGTTACGGAAGACGCGCATGTTGAACGTGATCTCCTACGGGGAGACATGGGCGGCGGGCCGCGGCGTCGATTTTCGCCGGATCACCTGGCAAGGCTTCGCGGCAGGCGCGGTGCTGGTGGGAACTACGACGGCGGTGACGGGGCCGATTGCCTTCGTGGGCTTACTAGTGCCGCATCTGTTGCGGAGGATCGTGGGGCCGGATTATCGCGTGTTGATGCCGGCGTCGTTGTTCGGCGGCGGGGCGTTCCTGGTGATTTGCGATACGATTTCGCGGAGCGCGTTTGCGCCGTTGGAAGTGCCGGTGGGCGTGACCACGGCGCTATTGGGAGGACCGTTCTTTGTCTGGTTACTTTGGTCGCGGTGAGGCGATTGGCCATGCGGGCGAGATTCTGCAAGGCGCGGTCCGCCGTGAGGGGCGCGTGGAACCGTTCCTGGTTACGTTGCCAATGCCTGCCTATCGCAGTACGGCGACCGCGTGTCCGGCGGAGGAATGGCGCGTGACGCCGGCGTGGAAGACCAAGGCGCTAGAGGCAGCGCAGCTGGCTTGGGGCGGGCCCGGAGCGTTAACGCTGGCGATCGATTCAGATATTGCGGTGGGGCGCGGTTGCGGCTCCTCTACGGCGGACTGCGTGGCAGCGGTGCGAGCGGTGGGCGATCTGATGGGGGTGAATTGGACGCCGGAGACGACGGCGCGGCTGGTGCAGCGGGCCGAAGGCGCAAGCGACGCGACAATGTTCGGATCGGAACCGGTGGCGTTTTTGCCGCGCGCGGGACAGTTGCTACGGCGATTGGGCGCGGCCTGGCCCGCTATGGAGATCGCCGTCCATGATCTGGGCGGGCCGATGGTGGAAACGTTGGCGTGTCCGGTGCCGGCCTACACAGGGGCGGAACTGGACGAGTTTGAGGCGCTATTGGCGGCGTTGGAGCGAGCTATTGCGGCGGAGGATGTGCCGGCCATTGGCGGGATCGCGCTGCGCAGCGGCGAAATTCATCAACGGCACCGCCGGCACGAAGGATGGGTGGACATTTGCCGCAAGGCCGCGGCCCGCGGCGCGGCAGGCGTGGCTTTTGCCCACAGCGGGACTGTGGCGGCCGTATTGACCGCAGCGGAGGGGAAGGGGAACTGGAATGCCGATTCTACTCGTGGGCGGCGGTAGCCGCAGCGGCAAGAGCCGTCACGCGTTGCAGCTTGCCCGGCGCTATGGGCCGCGGCGCGGCTTTCTGGCGACCGCACAGGCGTTTGACGACGAGATGCGGGAGCGCATCCGCAAGCACCAGGATGAGCGCGCCGGCGAATTTGCGACCGAAGAAGAACCGTTCGATCCGGCGAGCGTGGTGAGGCGCGTGGAAGGCTCGTTGGACGTCATGATTGTCGACTGCCTGACGCTCTGGCTAAGCAATGTGATGCTCTCTGGGCGGGAGATCGACATGACGGCGCAGCTGGATACGATGGCTGCGTCGCCGCTTCCCTGCGTGCTGGTGACGAATGAAGTGGGTTGCGGCATTGTGCCGGACAACGCGTTGGCGCGCGAGTTCCGGGACCGCGCCGGATGGCTGAACCAGGCGGCGATGGAACGCGCAGTGGAAGCGTATTGGCTGATCTTCGGCGCTCCGCTGCGGTTGAAATAACGATGCGCGGCGCCTTGCAGTTCCTGACTATCCTGCCGGTACCGGCGCCGCCGCAGCCGCCCGGGCGCGCGGCGTGGGCCTTCCCGCTGGTGGGTATTCTGCTGGGCCTTGTTCTGGCCCCGCTTTGGCCATGGAAGTTGGGCCCGCTGGCGATTGTCATTTTGCTGGCTATTCTAACCGGCGGCTTGCATGAAGACGGGCTGGCGGATGTTTGCGACGCGGTCCGGGCCTACCGTTCCCGCGAAAAGATGCTGCTGATTTTGCGAGACAGCCGCATTGGCGCGCACGGCGCGGCGGCGTTGGTCTGCTCGCTTCTTTTCCGGTGGCAGGCGCTGGCCGGCATGCAAGGTAATGTTTGGTTGCGGTTGCCGGCCGCGTTGGGGCTTTCGCGCGCGTTCATGGTCCTATTGGCGGCGTGGGCGCCGGCGGCGGGCGAGGGTCTGGGCCGGGCGTTCGGCGAGAGCCTGCCCCGCGGCGCGGCCGTCGTGGCGTTGGGTCAAGCCGGATTGTTGGCTGCCCTGTGCGGTTGGCCGGCGGGCGCAGCGGCGCTGGCGGCGAATCTGCTGCTCCTCGCCGCTATGCGCCGCTGGTTTCAGGAGCGGCTGGGCGGAGTGACCGGGGATTGTCTCGGGGCGATGTGCCAGGTATCTGAAGCGGTGACTTTGGGGGTGTTGGCATGGGCATGATTTATTTGATCCGGCATGCAAGGCCGGTGGTCTCCGGCCGGCTGCTGGGCAACAGCGATGTGCCGTTGGCGGAGACGGTAATAGATCCCTTGGATCTGGCGGTGGACCGTGTATTGACCAGCCCGTTGTTGCGGGCGCGGCACACCGCGGAGAGGCTGTTTCCGGGCGCGGCTCTGCAGGTCTTGCCGGCATTGAAAGAACGGAACCTGGGGGCATGGGAGCTGAAGACCTGGACCGAGGTCGAGTTGGCTTGGCCGGAAGAGGCAGCCGAGGCGATGCGTGATTGGTTTGGGATGACTCCCCCGGAAGGCGAGAGTTGGGTGGAGTTCTGCATCCGCGTAGAGTCGGCCTGGAACGAAATTCCCATGCAGGGCAACACGGCGATTGTGGCCCATGCCGGCGTGAACTCCGTGCTGTGGCACCTGGCGACCGACGGCGATCCGGGCGCGTTTCGACAGGACTATCTGGAGGTAATTTCCCTTGCGTTTCCCGATTAATATTCCGCCCCCTGCCGGCGAGGAGGTCTCGCACGCGGTCACCGCGCGTTGGGACTCGCTGACCAAGCCCCCCGGGAGCCTCGGCTATCTGGAGGAGTTGGTCTTGCGGCTGGCGTTGGCAACCGATACGCCGCGGCCGACCGTAGCCCGCAAGGCCATGGCGATCTTCTGCGCGGACCATGGCGTGACCGCCGAAGGAATCAGCGCTTTTCCCAAAGAGGTCACCGTGCAGATGGCGGCCAATTTCGTGCGCGGAGGCGCGGCCATCCACGTGTTGTGCCAACAGTTCGGCATTGCGCCGTACGTTGTGGACGCCGGCGTGGATGGCGATCCGATCGCGGGCACAATCGATATGCGGTTGGGACGCGGAACGGCCAACTTCGCCGTACAACCTGCCATGGATATCGCGACCGCCGTACAGGCGTTGCATAACGGCGCCGGGCTGGCCCGCCAACTGCGCGCCAGTTGCGACATAGCCGCCGTGGGTGAAATGGGGATCGGCAATACCACCTCCGCCAGCGCGTTGTTCTGCGCTTACGCGGGTGCGGCTCCGGGAGATGCCGTGGGTCCCGGCGCCGGCGTGGATGCGGCCGGCGTGGCGCGCAAGGCCGAGGTCATCCGGCGTGCGCTAGCGCTGCACGAGGGCGTGCGCGATCCGGTAGAGATTCTGGCGGCGCTGGGCGGCTTTGAAATCGCTACGATGGCGGGGTTCCTGCTGGGAGCGGCCTCGTTGCGCCTTCCGGTGGTCGTGGACGGATTCATCTCCTCCGCCGCCGCGCTGGCGGCCTACACGATCTCGCCGGGTGTATTGCCGTATCTGCTCTTTTCCCATGTGGCGGCGGAGCCGGCGCATCGCCGGCTGTTGGGGGCTATGGGCGCGCGGCCGATTCTGGATTTGGACATGCGATTAGGCGAAGGGTCCGGCGCGGCGATGGCCATGCCGGTGCTGGATGGCGCGTTGGCTCTTTATAACCGTATGGCGACGTTCGCCGAGGGCGGAGTGAGTAACCGGTAGTCAGCCACAAATCCGGCGCAGAGAGCGCAACTCGGAAGCAGTGAGGTCCCGCCACTGGCCCGGTTGTAGCCCGGCAATGGTGAGATTTTCCATGGACCACCGTACCAGCCGAAGCGTGGGATAGCCGACGGCGGCCGTCATGCGGCGCACCTGCCGGTTGCGGCCTTCGGTGAGCGTAAGTGAAATCCAGCTTGTGGGGATCGCGGCGCGGGAGCGAATGGGCGGGCAGCGCGGCGGCAGATCGGGTTCATCCAACACATTGGCGTCGGCAGGCCGCGTACGATCCCCTTGAATGATGACGCCAGCGGACAGACGCTCCAACGCGGAGGCATCGGGCACGCCTTCCACCTGTACCCAGTAGGTCCGGCGATGGGCGAATTCGGGTTGCAAGAGGCGGTGTTTCAAACGGCCGTCGTCCGTAAGCAGCAGCAGGCCTTCACTGTCGGCATCAAGCCGTCCGGCGGCATAGACATGAGGGACGGAAATGTAATCGGCCAACGTGGGACGCGGCGGAATGGTGCGGTCCGTGAATTGCGTCAGGACGCCGTAGGGCTTATAGAACAGGAGGTAACGCACAAAAGAAAAAGGGCCGCGGCGCACCGGCGCCGCGGCCCTTTCAGGGTATCCAATTTGCGGTCTACGGGATGACCAAAACGTCGCCGGGATGTATCACGGAGTTTTCGTCTTTCAACTTTCCGGGATTGGCTTTGATGATCTCGGGGTAGCGGGCTCCGTTGCCCAAGTGGTTCTGCGCAATGCGCCACAGAGAGTCGCCGGCGACGACGGTATAGGTCTTGACGTCAGGAGCGGGGGCCGGAAGGCTGGGGTCAATATTGATGTCGAGCGTCAGGTCGGCATGGACCGGGTCAATGGCCTTTGCCTTGTTCCACACGTCATTTTTCACATCCTGGTTCGGCGCGTCGCCCTTGATGAGCAACTTTTCGTTTTCGACGTGCACGTTGTGCAGCTTGACATTCTTCGACTTCGCCAGATCGATGACGCCCTGGTACTTGGCCTTTACGGTTTCAAAATCCATTGTTCGCTTCTCCTAGCAGTTCGCGGGGGGCAAATCCCCCACGAATAGGTAGAGTCCCGCAATGAGCGCCGCGTTGCAACCCGCCATCAAAAAAATCCATGTCGCAACTGGAAACAGCTAGAGTAGAAGCGGCATCTCTCCCGGGGAACCTCCAAGAATATTTTGACCGTGACCGGACCGAAAGGAATTGTGAAATGAACTTACTGGAAATGCTGATGAGCGCTGGCGGCAACTCGGCGGTAGGCCAACTTGGAAACCGTTTCGGGTTGGACGAGAATCAGACGATGGCGGCGCTGCAACAATTGGTGCCGGCGTTAGGAAATGGGCTGCAACGGAACGTAGCGCAGGAAGGCGGATTGGAAAGTCTGCTGGGCGCGCTCGCCAATGGCAATCATAGCCAGTACATTGACAATCCGGAGCTATTGGATTCCGAAAGCACCTACCAGGAAGGCAACGGCATTCTTGGCCACTTGCTTGGCAGCAAGGACGCTAGCAGGGCTGTGGCCGCGCAGGCGAGCGAACAGACCGGCATTGGGTCTGACATCCTCAAACAGATGCTGCCCGTGGTGGCGACCATGGTGATGGGATCATTGAGCAAGCAGTCCACGCAGGCGGGCTATCTGGGCGGTCAGGATGCGCCCGCGCAGCCGGAAGGGCTGTTGGGCATGTTGACGCCGCTGCTGGACTCCAATCGTGATGGCTCCGCCGTGGACGATGTGATCGGCATGCTCGGCCGTTTCATGAAGAACCGGTAGACGGCTATGGGACCCTTCGGAAATAGCGGCGGCGGGCGTAGCGGCGTAAAGCTGCTCCCCGTGTTGCTCTTCGCCATCTACGGTATTTACTACTATTTCTCGAACCAGGAAGTGGTGCCGCTGACCGGCCGGAAACAGCTGGTGGACATCAGCCGGGAACAGGAAGCGTCGCTGGGTTTGCAGTCGTACCGGCAGATTCTGCGTCAGGAGCGAGTGGTCAACACGGGGCAGAACGCGGAACTGATTCAACAGATCGGCTCCCGTATCAGCGCGGTGGCCGAAGATCCCGGCTTCCGCTGGGAGTACAGCCTAATCGACTCGCCGCAGGTAAACGCGTTCTGTCTGCCAGGCGGCAAGGTGGCGGTATATACGGGCATCTTGCCGGTGGCGAAGAATGCGGACGGGCTGGCCGTCATCATGGGGCACGAGATTGCGCACGCCATCGCGCGTCACGGCGCGGAACGTATGGCGCATCAGAAGTTGGTGCAGATCGGAACTCTGGCGGCCGGCGTAGCGATAAGCGATATGGATCCGGCCCAGCAACGTGCTGTCATGGGAGCACTTGGGGTAGGTGCACAGTTCGGCGTACTGCTGCCATTCTCACGCGAGCACGAATCGGAAGCCGACTATATGGGGCTGGTTTATGTTGCCCGCGCCTGCTTTGATCCCACCGAAGCGCCCAAGTTGTGGGAGCGCATGGGACAGGCCTCCGGCGGCCGCGGGCCGGCCCAATTTATGTCAACTCACCCGAGCCACGAGACTCGTATCCGGCAGTTTCAGGAGTGGATGCCGGAGGCGCTGCGGATTCGGAAAGAAAAGTGCGGCGAGTAACATGGCTTCGCCGGGCCTTCTTTTTTTGTAAATGGCCGTGTATACTCTCGGCATGATCCGCGCCTCGCTTTTGTTGCTCGCTCTGGGGGTAGCTTATGCCCAGTCCGCTCTGCCGAACCGGGAGAAAGTAGTCCGTGAGGCGGCCAGAGGGATAATGAAGCATTTGGCGCGCAATCGTTCTCTTGCTCCGGGCCGCGTGATTCACGTCGCTCCCCCCATGCGGGATACGACGGTGTGCGCTTCGCCGTTAACTCCGCTGGTGACCGGCAGGCCGGGGCAGTTCGCGCAGAAAATCATGCCCCTTGGCCAGGCAATACCGATGCCGGCGGTCGTGGCGCCCGCCCCGCCCTGTCCAGTGATCTAACGTAGGTCGCCGGGCATCCACTTCCCTCCGCCTGCTTCCACGGGTTCAGCCAGCCTTTGGAAGACTTCTTCGAGCGTCCGTGCTTCGCGGACCAGTTGCCGATGCTGCGGACGGAGCAGGCCGGCCGTCACGATCTGGTCCAGGAACGCGAACAGATTGTCATAGAAGCCGTTTACGTTCCACAACACGACGGGTTTGGCATGAATGCCTAGTTGCGCCCAGGTTGCGATTTCAAACGTCTCATCCAACGTGCCGAAGCCGCCGGGCAAGGAGACGAAACCGCCCGCAAGATCCGCCATGCGCATCTTACGTTCGTGCATGGAGTCCACTATGTGTAGATCCTCCAGCGCCAGATAGGCGGCTTCCTTCTCGATCAAAAGCCGGGGAACAACGCCAGTAACCCTTCCTCCCGCCGCCAACACCGCGTCGGCGAGAGCCCCCATCATGCCCAGATGACTGCCGCCGTAGACCAGCCGCAACCCGCGATTTCCCATGGCCGTTCCCAACGATACGGCGGCGGCGAGAAAGGCCGGATCAAAGCCGGGGTTCGACCCACAATAGACGCAAATACTATCCACCTTCGCAGTGTAGCGTTGGCTGTCTATTCCCGGCGGTGTATTCTGGGCTCCATGCTGCTCCGCCGAACCTTTCTTGCCGCCGCGTTGCAGACGAGCTATCGGCAAACAGAACTGACGATTGACGGTGACGCGTTTCTATTGAATAACAAGCCGACTTATGCCGGCCGGAGTTGGCGCGGCAAGAAAGTGGAAGGACTGTTGATGAATACCCGCATGGTGCAGGGTATCTTCGATGACCGGAATCCGGACACCGTTGCCCAGTGGAAGTATACGGATACGGGCCAATGGGACCCGGACCGGAACACGCGCGAGTTTGTCGCCGCGATGCCGGAATGGCGCAAACATGGGGTTCTGAGTTTTACCTTGAACATGCAAGGAGGCAACCCGCGCGGATACGCGGGCCAGCAACCATGGTTGACCGGCGCTTTCACGCCGCGCGGCGACCTGGCACCGGAGTATCTCAACCGGCTCCGGCTGATTCTCGATCGCGCCGATGAGTTGGGCATGGCCCCTTTGCTCGGCGTTTTTTATTTTGGACAGGACCAGGTGCTCGAAGACAGTAAGGCCGTACGCAACGCGCTGCGGAATACGGTGGAATTCGTGTTGTCGCGAGAGTATCGGAACGTCCTGCTGGAAGTTGCCAATGAGTGCAATAACCGCAAGTATGATCACGATGTGCTGCGCCCGGACCTGATTCCCCTGCTCATTCGTGATGCGCAGGCGATAACGCTGCGCCGCCGCCGCTTATTGGTCGGCGTGAGTTTCAACGGCAATACGCTGCCGCCGCCGGAGGTCACGCGCGTCTCTGATTTCGTTCTGCTGCATGGCAATGGCGTGAAGACGCCGGCGCGGATCGGCGAGATGGTCCGCGCGGTCCGCAAGCAGCCGGGCTACACGCCGAAGCCAATCTTGTTTAACGAAGACGATCATTTCGAATTCGACAAACCGGAAAATCATTGCGTGGCCGCCGTCTCCGAGTATGCGTCATGGGGAATGCTCGATATTGAGGGCTACCAGACGCCGCCTGTCCATTGGGGTATTGATACCGATCGTAAGAGGGGCTTTTTTCAACTTGTCCAGGAGATTACCGGATCATGACTGAAATTGAAGATATCCGCCAAGGCGTTCTGCGCTTCCGCAAGAAAGTTTTCCCCATACGCCGTGCCATTTATGAGGAACTGGCGCACCATCAGGATCCGCAGGTTCTGTTCATGACCTGCATCGATTCGCGCGTGGATCCGGCGGATCTATGTGATGCCGACCCCGGCGACATGTTCGTCGAGCGCACGCCAGGCAACCTGGTCCCCATCTATAGTGACCAGCGCGTCGGCGTATCGGCGAGCATCGAATACGCCGTTACCGCCTTGAAAGTCACCGACATCATTGTTTGCGGCCACTCCGATTGCGGCGCGCTGAAAGCGCTGCTAAAGCCCAAAGCGCTGGACAACCTGCCCGCCGTCGAACGCTGGTTGCACTATGCCGATGAAGCTATTGACGCAGTCAACACCAAATACCCAAAGGCTCCGGCAAAGAAAAAGCTGCATCATCTCTGCCGGGAGAACGTCATCGCCCAAATCGACCACCTGCTGACGCACCCGAGCGTGAAACGGCGGATGGACGAAGGCGGGCTCCGTCTGCACGGCTGGGTCTATGAGATCCATTCCGGCGAGGTGCACCGTTACAATCCCGAGATCCGGAAATTCGCGCTCTGGCCGGAAAGCTAAGCTCCGCCGTTCCAGTCCAGAATGATTTTGCCGGACGCGCCGCTTGCCATCAGTTCGAAACCTTCTTGGAATTGGGCTGCCGGGAAGCGGTGCGTAATCACTGGTTTGATCGCAAGGCCGGATTGCAGCATGACCGTCATCTTGTACCAGGTCTCATACATCTCGCGTCCGTAGATGCCCTTGATGGTCAGCATGTTGAAGATGACGGTGTTCCAATCGATCGCCATCTCTCCGCCCGCCGGAATGCCCAGCATGGCGATCTTCGCGCCGTGGGCCATGTTGGCCAACATGCTCCGGAATGCAGCCGGATTGCCCGACATCTCCATTCCCACGTCGAAGCCCTCTTTCATCCCCAACTCGCGCTGCACATCCTCCAGCGATTCCTTGCTCACGTCCACCGCGCGCGTCACGCCCAGTTTGCGCGCCAACTCCAACCGGTAGGGGTTCACATCGGTGATAACCGTATATCGCGCGCCCGCGTGCACGGCCACGGCGGCGGCCATAATGCCGATCGGGCCCGCGCCGGTCACCAGCACATCCTCGCCCAGTACGGGAAAGGATAGCGCCGTATGCACGGCATTGCCGAACGGATCAAAAATACCGGCCACGTCGCGATCAATCGTTTCGTCATGGTGCCAGACATTGGTCATCGGCAGTACGATGTAGTCGGCAAAGCAGCCAGGCCGGTTGACCCCGACGCCGCTCGTATGGGCGCAGAGATGCCTTCGCCCCGCCAGGCAGTTCCGGCATAGGCCGCAGGTGACATGCCCTTCGCCGCTCACCAGCATGCCCGGCGCGAAATCGTGGACATTACTGCCGACGTCCACGATTTCGCCCACAAATTCATGTCCAATCACCATGGGCACGGGTATCGTCTTCGCCGCCCAGGCGTCCCACTTATAAATATGGACGTCGGTACCGCAAATCGATGCGCGGTCCACCCGGATTTTGACGTCGTTAATGCCCATCCCGGGGACCGGCACTTCTTCCATCCACAAACCGGGTTTGGCCTCGCGCTTTACCAGCGCCTTCATGGTCGGCATGGGACTATGTTAGCGCCCACGCGTCGTTGTTCTCCGGCAGCCCTTGCGGCCACGTCTGATTCTTCACGGGAGCAAAGTCGGCCAGCACCTCGGCCATCAGTTGCTCATCCACCGGTTCATTGGCGGCGGCCACAGTGGAATCCAATTCGGCGATGGTCGATGCGCCCGTCAGCGTGCACGGAATCTTGGCGCAGGCCATCGAATGTTGCAACGACAGCTTGGCCAGGTTGACGCCCTTGGCGTTCCACTTCGCCACCACCTGCGCGCAGAACTCCTTCAAAGACGGCTTGGCCTGGTGCCACGCCTGTGGACCATGCGGACTCAAAAGACCCAGCGCCACTGGCGATGCGTTCATCAGCCCGATGCCGTGCGCATCGAGCAGCGGGAACAGATCTTCCAGCGCCTGGTCGATCAACGTGTACCGCGAATAAGAAATAATCGTGTCGATCTGATGGCGCGGGATCACGTACTCGAAGATTTTCATGGGAATACCTGTCACCCCGATAAACCGGATCTTTCCCGCCGCGCGAATCTTCTCCAGCGCCGGCAGCGTTTCTTCCACCACCTGCTGGATCGAACCGAACTCAATATCATGCACCTGGAAAATGTCGATTACATCCAGGCCCATTCTTTGCAGGCTCTCGTCGACGCTCCTTGTTACCCGTTCGGCGGAAAAATCAAAAAGAGCGTCGTCGTACCGGCCGCATTTGGTGGCCATCAGGTACCGGTCGCGCGGAATGCCCTTCAGCGCCGGCCCCAGCACCGTTTCCGACCGCGTCACGCCATAATACGGCGACGTGTCGATCAGGTTAATGCCGTGATCGAGCGCCGCATGCACCAGCCGCGCCGCTTCGTCGCCGCTCATGCCGCCATAGATCCCGCCCAATGACGCCGCGCCCAGGCCGAGTTTAGACACCGGCAGGCCTGTTCTTCCTAAAGTACGCAATTCCATATCGACTGCTATTTTATTTCACAATCGACGCCCTGGCCTGTGGGCAGAAGAAAGGCGCCCTGACTACTGGCGCCTTCACATCCCCGTAACAACAGGCGGCGCGAAATTTCTTTTCGTACGCCCGCGAATATCGACATTCTGGCAGGTCCCCGTGGCGGGTGCAACCCTCTCGTCTTCCATTTTTGGAAAAACCTGTCTCCGCCCTTGCGCGGAATCGGCTAAACTTGTGGTAGTTCTGCTGGCCCTACCCGGGCAATCCGGCAGGCCCAAAGATTTTCAAGTTCAGGTTTTCTTTACGTGATGACGCAGCCGACCGACGGCTTCCCAATCTCGATAGCCCACTGGCTGCCAGTTGGCGCCCCTCCCGCGGATCATTTGACCGTCCGCACCCCATCGTCTTTTCGCCCCGGAGCGGTTGCTGCACCCGCAGCCCCCGGCGGCCCGAGTAGTTCCTTTTTCTGCCTTTTTTACCGCCGTCGCCCGCTACCGAGTAGTGCGGCCCCGGCAGACCGAGAACGTTAGCGGCGGCTCGTCGAGCGCCAGTACAAAAAGATTCCAATGCCGGCCGTGACCTGTGCAGGCTGTGATTCCCCCAAGCGCACGGTCCCGGTATGTTCAACAAATTGTTGCCTATCGACCTATCGCAAAATTCGCTTCGGCCCGCTCCCGGCAGCATCCCGCTGCCGCTAGCCCGGTCTGCGCCCGTTGCCGGCACTGGTCGTGTCTTTGGTACTGCCGCTCCCGTACGCGCCGCCTGCTCCCTAAGGAGAGCATGCGATGAGCAAAGAATTAGTTATTTCCTCCAACCGCCACGAAACAAAGGTGGCTATTCTTGAGGATGATGTCCTCGTAGAGATTTTTTTCCAGAGGGCCAACGAATACTCCCTGGCCGGCAGTATCCACAAAGGAAGGGTGACGCGCGTCCTTCCCGGCATGCAATCGGCCTTCGTGGATCTGGGCCTCGAACGGGACACCTTCTTATATGTGTCCGATTTCGCCGACGACCATTCCGACGATCTCGACAAAGTAAGCGATGAAAAGCCGGTTCGTCATTCCCACTCCCGGGAACGGGATCGGGACCGCGATCGCGACAGGGACCGTGAGCGCGATAGCGCCCCTTACCGAGCGCCTGCCGCTGAACCCGTTGCCGATTCGCCGGAACCCGTCGAAGCCGCTGTTGCCGAAACCGCTCCGGAATCCGAAGCCGCCGCCTCCTCGAACGGCGAAGTCCGGCCATTCCGGGAACGGGATCGCGGTCGTGGAAGGGATCGCGGACGTGGACGCGGTAGAGATCGCGGACGCCGCCGCGGCGGTTCGGGGCTCCCTGACTCCAAGTACGCTTCCGCCGATGCTGCGCAGGACCCCGCTTCCGAAGCGGACGACAACGAACCGATTCCCGGCGATACGCCCGTCCCGGCGCCTCGCGTCGCTGATATTCTGAGCCCGGAACCCGCCGAGCCCGTCTTCCTGCTCCCCGGCGAATCGTTGGCGAAATACCGCCGGGCCGCTCCGGCCCCGGAACCGCCGCCCCCGCCTGCCGCCGAAGCTGTAACCGAGGAGGCTGTGGAGCCCTCCGTTGCGGAACCGGAAATCGCCGCCGCCGCTGCCGCCGGCGTGGCCGCCATCGCGGAAGAAGCTGCCTCTGCTTCCGCCGCAGAACCGCAAGAAGAACCGCAAACCGAAGAGGAGCCGGCAGCGGCCGCCGTCGAAACGCTTCCCGAGCCTCCTCCCGTCATCGCCGTGGAAACGGCCTACGTGGATACGTCGTTCGCCAAGCTGCCGGATGATATTGACCCGGCTGAACTCGAAGAGGTCGATGCGATCGACGAGGCCCGCGAAGAACTGCTGACCGATCACGCTGGTGCCGAAGAGGAAGATGAGGCCGACGCCGCCCAACGCGCCGCCGAGGAGATGATCGCCGGCGAAGTGGATGTGGAAGATATCGCCGATGCCGATGAGGATGAGGCAGAAGACGTAGAAACCGAAGAAGGCGCCGACGGCGGTCCTGAACCCGCCCGCCAGCCCCATAGCCTGACCGCGGCTCTGCGCGAGCGGGACCGCGGAGCCCGTTTCCAGCGTGGCCGCCGAGGCCGCCGTCGCCGTGGCCGCAGCGGAGAGCGGGATGACGCCCGCCCGGCCGCCGCTGCCGGAGCCGCCCCCGCCCTCGCCCCCGAAGAGACCGTTGAAGCTGTTCCCGAAGAGCGTGCCGCGGAGGCGAAGCCGGAGCGCCGCCCCTTCCGCGATCGTACCGAGCGGCCCCCCCTGCCCTCCATCACGGATCTGCTGAAAGCGGGTCAGGAAATTCTTGTTCAGATCGCCAAGGAGCCCATCGCGCAGAAGGGCGCCCGCATTACCAGCCATATCGCCCTCCCCGGACGATATTGCGTTTACATGCCCACCGTCGATCACAACGGGGTCTCCCGCAAGATCGCCAGTGATGAAGAACGCCTGCGCCTCAAACGGATTCTCCAGCAGCATCGCCAGGGAATGTCCGGTGGTTTCATCATCCGCACCGCCGGTGAAGGCCAGACCGAAGAGGATATCGCCAACGATATGCAATTCCTCTACAACCTCTGGCTGGACATCCGCACGAAGTCCGAGAAGAAGAACGCGCCCTGTTTGGTCCACCACGATCTCGACATCGTGCAGCGCACGCTCCGGGATCAGGTCTCTTCCGATTTCAAGACGATCTGGCTCGACAGCGAGGAACTCTACGCCAGCACGGTCCAGTTCGTCCAACGCTTCCAGCCGCAGATGATCAATCGCGTGAAGCTCTGGACCCGCCCTGTCCCGATCTTTGACGCTTTCGGCATCACCAATGAACTCGAAAAGGCGCTGCGCCCGAAGGTTTGGCTCAAGTCCGGCGGCTATATCGTCATCAACCAGACCGAAGCGCTGGTCGCCATCGACATCAATACCGGTAAGTTCGTCGGCAAGTCGAACCGCCTGGAAGATACGATCGTCAAGACCAACACCGAAGCGGTAAAGGAAATTGTCCGCCAGATTCGCCTTCGCGATCTGGGCGGCATTATCGTCGTCGATTTTATCGACATGGATGAGCGGAAAAACCGGCAGAAGGTCATGGCCGCTCTCGAAGAGGCGATGCGCGTGGATCGCGCCCCTTACAAAATTCTTCAGTTCAACGACTTTGGCCTCGTCGCCATTACCCGGAAGCGGGTCAAGCAATCGCTGGAGCGCACGTTGTGCCAGCCTTGCATCTACTGCGAAGGCTCTGGCTCGGTGAAGAGCGTGGCGACGGTAATCGGCGAAATTCTGCTCGAAGCACAGAAAATCGCCAAAGCCGTCGACGACAAGAATATTGTGCTCCGGGTGCACCCGGAAGTAGCCAAGGTGCTGAAATCGCACCGTAACCAATACCTGGAGGAACTCGAAGGCATCTTCGCCCGCCCGGTTCTGGTTACCGGCGACCCCACCGTTCACATCGAGAAGTTCGATCTCGCCTAGTGCCAGGCGTCTCTCCATGCGCTCCTGGAGTCTGCTCGCGATCCTTACAACTACACTCCCCGCGCAGGAACTCTTCGTCCGTTCGGAGTTCCAGCGCGCCGGGGCCGATGGAAAGGTTATCGCGCAGGATCATGTCGACCGGCCGCGGGAGATTCTCTCTCCCGCCCTCGCCCGCAACGGGTTTGCCAGTTTTCTTTTGACGGCCACAATTCCGGCCAACGTCGATTATTCGCTCGAAATCGGCCAGAATCCTGAAAATACGGCCCGCGTGGTGCTCTACCAACAGGCCTACAACCCGAACGGTATTCCGGACCGTCTGGAAAAGGTCTCCCTGCCCATTCAGGGCAAGACGTCCAGGGAAGAGGTTCTCACCTATTGGTTGGACCTGTATGTCGCCAATGACGCGCCGGTCCGCCGTTTCAAGATTGAGGCACAGCTGTGGGTAGGGGATCGTTGGATCATTTACCCCATGGAGGCGCGCATTGTCGCCGCCCAGATTCCGGCCTTTCAGCACAAGTTTTGGGGCCTTCCCGCGCCGGAGTCCCGGGCCGATGCGGCCATGATCAGCCCCTGGCGGGATCATCTCTGCCGTCCCTTGAAAAACGAATTTCAACCGAAGGAGACCACCATCCGCCTGCTCCAGCAACGCAACGTGCAGCAGGACGTGGCGCTCGCGAAAAAGCTGGGCCGGGACATCGGAATTCAGGCCTTTGTTCGCGGCGGCATTTTGCCGGAGTTAGCCGTCCCGGATCGCTGGTGCGCCTCGCCGGTGGAGGCTTGGCGCGATGATCTGGGCGCCGAATGGTATCTCCGCGTCCGCGACCACTTGTACCGGCAGTAGCCGGCGGGCGTAGGGCCTCTATAATGAAGGATTCTATGTCCAGTGCACCGGGCCTTGCGGCCATTACTCAGTGGGTGGATGCCAATGCGGCGCGGCTTCTGGAAGAGCTGTTCACTTTCATCCGTATTCCGAGCATCTCCACGCTCCCCGAACATGCCGGTGATGTGGCGAAGGCCGCCCGGTTCGTGGCCGATGCGCTCACCGCCGCCGGCATGGAAAATGTGGAGACTATCCCCACCGCCCGCCACCCGCTGGTTTATGCCGATTGGCTGCACGCACCGGGCAAACCCACGGTTCTCTGCTACGGGCACTATGACGTGCAACCGCCTGATCCGCTTGAACTCTGGGAATCGCCGCCCTTTGAACCTGCCGTTCGCAACGGCAATATCTACGCGCGTGGGGCGGTGGACGACAAGGGCCAGATGTACACCCACATCAAGGCCCTGGAAGCGCTCAAGGCGCTGCTTGGCACGTTTCCCGTCAATCTGAAATTCCTCATTGAAGGGGAAGAAGAGATTGGCGGCGCATCCATTGCGGAATACGTGCCGCAACACAAAGAGAAGCTCAAGGCCGATGTGGCGCTGGTGTCCGATACCGCGCTGTACGCCGAAGGCATTCCCACTCTCTGTATCGGCCTCCGTGGCCTTGTCTATACGGAAGTGGAAGCATCCGGACCCGCGCGCGACCTCCATTCCGGCTTGTATGGCGGAGCCGCTCCCAATGCTGTTTTCGGTCTGGTCGAACTGCTAGCCAAAGCCAAGAATGCCGACGGCGTTGTACAAATTCCCGGCTTCTATGACGCGGTGCGCGAACCCGTCTCCGCAGAGATTGAAAGCTGGAATAGCCTGCCGTTCAATGAGACCGAATACCTGCACCAGGAAATCGGCTCCACCGCGATCACGGGCGAACCCGGCCGCAGCGTGTTTGAAAAAACGTGGTCCCGCCCAACCCTGGAAGTGCACGGTATCGCCGGCGGCTTCACGGGAGCCGGTTCGAAGACAGTGATCCCCGCCAAGGCCCTCGCCAAGGTCAGCTTCCGCCTCGTCCCAGACCAGGATCCCGAAGCCATCGTGGAATCCTTCCGGCAGTGGGTGAAGGCCAATGCGCCGGCCGGCATTCAAGCCAACGTACGTGTTCTCGGAGCCAGCCCAGGCCTGTTGGTCAATCCGGACCACCCGGCCATTGCCGTCGCCGCTGAGGTGTTTGAAGAGTCTCTCGGTCGCAAGACCGTCTTCACGCGCTCCGGCGGATCCATCCCTATCGTCGGTGACTTCGCGCGGCATCTCGGCATTCCCACGATCCTAATGGGCTTTGGCCTGCCGGATGACGGCCTGCACTCGCCGAACGAAAAATTCAAGCTCGCCAATTACTATCAGGGCATCGTCACCGTGGCGCATTTCCTGTCGCGATACGGAGGTTAGGTGCCGGAAACGGACAGGGCGGGAGCGGCGTTACGCCAACGCAACACGGCGGAAAGCGTCGCCCGGTCGGCCGGCATCACTTCTGTTGCCGTCTTCGCCAGCCGCATCACTGGACTGGCCCGTGAAATGGCGCTTACCCGCCTCTTCGGCGCTGGCGCGGCCAATGACGCTTTTCTTCTGGCGTTCCGCATCCCAAATCTGACGCGGGATCTTTTTGCCGAAGGCGCGCTCAGTTCCGCCTTTGTACCGACGTTCGTGGAGTATCTGTCGAAAAAGTCGCGGGAAGACGCCGCCTACCTGGCAAACCTTGTCGCCACCGCCATCATCGTCGTCGTCGGAGCCATCTGTCTGCTGGGTTTGGCCTTTGCCCCGGAACTGGTCAACACCTTCGCGCCCGGTTTTCATCAGGTGCCCGGGAAGTTTGAGATGGCTGTGCGCATGACGCGCATCATGAGTCCTTTTCTCCTGCTCGTCGCACTGGCGGCGCAGGTCATGGGTGTTTTGAACGCCTGTAACCGGTTCGCCCTGCCTGCGCTGTCGTCGTCGATGTTTAACGTCGGCTCGCTCATCTTCGGCCTTCTGGTGGGGCGTGTGTTCGGACCTTCCCTCGGCATTACGCCCATTGAGGGCATGGCATGGGGCGTCCTTTGCGGCGGCGCCATTCAACTCTTCGCGCAGGTTCCCAGTCTCATCCGCGAAGGCTTCGTCTTTCGGCCTGCTTTTGACTTCCAACATCCCGGCCTCCTCCACATCGCTAAGCTCATGGGTCCCGCCATTCTCGGCAACGCGGCGGTGCAAATCAATGTGCTGGTGAATTCCAACTTCGCCTCGCAGATTGTCGATCCCGTCACCGGTCTAAACGGGCCCGTCACCTGGATCAACTGCGCCTTCCGGTTCATGCAGCTCCCGCTCGGGCTCTTCGGAGTGGCCATTGGCGGAGCCACGCTCCCGGCCATCTCCCGCGCCGCTGCCCTCGGAAATATGGACGATTTCCGGCGAACGCTCTCGCGGTCCCTCGGCCTGGTGTTTCTCTTGACCATCCCCTCCTCGGCCGGCCTTATCGTGATCGGCGATGCCATTGTCGGCGCATTGTTTGAGGGCGGTGAATTTCACGCCTACGACACCCAGCAGGCGGCGATCGCATTGGCCTGGTTCGCCGTCGGTCTGGTCGGCTACGCCGCGCTGAAAATCCTCGTGCCCGCCTTCTACGCGTTGAAGGACTCTCGCACGCCGATGTATATCAGCCTTGCCTCGATTGCCACCAACTACGCCATCGTCTCCACGATGACCACCGCTACGACGTTCGGTCATGCCGGCCTCGCCCTGTCCACGTCGGTCGTTGCCATCTCTGGAGCCATCTTCCAATTCCTGCTGCTTCGTGGCCGTATCGGCGGCATCTATGGCCGCGCTTTGCTCGCAAGCATCGTCAAGATCACCTTCGCCGCCGCCGTAATGTCGTTCGTGGTCTGGGGCGCCGAATGGCTGGTGGTGCAAGCCTTGTCGCCCGGCCGTCTCCGTTACCTTGCTACCCTGGCCCTGGCGCTACCCGCTGGGGTCGCCGTCTTCTACGCCGTGTGCCGTTTCCTCGGTGTGGAGGAGATGGACCTCGCCGCAACCGCCCTGGCCAAGCCTATCGAGCGTTTGCGTGCTAGAATCCGCTAGCAAGCATGCTTCCTGAGATTTCAATCCTGGCGCGTCTGGAAGCCCTGGACGCCCAGACCCATCAACTCCAGACCCGGCTCGCCGATCTCCCCAAGATTTTGACCGCCGAAAAGAAGTCCGTCGAAGCGAAGAAAAAGCAGGTCGACGATCTGCAGACCCGCTTGGCCGCGAACGAGAAAGAACGCCGCCAACTCGAAGGGGAAATACAGCTCCGCCAGACCAAACTGAAAAAGCTGCGCACGCAGATCGAACAGGCCGTGAACGATACGCAGTTGAAGGCCTTCCAGCATGAAATTGAGTTCAGCGAAACGGAAATCGGCAAGGCCGAGGACCGTGTCCTGGAGTTGATGGAGGAGGCCGAAACTCTGGAACCCCGTATTCGCGCGGAACAGGGGGAACTCGCCGCCGCGCAGAAGGCGGGCATGGAGCACTTCAAGGCGGCCGGTGACGAGCACAAGGCCGGCCTCGCCCAGATCGAAAAGAACGCATCCATGAGCAAGGAACTGCTGGCCGGGCTGTCGCCTCAGTTCACCGCGTTGTATGAGCGTCTCCGCCGTAAATACAAAACGGGTCCGATTCTCTGCGAGGCCGTGGACGGTGCTTGCGGCGTCTGCCAGATGGCCATGCGTCTGGCTTTCTGGCAGGGCGTCAAGGCGGAGCCGGATAAGCTCTGGCAGTGCGAGGAGTGTTCGCGCGTTCTGGTCTACAATCCGTCAGTCATGCTGGCCTAGGGTAGGGAAATCCCTCTAGCCATTCCACCGCGAAACGCACCAGTTCTTTTCCGGGAAAAAGGTAGGCGGGAGCGTCGCCGTAGCGGCCGCTGCTTCCGCCGCCGGCGGCCAGGTACGCCTGGGCGATCTGTTCGAAACAGTTGAGGGGAAGCGCGTCGTGTACCGGGTCCGACGTGTCAAACTCTTCGAACGCTACCCAGCGTGGTCCTTCGGGGAAGGGCATTTTCCTTCGGTAGCGGTGCACGCGTTTGTCCGGAATGCGAGCCACATGTTCGGCGTAGTGCAGGAGTGTGATCGTGTCCAGTGGAGCGCCAAGCATCAGTACCTGCCCGCCGCCATCGACGATGCGCTCGAAGGGCGTACCGGGGCCGTAGCCGAATTGGAATGGGTGATCGCGGACAATCGCTTCGGCCTCCGCGCCGACCGCCGCAACGCCCGCGTCCGGGTGGTCGCTGCGCAGCGCTCCTGGCCAGTTACGCAACGTCTCATGCAGCACGCCGTGGTCCCGCGCTGCGTGCGCGGTTCGTTTGTCGAATACGGGAATCTGTTCCGGATTGTCGTCTTCGGTGAAGAACGGCTCGAAATCTACATAGACCGCTACCGTTCCCTCCGGGCCCACAGCGTCCAGCAGGGACTGTACAACCGTATTTACGCCGCCAACCACGGGGCCAATCGCCCGCAGCGAACCATGGGGCATCACCAGGCCGCCCCTCGGCACGCCCAGTTGGCGCAGTTGTTCCGTAAGGCTCGCTCGCCAATGTGTCATGGGGTTCACTGAAACAGAAAGAAGTCGTGCACGGCCCGCGCGATCTCGGCGATGGCCCGTTCTCGGTCCGCCTCGGATTTCGTGCCGGCCTTTTCATAAACGGCCAGCGCCACATGCCCCGCGTTGCCTGGCAACGTCAGAATGCCCACGTCGTTGGCGACCGCTGTACCCATGGTTCCCGTCTTATGCGCCACCATCGTGCCGGCGGGCAACAATCCCTTAAGCCGGGCATCGCCGGTCCGGCAGCGTTGCAGAATGTCGATGAGGATCCCCGCCGTCTCCGGGCGCAGCAGATCGCGCTTGTGCACCCGGACCAGCAGTTTCGCCATGTCTCCCGGCGTCGCGGTGTCACGCGGATCGCTCTGGAACGCCGCCGCCGCGTCCGCGCTCCCGCTGCGCAACCGGTCTTGCCACATAGCCAGAGACCACTCGGTTTCCAGCGGCAGATCTTTCGCGCCGGTATAGTCGGCAATCAGCAACGCCGTCGGCCGGTCCACGCGAATGCCGGACAATCCCAACTCTTGCATCTTGGCAGTTACCGCCGCGGGGCCCCCGGCTAACCGCAGAAGTATATCGGTGGCCGTGTTGTCGCTGATTAGCAGCATGAGCTCCAACAGATTCCGCACGCTCAGAGATACGCCCGGTTGCACAAATAGCTGGGAGAGCGTGCCGCTTCCCGGATGCAGATCCCGTGTTGTCACCGGGACCATCCGGTCCAGACGTTCCTGCCTCCGGTCCACCCGTTCCAGCAGCGTAACGGCGATGGGAATCTTGTAGGTGCTCGCCATCGGGAAGGAGACGGTGGCGTTCAGGTGGGCCGTACGTCCAGATTCAATGTGGATCGCCGTCGCTCCCACTGTCGCGCCCGCAATACGGGAGACCCGTTCCATCTCGGCCTCCAGCTTTTTCAGGGCGGCGTCCTGTGCAAAGACGGCGGGAAGAAGAAGGAGGAAGGGAAGGAGTCGCATAGAGGGTCAGCAAACGATACGGAGCCAGATGTCCTGTTCGAGAACTTCACGCGGGGGGAGTTGGTTGGCGGTCAACGCCTTGGCCACCCGTTCGCCGTGCCGCGGCGGAACGCCGCTGATGATGACACGCCCGCCGGGACGCAGGATGCGTCGCATCTCTGCCGCGTGATTCGCAATCGTCTCCGCGTTCAAATTGGCCAGCAGCAAGTCTACGCTGGCGTCCCGGATCGAACGGATCGAACCCACAAATAAACCTACCGCGGGCGGCAGGTCTTCCCGTGCCGCGAGTACGGCGTCCAGATCGATATCGGCCGCCGTCACCGCTCGTGCTCCCAGTGCCTGCGCCGCCAGCGCAAGAATCCCCGACCCGGTTCCGAAATCGAAGACCACGTCTTCGGGCCGCAATTCCCGTTCCAGCGCCTGTAGGCAGAGCTGTGTCGTCAGGTCCGCGCCCGTCCCAAATCCAACGCCCGGATTGATTACCAGACGGACTCGGCCTTCCGGAACCGGTTCGTCATTCCACGGCGGGACCACGAACCACTTCTCGCCCACCAGCCGCGCCGGCCAGGCCGCCTTGGATTCCGCCGCCCAATCGACGTCGGGCTCTGGCTCCCACCGGGGCTGGAACGCGCCATAGGCCGCCGCGTCGTACTCGGCTTCAAAGAAGGCGCGCAGTTCGGTGCGATTGCCGGGCAGGTCGATTTCGGTCACGCCCAGCGTGCCGTCTTCCCACAATCCCGCAATCAACTCGTCCTTCTGTTCCGCGCCGCACTCCAGACGTAAAGAAACCATTCCTCACTATGATAGAGGCTTATATGTCTCTCGCCGCCGAACTTTCCGCCCTGTATACCCGGGATCTCACGCGCCTGATGCAGGAGATTGCCGCCTTCCCCACCACGGAGTCTCTCTGGCAGACCGCGCCGGGCATCTCGAACTCCGCCGGGAACCTGGCGCTGCATCTGGAAGGGAACCTGCGCGAGTTCATCGGCCGGAAGATCGGAGGTGTGGCCTACACCCGCGAGCGTCCACTGGAATTCTCCTCCACTGGCCTCTCTGGGCAGGAACTCGCCGGGCGCCTTGCGGACCTGCGGGCAATGATCGTGACGGTTCTCGGCGCATTGGAGCCGGCGGACTTGGACGCTCTCTATCCGGATGCGCCGCTCGGCCGGCCCCAGACCGTCCGCGGCTTTGTCTTGCACCTGCTTACCCACCTCAACTACCACTTGGGCCAAATCGACTACCTTCGTCGTTTCGCGACCGGCGATGGCGCCATCGATCTCGCCGGGCTTTAGCCCTGAATCCGGCTCGCTTTGCCCGCCCAGAATCGCTCACGCAGCACGTTCTTCCGGATCTTGCCGGTCCCCGTCTTCGGCAACGGTTCCGTCTCCACCTCGATGATGCGCGGGAGCTTAAACCGGCCCAACCGCGTCTCTAAAAATGCCAACAGCTCGGCGGCGGTTAGCGCGTGCCCGTCCCTGCAGACTAGAATCGCCGCCGGCACCTCGCCCCATTTTGGATCCGGAGCCGCCACCACCGCGCACTCCTGCACCGCCGGGTGCGCGTAGATCGCTTTTTCCACCTCAATGGACGAGATATTCTCTCCGCCGCTGATGATGATCTCTTTTTTCCGGTCCACGATGCGCAGGTAGCCGTCCTCGTCCCAAACGGCCATGTCCCCCGTATGGAACCAACCGTCCCGCAGTACCGCCGCCGTCGCTTCCGGTTCCTTGTAGTAGCCGTCCATCACCTGGTCGCAGCGGGTTATGATTTCACCCATCGATTCGCCGTCTTTCGGTACTTCCACGTCCTGGGCGTCCACCACCCGTATCTCCGCCCCCGCTATGGGCCAACCCGTAGAAGCTTGACGGTTCCACCGGTCCTGTTCGTCGCGGTAGGGAATCCCTGGTTTCCGCAAAGCCAAAGAAAGCACAGGAGATGTTTCGGTCAGGCCGTACCCGGAGGCCACCGTGCACCCGAACGCCTTCTCCAGCCGTTCTACCAAGGTAGGGTTGGCCGCTGCGCCGCCGATCAAGATCGTCTTGAGGCTGGAAGTGTGATGTTTTCCTAGGTTTGGGCAGGCGAGAAGCGCGTTCGCCATCGTCGGGACGAGGCCCATGTCCGTCGCCTGATGGGACTCGATCAATTGGAGTACCGCCGCCGGGTCAAACCGCCGCACCATCACTTGCTTGGAGCCGAGAAATGTCGAGAACTGCGGCCGCCCCCACCCGTTGGCATGAAAGAGCGGAATGGTGTGTAAATCGACCATTTCTTCCGGGGGGCGGAACGAAGAAGCGGCATATAAAGCATGGAGATACAGAGATCGATGGGAGAGCGTGACCCCCTTCGGGGTTCCGGTGCTGCCGCTGGTGTAGAAGAGTTCGGCGACGTTGTTTTCGTCGATCCGGGTCCAGTCCACCGGGTCTTCCGAACCGCTGTCGAGGAGCTCTTCCGAGGTCAAAGAGGCGGAGGGCAGCGGGCCATCAAGACTGATAAAGTGTTGAATCGAAAGGCAATGGGGGCGCAGGGCTTCGACCGTTGGAGCGAAATCGGCCTCAAACAGGAGCACGCGGGCCCCAGAATGGTTAAGTACTGTCGTTAGTTCGGCTTGCGAGAGACGGACGTTGATGGGCATGACGATGGCCCCAGCCATGACGACACCGTAGTAGCCCTCCAAAAGCTGGTGGGTGTTGAAGCTGAGGTAGGCCACGCGGTCGCCCGGTTGGACCCCCAGCTTGCGCAAACCGCTCGCCAAACGTGCGCAACGTGCACCAAATTGCGCATAAGTGTATGCTTTTTCGCCGCAAATGACGCCAATTTTGCGCGAAAAAACGTCCATTGCGCGGTACAGAAACCGGATAGGGGTCAGTGGCAGGAACATGGCAACCGACCGATGATTATATATATTTCGTCAGCGCGCGAAACGGCGGAAGAAGCTTTCCTTCTTCCAGGCTGGGCGGTTCCGTTCGTTGGCGGTCTTTTTCACCAGGGCGGCGAGGTACTCGGTGAAGCGGGCGGCGGCTTCCTTGTCCACCGGTTGCTGGAGATCGTCACTCACGGCATGATACCGGGTGCGGAGCCACTCCAATTGAATTTTCTCTTCGGGGCTTCCCTTCGTATAGCCGAATTTGAAGGCCAGTGCCGGGATGCCTTCGCGGACGAAGCTGTACTGGTCGGAGCGGGTGAAGCGGTTCTGTTCGGGAATGGGGTCCGGAATGACCGGGAGTTGGAATTCCGCGGCGACCTGCCGGGCGAGGTCTCCGAGAGTGGATTCATCGACGCCGAGCAGCGTCAGGCCCTTCAGCGCGTGGAGGGGCATGAACATGTCCATGTTGCAGTCGGCGACCAGGCGCTTACGGGGGACGGTCGGCAGTTTCGCGAAATACCGCGAACCCTGGAGCCCCTTCTCTTCGCCGGTGACCAGGACGAACAGGACGCTGCGTTCGAGCGGGCCAGCCGCCTTTAGTTGCCGGGCGACCTCAATGGCGGCGGCAACTCCGGAGGAGTTGTCCATGGCTCCATTGAAGATGCCGTCTCCGGTGAAGGTGGCCATTTTCCCGGTATGGTCGATGTGGGCACTGACGACCACGTATTCCTTCTTCTTGCCCGGCAGGAGGCCAATGACGTTTTGTGATTCCAGTGACCCTTTTTTGATCAGGGTGGCGGCGGAGAGTTCCTTGTTGAGGGGGAAGTGTGGCAGGGGCGTGAGACCGTCGCTCAGTTTGATCAACTCGTCCAACGTGTGACCGGTTCCTTCCAGAAACAGGTCGGCGAACAGAGGATTGATAACTATGTGGAGTTGCTGGCCGCCTTCTTCCTCCAGGCCCGGCATGCGGGCCGACATCTGCGCCTGTAGGCGAGCGGCGGAGGAGCGAACCCAGGGGGTAGTCTGGACACGGGGAATAATGGCGATGCCAATGGCTCCCGCGCGGCGGAGCGCACCCCAGCGGACATCGGCGGCCTGCATATGCGCACTCAGAGGGCCGGGCCAGCCGCGTGGCGCACCGGTGAGGACGACGGCGATTTTTCCTTTTAAGTCGACGCCGCGCAGGTCGTCATAGTCCATCTCGGGAGACTGTATGCCGTGGCCGACAAAGACCATGGGCGCGCGGACGGCCGGCTTGGGCTCCGAGCGGACGCTGATATAGGCTTCCTTGCCGAGGGTGAGTTTGCGTTCCTGGCCGTTGGCGATGAGCGTCAACGAAGAGCCGGACTCATCGATTTGCCGGGTTTCGAAAGGCACGGGTTGAAACCAGCCGTCCTTGCCCGCGGGACGAAGGCCGATTTGGGCGAATTGCTCCGCGGCGTATTGCGCGGCCAAGCGGTGGCCTTCCGAACCGGTGTTACGACCCTCTAATTTGTCGTCGGCCAGGTACTGCACGTGCGACCACCAGCGTTCGGCGATTGTTTGTGCCGGCACTGTCAGAGCCATGCAGAAGAGGTAAACAGATACTCTGACCATGTGGGTAAGTTCCCTCATTATAATGAGGCGAGCCATATGAATCGAAATGTCGCGTTGGCACTGGGAGCCCTGTTATTGGGCTGGTGGGCGATCGACGTACACGGGCAGCGGCGGTCGTTTGAACGGCCGATCCGGTTTGCGCCCCGGGGGGTGAAAGGGGCGGTGGCCGCTGGGACGGATGCGGCGGCGGACGCCGGCATGCGGCTCTACTACCTGGGAGGCAACGCGGTGGATGCGGGCGTCTCTACGATGTTTGCCGCGAGTATTGTGGAGTACTCCCATTTCGGATTCGGCGGCGAAGCCCCGATCCTGATTCGTACCAAAGACGGACGAGTGATTTCGCTGGCTGGCGTCGGTACGATGCCGAAGTCCGCGACGGCGGAACTTTTCCGCACGCGCAAGCTGGAAGCCGGCGAGGTGCAGAACCTGGAGCCGAATGGGCTGAAGGGCATGGTCCCGGTGGCGGGGCTTATGCCGGCGCTGGTGCCGGGCATGGTGGAGGCGGGGTTGGTGGCGCTGCGGGAGTTTGGGGTGAAGTCGTTCGGAGAGGTGATTCAGCCGGCGATTGATCTGGCGGACGGAACGCCGCTGGATGAGCAGCGGGTGGGCGCGATCATGCGTTCGCGCCGATTCATGGAACTATGGCCGACGGCGCAGCACGTGTTTTTGCCCGACGGGCGGCCGCGATTCGCTGGCGCCGTGTTTGCACAGCCGGACCTGGCCCGTACGTTGCGAGCCATGGCGGCGGAAGAGGCTCGGGCATTGAAAGGCGGCGCGAGCCGGCAAGCGGCGATTGACGCGGTCCGAGACTACTTCTATCGCGGCGCCATTGCACGCAAGATCGATGAATTTTCGCAGGCCAATGGCGGATTGTTGCGGTACGAAGATATGGCGTCGTTCCGTATTCAGCCGGAAGAAACCGTATCGACCACCTATCGCGGCTACCGGATTTATAAGCCGGATTTCTGGAGCCAGGGCCCCACGCTGATTGAGACGTTGAACATCCTGGAAGGCTACAACCTGACTGACATGCAGCATAACTCCGCACCGTATATTCATACCGTGGTGGAGGCGATGAAGTTGGGTTATGCGGACCGGGATACCTATTACGGCGATCCCAAATTCGTGAAAGTACCCGCGGCGCGGCTTCTTTCCAAGGAATATGGCTCTGAGCGTCGCGCGGACATCAAAGACTATGCGTCGATGCAGTTTTTGCCGGGGTTGATCGACGGCAAACGGGGGAGGCATCCGGCCGAATCCGAGATCGTCCGCACCAAAATTGACGACGAACTGATGGCGCGCGATACGACCTGCGTAAACACGGCGGACGCGGACGGACTGATGTTCAGCGCAACGCCTTCCGGCGCGTGGCTGCCTTCGGTGATTGCGGGCAACACTGGGATTCCTTTGACGCAACGGGCGCAGAGTTTTCTGCTGGTGGAGGGACATCCCAACGAACTCGCCGGCGGGAAGCGGCCGCGGGTAACGTTGAGTCCGACGCTAGTAGTGGCCCCGAGCGGGAAACCGTACCTGGCGCTATCCACGCCGGGCGGGGACAACCAGGATCAGGCCCTGTTGCAATTGATCCTGAATGTTGTGGACTTCGGCATGACGGCGCAGATGGCGCTGGAGGCTCCGCGCTTCCAGACACGGCACCTGGTGTCGAGTTTCGACAATCATGCGATGAGCCCCGGCGACCTGATGCTGGACGACCGGATTGGCGGCGATGTGGCCGGCGTGCTGGTAAACAAAGGCCATAAGACGGAGACACGGTCGCGGTGGGCGAGCGGTTCGGCGCCCACGATGATCCGGTACACGCCATCCGGCACGCTGGAATCCGGCGCGGACCCCTACGGGTACCGGGTGTCCCGGGCCTGGTAATGGCGACATTGTTCGACGAGCCGAAGCCGATGGCGGCGCGGCTTGCCGCGTTGGCGGAACGTGGCGTTTTTATTGGTACCAGTTCGTGGAAGTACGAAGGCTGGCTAGGCTCTATCTACACGCCGGAGCGCTATTACACGCGGGGGAAGTTCTCGCAGAAGAAGTTTGAAGAGACCTGTCTGGAAGAGTATGCCGAGACTTTTCCGATCGTTTGCGGTGACTTCTCGTTTTATCAATTCCCCTCCGACGCGTTTTGGCGAAAGCTGTTCGGTGGGTCGCCCTCCAAACTGCGGTTTGCTTTCAAAGTGCCGGAAGAAATCACCGTGAAGAAGTGGCCCACGCATGCCCGCTACGGAGCACGCGCCGGGCTGGAAAACGAGAACTTCCTCAGCAGCGAAGTCTTTACCAGGATGTTCTACGAGCCTTTGGCGCTTTACGGAGACCGCGTGGCTCTGTTCATTTTCGAATTTGGCGCCTTCTCCAAAAGCGCCTTTCCCGACGTGCACGCCTTTACGGACATGTTGGATGGATTTCTTTCGGCGCTGCCGGAGGGTCCGCGCTATTCGGTGGAGATCCGGAACGCCGAGTACTTGAGCCCGACGTATTTCGACGTACTGCGTTCCAACGGCGTGGCGCATGTTTTCAATGCTTGGACACGGATGCCGGACCTTCCCGCGCAGGTGGAAATGGCCGAGGCCTATACGGCGGAATTTGTGGTGTCCCGAGCCCTGCTGCGGCAAGGACGCACCTTTGAAGAAGGCGTGCGGACGTTTGCCCCGTACACGGAAGTGAAAGAGCCGTTGCTGGATACGCGCAAGGCGTTGCGCAAGTTGATCCAGGAGCAGGTGGTGATCCGGAATGGGGTTTATCTATTTGTGAATAACCGTTTGGAAGGGAATGCGCCGGGCACGATTCAGGCCGTGGTGGAATCCCTGGAGATCTGAGCGGCTTCCCGTTTATCGAGGAACGCGCGGGCGTTAATGACCTCAATGCCTTGCCAGCAGGCGGGGAAATGGCGGAGGTTGCCGGTGATGACATAGGCGGCTCCGGCGGCGAGGGCGCAATCGAGAAGTTGGTTGTCATCGGGATCGGAACAGGCGTCGCAGGCGGGAACGGGTTCGACGCGAATGGCGACGGCGAGCAGTGATCCGATGGCGGATTCCAACGATTCCCGGTGGCGCGCGAACTTGGGACGGGCAGCTACGTCTCGATACTCCTGCTCCAGGGCGGGCGATATGGCGATAGGCAAGCCGCGGGCCGCCGCCCGCGCGATGACCTGCGACTCGTTGCCGCCGGGCTTCCAGCAGGCGGAAATGAGAATATTCGTATCCAAAACAACACGCATGGGAAGATTGGGATTGGGATGAACGACGAACTCGGGAACCGAATTAAAAGCTACTACGAAGACCCGGCGCGCGTCCTGCTGCCGCGGAAGACGTGGGTGGTGATTCGCGTGGACGGCAAAGGATTTCATACTTTCACGAAGCACCTGGAGCGGCCGTATTCGCGCGCGTTGGCCGATGCGCTGGACCGGGCGGCGATGTTCGTGGCGGGGCAGATGGCGGGGTGCGCGTTCGGCTATGGACAGAGCGATGAGTATTCGTTTTTGATGAGCGACTTTGGCAGGGATGACTCGCGGATGTGGTTTGACGGATCGGTCCAAAAGATTGCTTCGGTGACGGCGAGCCTGTTTACCGCCGGGTTCCACCGGCACTATGCGGACCCTGGATATGCAGCCTTCGACGCACGGGTGTTTGCGGTGCCGAACCGGCGAGAGGTGGAACGGTACTTCCTGTGGCGGCAGGCGGATGCGACGCGCAATAGCCTGAACATGCTGGCGTCAAGCCACTATTCGCACGAGGAGTTGCTGGGGAAGCCGGCGGCGGAGAAGCATGACCTGTTGCATGCCAAGGGCGAGAACTGGGCGAAGTGGCCGGCCGATTTCAAGCGGGGACGCGTGGTGCGCCCGGAGAAGCGCGGATTCGCGGTGGACCTGGAGATTCCAGTTTTCAGCCGGGAGAAGGCGTATCTGGACGCGTTGATCCCGCGGGCGGATGAATAAGGGGAGGCAACGTGCGTATTGACAAATGGCTATGGGCGGCACGGTTCTTCAAGACGCGGGCGTTGGCTTCCAAGGCTTGTGAATTGGGCCGCATTACATCCAATGGCCACACGGCGAAGGCGGCGCGCGAGGTGAAGGTGGGTGACGCGCTGGTGGTGAAGAACGACGCTGGGGAGTTTCAGGTCCAGGTGCTGGCATTGCTGGAAATGCGGGGCCCGGCGGCACAAGCGTTGACCATGTATGCCGAGACGGAAGAGAGCCGCACGGCGCGGGCTCGGTTGGCGGAAGAACGTAAGAACGCACCGGGCTGGGATGCGCCTTGGGAGGGCCGTCCGTCCAAGCGGGACCGGCGGATCATCGACCGTTTCCGTGGGCGGTGATGATAGGATCTAGGCAAATGCATTTCCGCCGGATCGCCCGTGTTTCCTTGCTGTTGGCTGCTCCATTGGCAGCCGGCGCCGCGCCCGCTACAGAAGTGGAACTGGAGCGCCGATTCGCGCAGACGGTCCGGCCGTTTGTCACTACCTATTGCGTGTCGTGCCATGGCGGAAAGTCGGCAGCCGCGCAGTTTGATTTGCAGTCTTACGAAAAGATGGCCGATGTGGTGCGGGACCATCCGCACTGGGCGTTGCTGGCGGACCGTTTGCGGGCGGGCGATATGCCGCCAAAACCGATGAAGCAGCCGGACGCGGCGGTGAAGCAGCAGGTGATCGATTGGGTGGGCGAGGTGCGCTCCCACGAGGCACGGAAGCACGCCGGAGACCCCGGCATCGTGCTGGCGCGGCGGCTGAGCAATGCAGAGTACAACTACACGATCCGGGACCTGACCGGCGTAGACATCCGCCCGGCGCGCGAGTTTCCGGTGGATCCGGCGAATCCGGAAGGTTTTGACAATTCGGGCGAGTCGTTATCGATGTCGCCTTCGCTGTTAAACAAGTATTTGCAGGCGGCGCGCGAAGTGGCGAACCAGATGGTGCTGAAGCCGGACGGCATTGCTTTCGCGCCGCACCCGATGTTGGTGGAAACGGACCGCGAGAAGTACACGATTCAGCGGATTGTGAACTTCTACGAGCAGCAGCCGACTGACTACGCGGATTATTTCCTGGCCGCGTGGCGCTACAAGCATCGCGCGGCTTTGGGCAAACCTGCGGCGACGCTAGCGTCCGTGGCGGCGGAGAGCAAGGTGAGCCCGAAGTACCTGCCGATGATCTGGCAGGCGATTGCGGTGAGCAAGGAAGAAGTGGGGCCGTTGGCCAAGCTGCAGTCGATGTGGCTGGTGCTGCCCGCTCCGCAACGGGGCCAGGACGACCTGGCCAAAGACGGCTGCGTGGCTATGCGGGACTATGCGGTGCGCGTGCGGGAGCTGATCGCGAAACACTACTACAGCCCGATCATGCGGGGACTGAGTTCGACTTCCCAGCCGTTGATGAATTGGAAGCTCAACCAGTTTGCGAACCGGCGGCGGGAGTACGACCGCGGAGCGCTGCTACTGGAGGGCGAAGGGCTGCCCACTGTACCGGAATCGCCGAAATCCGGAGCGTTTTTCATTCCGGGGAATTTCGACATCGTGGGACGGCAAGCACAGGCGAAGTTGATCAAAGCCCGGTTGGCAGACCAGGAGCCGCTGCGCGTACCCGCTGGGCAACGGGAGAAATATGCGGCCGCGTTTGCCCGCTTTGCCAACGTTTTCCCCGATGCATTCTATATCCGCGAACGCGGCCGCTTCTTCCCCGACCTGACGCAGGACAAGGGACGATTGCTAAGCGCCGGCTTCCATAACGTGATGGGTTATTTCCGCGATGACCTTCCGTTGCGGCAGTTAATCCTGAACGAGAAGCAGACGAAGGAACTGGAGACGTTGTGGGCGGAGTTCGATTTTATTGCTGACCACACCATCCGGACCTATACGCAGTACTTTTTCAACCAGAGCGGCGAGATTCTTGGCAATGGGCGCGAATCCGGCAGCGAACGGCCAGCCGATATGGCCATTACCGATTCGCGGGTAATCTTTGGACTGCGTGACCAGTATCTGGCCAAGGCGGCGAGCAATCCGCAGAACGATCCGCTGGTGAAAGAGGCGATCGAGGCGCACTTCTCGTTTGTGAATGCGGCGATCCGGGCCGTGGAGAAAGCACGCGCCGAGGCGGAGCCGAAGCACTTGGCTGCGTTGACCGACTTTGCGCAGCGCGCCTACCGCCGGCCGCTAACTGTGGCCGAAAAGGCGGATCTGCTTGCCTACTACAAAGAGATCCGGGAGAAGAGCGGCTTGACCCACGAGGAGGCGATGCGCGATTCGCTGGTCGGCGTGTTGATGTCGCCGGACTTCTGCTACCGCATCGATCTGTTGGATACGCGGAGTTCCAACGCGCCGGCGCAGCGGTTGCCCGCCTTCGCGCTGGCGAACCGGCTGAGCTATTTCCTGTGGTCGAGCGCGCCCGACGAGACGCTGCTGAAGAAGGCGGCGGCGGGCCAGTTGCAACAGCCCGCCGTGTTGATGGCCGAAGTACGACGGATGTTGAAGGACGACCGGGCGCAGCGGTTTGCCACGGAGTTTGCTGGGCACTGGTTTGACTTCCGGCGATTCGAGGAGCACAACGCGGTGGACCGGACGCGTTTCCCCCAGTTCAATAACGACCTACGGCAGGCGATGTTTGACGAGCCGGTGCGATTCATCTCGAATCTGATTCAGACCGACGGGTCGGCGTTGGACCTGCTCTATGGAAAGTACACATTCGTGAATCCGCCGCTGGCCAAGCACTACGGTATGCCGGAAGTGACTGGCAAGCCCGATCACTGGGTACGCGTGGACGATGCGAAGAATTATGGCCGGGGCGGGCTGTTGGCGATGTCCGTGTTTCTCACGCAGAATGCGCCGGGCCTACGCACGAGCCCGGTGAAGCGTGGGTACTGGGTGGCCAAACGCGTGCTGGGCGAAGCGATTCCGCCGCCCCCGCCGGCGGTGCCCGAACTGCCGCAGGACGAGGCGAAGGCCGACTTGCCGCTGCGCGAAATGCTGGCGAAACATCGTGAGAATCCGAGCTGCGCGGCGTGCCATGCGCGTTTCGATTCGCTGGGCCTGGTGTTTGAAGGGTATGGTCCCGTGGGCGAGAAGCGGGACAAGGACTTGGCCGGGCGGCCGGTGGAGGTGCAGGCGACATTCCCGGACGGCAGCCAAGGCGCGGGGTTGGACGGGGTGCAGACTTACATCCGCGCGAAACGCGAAAAAGACTTCCAGGACAACCTGTGCCGCAAATTGCTAGCGTATGCACTGGGGCGGTCGCTGATTCTGTCCGATGAAATTACAATAGATCGTATGCGCGCGCGGATGGTTGCGTCCGGGAACCGGTTTGCGCCGCTCATTGAAACCGTAGTCACAAGCCCGCAGTTCCTCACAAAACGTGGAGGTGAGCCGCATGGCCGCACAAGACCAACAGAAGAATAACCGGATTCCCCGTCGAGCCGTGCTGCGCGGCGCCGGCGTGACGATGGCGTTGCCATGGTTGGAATCTCTCCAAGTCCGTGGGGCCACCACCAAGGCGCCGACCGCGTTCCCGAAACGCTTCGGCGTGATGTTCATGGGCTGCGGCGTTAACGAGAACCAGTGGAGCTCGACTGGCGACGGCGCGGAGATGAAGCTGAGCAAGACGCTCTCCGTGCTGGAACCGTTGAAGCATAAGGTCAACGTTATTGACGGCCTGTATCTGAAAATGGCGACGGGGCAGGGGATTCATCCGGCGCAGACGGGCAGTCTGCTTTCGGGCGCCGTGATTCACCGGGGTCCGATTATTCATGCAGGCACGACGATCGACCAGGTAATGGCGAACAAGGTGGGCCAGGATACGGCTCAGCAGAGCCTGGTGCTGGCTTGCGAACAGCCGATGACGGGGTACCACGAGACCAATTTCTCGATGGCTTACAGCTCGCATATCTCCTGGCAGAGCGCCGATTCGCCGGTGCCGAACGAAGTGTATCCGTCGTTGGCCTGGGATAGCCTTTTTGAGAATCGCGGGAGCCTGCGGAACCTGAGCATTTTGGATCGGGTGAAGGACCGGGCGGGCGCGTTAAGCACGAAGATCAGCGCGACGGATAAGTCGAAACTCGATGAGTACATGACCAGCGTGCGCGAGGTGGAGCGGCGGATTGAAAAAACGCGCGAAACCAAGACGGCCGCTGACGATGCCGCCAAGGGCAAAAGCAAGCCGGCTTGGGCGATGGATCGTCCCTCCAACGGGTTGCCCGAAGACCTGCGCGAACATGCGCGGCTGATGTGCGACATCATCGCCATCGCCTTCCAAACGGACAAGACGCGGGTGGCGACGCTGCTGCTGGCTCGTGATTTATCGGCGTTGTACTATCCGTTCCTGAACGTGAAGGAAGGCCATCATGCGGCTTCGCATGACAATCTCTCTGACGGCTATGAACGGATCACACGATTCCATTTGGGCCAGTTAGCGTACCTGGCCGGCAAGTTGGACGCGATGCCGGAGGGCGAGGGTACCGTGTTGGACAATACCTGCCTGATGTGGCTGAACAACCTGTGGTCCGGCCGCAAGCATGACAATACGCGGTTGCCGCTGGTACTGGTCGGCGGAATGGGCGGGGCGTTAAAAACCGGCCGTTCCCTGAATTATATGAAGGCCGGCAACGAGAACCGGAAGCTGTGCAGCCTGTATCTGTCGCTGCTGGACCGCATGGACATCAAACTGGACCGTTTCGGCGATGCGACGGAGCGGTTGACCGACCTATAGACTTGCCATTTTCTTCGTAAGTAAGGGCCCAGGAGGATCTCTCCTGGGCCCTTTCTGTATTGTAGGGGTCAGAATTTTCTGATCTCCTGCTGTTCGACTGTTTCACCGATGGATACCTAGCGCCGGAAGTTCCGGACACTGCCCGAAATCCCACCCCACGGCGGCCTTTCCCGGTCTGGGTGAGGCCCCGCCTAGCAGGTATCCTCCCATGGAAACAGTTATTGTCGTTGTCGTTCCCTATTGCTTCGCCTTTTTTAGCTGGTGCCAAGACCTATGTTCGTAGGCGCCATTTCCCGTCCTTGAACTCGGCACTGTCGTCCTTCCACGGTCCGAATTTGCAGCACATCTGGCCGCCGTCCACGAGCAGCGTGGCGCCTGTGATGTAGCTGGCCCAGTCACTGGCTAGAAACACGGCCGCCTTGGCGACCTCGGCGGGTTCTCCACCGCGGCCCATCGGAATAGCGCGGAAGTAGTCCTTGATGACCGGCGGAGAGTCGAAGGCGGCCTGGGTCAGGCGCGTACGGATGAGACCGGGGTTGACTGCGTTGACCCGGATGCCGTGTGGCCCCAGTTCGTTGGCCGCGGTGTGCAGAAGGCCGAGTACACCAGCTTTGGTGGCATTGTAGGCGATCAGATTTTCTTCGCCGTCGTAGGAATTAGTAGACGCGGTCAGGACGATCGACCCGCCCCGGCCGGCAGACTTCATGCGGGCGGCTCCGGCCTGCAACGTTTCGAAGGCCGCCGTGAGGTTGAGCGCCAGCGTCTTGTCCCAAACGTCGCGGGTCGTCTCTTCCAGCGGTCTGACGATGCCGGTTCCGGCGTTAATCAATAAGATATCGGGCGCACCAGAAGCGTCAAAAGCCGCTTCGATGCTGGACCGGGAGGTGACGTCGCACGCAATGAGCCGGCACGGGAAGTCCAGCGGCGTGGCGTCGATGTCGAAGACGAAAACGTCGGCGCCGCAGGCGGCCAGGCACTCCGCCATGGCCCGGCCGATGCCGTGTGTGCCGCCGGTAACGACAGCGGTTTTTCCTGTAAGGGTAATCTCCATCGCATTCAGGATATACACTTATGCTGCATGGAGTTTTCGCGAAGGACACTATTAGGAAGCGGCGTGGCGCTGGGGGCGCAATCCGCTGCTCCGAAACCGCCAAATATTCTGTTTTTGTTGTCGGACGATCATACGGCGGCGGATCTCGGGTGTTACGGGAACAAGCACATCCGGACGCCGAATTTGGATCGTCTGGCGCGTGAGGGAGCGCGATTTACCAATTGTTTTGTGGCTTCACCGCAATGCAGCCCGAACCGGTCGGCTATTTTTACGGGTTGTACTCCTCACACGACGTCGACCTCGCGCCTGCATACTCCCATGCCGCCGTGGGAAGGTTCGTTTCTGGAACCACTGAAGGAAAAGGGCTACTTTACGGGCGCGCTACGGAAGGTGCACCAGGGCGAAACGTTTAACCGGCGGTTTGACTACTTTTCGGCGAACCGGACCACGCCGTTTCGCGAGTTTTTCGACAAGGTTCCGACCGGGAAGCCATTTTTTCTCCATGTTGGGTTTACAGACCCGCACCGTCCTTATAGGAAAGGTGCGATCGACCCGCCGCACGACCCGGCTAAGGTGCGTTTGCCGCGATTTCTGCCGGATTCTCCCGAGGTGCGGGAGGACTTGGTGATGTACCACGACTTTATTGCGCGGATGGATGCCGAATGCGGTGAATTGTTGTCGTTGTTGGAATCGCGCGGGCTGTTGGAAAATACTCTGATCTTTTTCTCCGGCGATAACGGCATGCCGTTTCCTGGCGCCAAGGGTACCTGCTATGACCCTGGAATTCATGTGCCTCTTTTGGTGCGTGGTCCCGGCGTAGCGGCAGCAGGGGGCCTGCGGGCGGAGTTGATCTCCCATGTTGATTTGCCCGCGACCTGGGTGGAACTGGCTGGCGGCGTCGTGCCGGAAAAGATGCAGGGCCGGTCCTTCGCGGGGTTGCTTCGCGGCGGTACATATACCCCACGCGAGGCCATCTTTTCCGAGCGCAATTGGCACGATAATTTCGATCCAATCCGTTCCGTCCGCACCTCCCGCTATAAGCTCATTTTCAATGCAGCTCCCCATTTTCCCTACCGGCCCGCCTGGGACCTTGAATCAAGCTTGAGTTGGAAATCGTACCTCCAGATGTCGAAGCATGGGACACTGCAACCGCATCATTGGCGCCTATTGCAGCCCACCCGTCCCGTCGTGGAAATGTACGATTTGCAAAGTGACCCTGATGAATTCCGTAATATTGCCGATGAACAGCAGTATGCGCCCGAGAAGCAGAATCTATTGAAACGGTTGAGCGACTGGATGCACCAAACCTATGACTACCTGCCGCCGGCAATCGCCGGGCCGGGCGAACCCAAAGGGCGTGGCTGGCCCGTCTCTTTATGACGACGCCTATTCGCTGTTTGTTCGCCAACGCTTTGATTTGGCTTGACATAGGCGCAAACAGGCTGCTAATGTGGTGCTTCCGCCCCACCGATGTGGCGGAGTGCAACATTGAGCCGACCTTCCCCCTTCTGCCAGATGCAGATGTAGCGGTTCACAGAAGCTGCCGGTCGTTCCGATCCCCGCGCTTGATGGCGATTGCAGTTGCCGCCAACCAAGTTTAAGAAGCCGATGAACCAGCCTTATTTTGTACTCGTCCTCGCCCACTCGGTACATGGCCGCCTCCGGCGGTTGCACCTCTCCCACACGATTCTCTACACCGTGTTGGCTCTCGCGGTGGTTGGCGGTTTTACCGTCGTTGGTTTCTTGACCAGTTACGCGAGAATGGCTTGGAAAGTGGCGAACTACAATCATCTGCGGGCCGAGGTCTCCACGCTGCAGCAGAAGTACCAGGCGTTGGCTCGTACCAATGAGCAGACGAAGGAACAGTTGGCGACATTGCAATTGCTTGCCTCTGAGGTGACTTCGGCGTACGGAATCAAGGAACGGTTGGAAGGTCCTTCCTCCATTGCGTCGGAAAGCCGGTTGGTTCCGACTTACCAACAGACGCTCGACCGCTTCGATCTGCTGCGCACTACCCGGCTTTACTCATCCGGCACGCGCCGCATTAACCGTACGTGGCAGACCAATGTGGTTCCCAGTCTCTGGCCGGTCGCCGGCCGTCTGTTGTCCAGTTTCGGCTCTCGCACTGACCCGTTTACGGGGGGCAGCGCTTTCCACTCCGGCGTTGATATTTCAGCATCCACCGGAACTCCGGTTCGTTGTACGGCGGACGGAATTGTGAAACTCGCCGAGTGGTCGGGCGCCTACGGAAAGCTGGTCGTTATCGATCATGGCGGCGGGGTGGAATCGTACTATGCCCACCTGAGTTCGTTTGATGTGATTCCGGGTCAGGATGTGCGCCGGTCGCAGGTCGTCGGCAAGTCCGGCAGTACGGGACGTGCCTCCGCCCCGCATCTTCATTATGAGGTCCGGCAAGGCGGGGCTCCCGTAAACCCGTACAAGTATTTGGCGCGTTCGCTGGTTTTTGACGGAGCGCCCGTGCAAAAAGACCTTCCGTTCTAATACAATGCTTGGGACCACAGGTCCCGCCGCTAACGGGATCGTGGCTAGAGGATCTTCTCCATGTCACCCGTTTTTATTCGTCTTCTCGCCGCTTCCGCGGGCGCATTGCTTCTGATTGCCGCTGGAACCCGTTCTCATACGCCGGTCGTGATGTCTTCGGCCGCCAACGCGTGGTTGAACACGTTGACGGAGGAACAAAAGGCCAAGGCGGTTTTTACGTTCAACGACGAAGAGCGGCTCAATTGGCACTTTATTCCCCGGGAACGGAAGGGCCTGAGCTATAAATTGATGACTCCCGAGCAACGGCCGCTCGCCATGGCGCTGCTGAACGCGAGCCTTAGCCAACAAGGCTACATCAAGGCCACCAGCATCATGAGCCTGGAGGAGATCTTGAAGATTCAGGAGAAAAATACCCCGCCTGGCCGACGGGATCCGGAAAACTATTTCTTCTCCGTCTTTGGTTCCCCTTCGGAAACGGGTACCTGGGGCTTCCGGTTTGAAGGTCATCACGTTGCGATGAACTTCACCATCGTGGGCGACAAGGTTTCGTCCAGCCCGATGTTCTATGGTACTAACCCGGCGGAAGTAAAAGAGGGGCCGCGGAAGGGCTTGCGTGTTCTGGGGCACGAAGAAGATTACGGTCGTGCGCTGGTAAAAGCATTGACTGCCGATCAGAAAAAGACGGCGATTGTGGCTACGGAAGCGTTGAAGGATATTATCACCATGGCGTCGCGCAAAGCCGCTCTGGAAGGCCAGCCTTCGGGACTTTCGGCGGCCAAGATGACCTCCGCGCAACGTCAGTTGCTGATGAATTTGTTGGAAGAATACACCAATAATGTTCCGGAACAGGGCGCGGCGGCGCGCCGTGAGCAGGTTCGGAAGGCGGGCACGAACATCAACTTCGCCTGGACGGGCGGTATTGAGAAGGGCGAGGGCCATTATTACCGGGTGCAAGGTCCTACCTTCCTGGTGGAGTACGACAATACGCAGAACAACAACAACCACGTTCATGCCGTTTGGCGTGACTACAATGGCGACTTTGGTTACGATTTGCTGGGCAATCACTACCAGACTAGCCACCGATAAGTAACATCTCGATTGCTGTAGGACGCCGCGGGGCCATGCTATCGTGTGGATATGCGTTTGGCCCCGTCCCCTTTTCGCCGCTTTTCGCGGCGTAAGGCACTGGGGTTGGCAGCGGGGATTCCCTTACTCGCGGGCGCCAAGGGACAGGAATCGCCGGGCGAGGCGAAGAAGTTCCTGGACGCGACGACGGAATTCGAGGTGCTGCGCGTCACAGCCCTGAGCCACAATGCGTGGCTCCCCTTAGCCTCCGACCGTGCGTTGACCCGCCGTGGCGACGCTCTGCTGTTTGCTTCGGACGCTAGCGGCGCTCCGCAGCTCTATCGCCATGATTTCAAAGGGAATAAGATCCGCCAACTCACCGAGGCCGCGGCTCTGAATACCAATACCTTTACCTGGACGGCGGGAGACCGCGGCTTCTGCTACCTGGATGGTCGCAAGGTGATGCAATCCGGGGCGGGACGGGATCGCGTGTTGTATGAATGGCCGGCTGACTGGGGAGAATCGCCGCGTCTGGCGGCTGCCGAGGACGGAACGATGTTGGCCATCTCGGCCTATAACGGAACGAAGACAAAGCTGGTGTTGTTAGGGAAGACGGCACTCCCGTTGGAAGAACGAACGGGCGACATTGGTACGCTGTGCGTCCGTCCAAAGCGGCCAGGCGTCTCTTATGTGGGGGGCGGAGAACTACGCCTATCCAGACTCGATGGGAAGGCTCTGGTGACCCTGCGGACGGCTCCTGGGGAGGTTTTGTCGGCATATTGGACTGCCGATGGCGCATCGTTGCTTTATCTGTTGCGGCCGGACGCGGACGCCAAGCGAACGGAGATCCGGGAAATTGTTCCCGAGAGCGGTGTGGAAGCGCTAGTTGCGAAAACCACCCAGTACGGACATTTTCAACGCAATGGGGATGCTTCCGTGTTCCTCGGGGCCAGTTTGAGTGTGGCATCGCCTCATATTCTTCTCTTGCTGCGCTCTGTGAAGCGGGAGTTGACGATCTGCGAGCACCGGTGTTCGGATGCACGGCTCACGCGTGCCGTGTTTGCGGCGAACTCGTCGCGGATCGCTTTTCAAACCGATCGGCACGGAAAGATGACGATCTACGCAATGGCTGTGGATCGGCTAGTGGAAGAGACTGAAGATAATACTTGAAATCCCCCGAGAGTTACCTAGGGACAATCTGAGGCTATGCGTACAGGATTCCTCTCACAATGCTAAAGAATCAATCAAGCCGGGCGATATGAGGGGAGTAGTTACTGATGGTACTGCAACTACTAGTTGGTGTTTTTGTTACAATGAGGCCGTCCGTTCGAGCGTGGGACACGTTTCCTATTCTGAAGGACCGAGTCGAGAGGAGTTCGTATGAAGTTTTCCAGTGAGCTGGCAAAACTGGACTGCGCAGTAGCCCTGGAGCGCCTGGGAGGCGATGAGGAGTTGCTGCGGGAGGTAGCGAGCCTGTTCTTGGACGAATACCCGATGTTGATGCGGGAGATCCGTATCGCGGCGACCACGCGTGATGCGGAGGCCTTGCAACGCGCGGCGCATAGTATGAAAGGCTCTGTTTCCAACTTTGGGGCCGACGGCGTTTACCAAGCCGCGTTTGTGTTGGAAAAAAAAGGACGGGCGGGCGATCTGGAATCTTTGGATTCCTGTATCGATCAACTGGCGCAAGCGCTGGAGCATATCCACCCCGCGCTCGTCGTGCTGTCGCAGGTTTAGGAGAGGGGAAGGGTCTTTCCTAGGGCGTTCGATGAGATTTCTGCCCTGCTTTTTCGAGGCGGAAACGCGGTTTTGACGCCTGTTTTGCTATAGTAGAAGGACTCTTCAGTATGGACCTTAAGGAAATTGTCTGCGCGCACAGTCCGGATTCCGACGATGCTTATATGTTTTACGGCCTCGCCACACGGAAGGTCCGCTCCAAGCTTCTTAACTTCCGCCATCAGTTGGAAGACATTCAGTCGCTGAACCGGCGTGCCATGAACGGGGAGTATGAGCTAACGGCTATCTCCTACCACGCCTATCCGTACGTTGCGGATAAGTATTTTGTGATGGCGTCTGGTTCGAGCGTCGGCGACGGCTATGGTCCGATGCTGGTCGCGATGCATCCGATGAGCGTAGATGATCTTAAGGGCAAGCGGATCGCAATCCCGGGCCGCTTGACGACTGCCTTCCTGACTTTGAATATCCTTCAACCGGATTTTGTGCCGGTGGAAGTGCCATTCGACAAAATTCTGGACGCAGTGAAAGATGGTGCGGCGGATGTGGGTCTGGTAATTCACGAAGCGCAGTTGACCTATTCCAAGACCGGCTTTCATAACATCCTCGATCTCGGCAAGTGGTGGAAGAAGCAGTACAACATGCCGTTGCCGCTCGGCTGCAATGTATTGCGCCGGGATCTGGCTCCGGAAGTTCGCACGGAAGCCTGCCGCCTGATGCGGGATAGCATTCAGTATTCGCTCGACAACCACAGCGAAGCGCTCGACTATGCGATGCAGTTTGCTCGCGACATGGAGCCGGAGTTGGCCGCGAAGTTTGTCGGTATGTATGTGAACCACTACACCGTGGATTGTGGCGACATCATCCCCAAAGCTGCGCAGAAGTTGCTGGACATGGGGCATGAGGTGGGACTCATTCCGAACCGCGTCGAACTCGAAATCGTCCGCTGACCCTCGTTGTCACAACTTTTTACGGCGCGCATGCGTCCCTAGAATTATGCGATTGGCGTTACTGTCCGTGTGCATCTCGGCTGCTGTTCTGTTCGGACAGCCGGCTGGCGATACGAAGCAGCGTTTGAAAACGGCTCGCGCTTTAGGCAAAGAGGGAAGCGCGGCGGTCGAAAAGTTGCGGCCGTATCAGACAGACAGCGAAGTGTCTGTGCGGCGTGCGGCGGTGGAGTCGCTCGTTTCGGTGGGCGGGCAGCAAACCCTGGAACCCTTAACGTTGTCGCTGAGCGATGGCGACGGTGAGGTGCAGCGGACCGCGATCAACGGCATCGTCAATTTCTACCTTCCCGGCTATTATCAGACCGGATGGCGCGGCAAGCTGAAGCGGAGCACCGATTCGGTGATGGATCGGTTTCGGGATGGCGATGATCCGGTGGTCCCGATCCATGTGACGGCGCGTCCGGAGATTGTGGCGGCCTTAGGGAAGGTTGTCACCGAATCTGCCTCCATGGATGCGCGGGCGGCGGCTGCGCGCGCGTTGGGCGTACTACGCGCGAAGGACGCGAGTGGACAGTTATTGACGGCATTGCAGTCGAAAAATACCGCCGTGATGTATGAAGTTTTAACCGCCTTTGAAAAGATCCGTAACCCGGAGGTCGCCCCGCGGCTCTTCTACATGCTCCGCGATCCGGACGAAAAAGTTCAGATTGCGGCCATCCAGACCGTCTCCGTCCTCAACAACAAGGAGGCAAACGGACCGCTGCGAGAGGCTTGGGAACGGACTAAAAACGACAAGGTGCGCCGCGCGCTCCTGGAGGCGATGGCGATGCTGCCGGACGAGTCGAACCGGCCCCTGTTCGAAAAATATCTGTTGGACCAAGACGAGTGGCTGCGGGCTCACGCGGCCGAGGGGATTGGCCGTCTGGGGAAGAAGGACGACGCGGCAAAGTTGCAGACGCTGTGGGATGGCGAACAGAAGATCCGTCCCCGTCTCTCGCAGGCCTACTCCTTGGTTGCCCTGGGCAAATACGAAATCAGCGAATTGAGCCCGCTGCAATATTTGATCAACACCCTGAACCACAAATCGTACCGGGGCGTGGCATTGGGATTCCTGAAGGATCTGGCTCCTACGGCCGAGGTGCGGTTTGCCCTTCATAACGCTGTGCTGCGCGCCAACCGCGAGGAAAAACTGGCGTTGGCGGACATTCTGGGGGACAGGGGCGGTAAAGATTCGATTGAGGCTCTGGAAGCGTTGTCTAAAGACGCGGATGCTGATGTTGCGAGTGAATCGCTTCGCGCACTCCGCACCTTGCGGCTGCGCCTCCAGTAGCCTTCAATTCGTACAGATTTTGAAGCTTCGGGCGTCGTCCATTTCGTCAATAAACTCCGGCAGTTCTCCCAAACGCGCATACGGTTTCGGCACTACGAACATGTTCACGGGGCTGAGAAAGAGCAGGGAGTGGGCCACCAACTCAATCTCCGTCCGGTCTTCCAACGGCATGCGGCGCAGCCCGACATGGGTGACGTGGCAGACAGAATAGCCTAGCTCACTCAAGTTCGGCGTATCCATGCCGCTGGTCGTTCCGGTGAAACGGGCGACACGCCGTTCTTCCTCCGTGAGAGAGGCGGCGACGGGTAGGCGGCCTTGGTAAAGCGCTTCCTTGAGGTCCGCCAGGTTCGGCTCCCGCCGCTCAATGGCGAGCGACAGAAGATACATGGCGGGCGAGTCATCCGTGGGGACAAGAATGCGTCCGCTGTCGTGGCGGATTTCGCGTCCGCGGCCGTAACGCGGGCGCCGGATTAGGAGCGGCAGCGAGCGGTCCCGTACCCAGTCCTGCATGACGCTATGCCAGCGAAGCGCATCGTGCCCGCAGATATTCGGCCGGTCCGGCGATTCCCGCCAGTTGGACGCGAGACGGCGAAGCGCAACGCGGCTAAAGTCATCTAATCCGTTAAAACGTGTTAGAGGCAAGTTGTTTCGGCCCTCAAACATAAAGGTGGCGAACTGGCACACTTCCTCTCAGCCGCGCCGCATTAGGATGAGTCCGGGTTAAACCTTCGCAATCTCCACAGTGGCGTCATAGTCCGCTTGCTTACCCGGCGCCAGGAGGATCATGCCGGTCTTGCGGTCCTTCCAGACTTCTTTGTTGAAGGGGTCGCCCGCGTTGAACTGCGGTTCCAGGACGATGAAAGGCTTTTCGGTGGGCGCGTAGCACTGGTAGGTCTGGATGAGCGGCGATTGGCTCCTCACCCGGATCGCGAAATGGGAGGCGGGATCCTGGATCTCCGCTGTCACTGAGCCGTCGGCATCGCGAATCAAATCGAAGAAGCAATCGTCCAGGAACTGGCCGTTCATAGCGCGCGGTTCCCGGAAGTCGAAGGCGGATCCGGCCGTCGATTCGACGGCTCCCGTGGGGAACACATTGTCGTAGTTATCGACCATGGCGCGGGTGTTGGCGGGGATCTTCAACTTGGCCTGCCGACGGTCCCCGCTGGGAATCTGAAAGTAAGGATGCCAGCCAATGCCGAGCGGGAGGGCTTCTGTTCCCGTATTGGTAACGGTGACCTTGAGTACAAACGCCGTGGCCGAGAGCGACGTGTGGAAGACAACCTTCGCTTTACCGGGCCACTCCTTGCCGAACGGCTTTTCCCATACGCCCTCTAGGACCGCGCTCTCCGCGCCGCCATCCTGCCGGGTTATTTGTACGGGCTGGTCCAAGAGCAGTCCGTGAATGGCGTGCCGCTCCGCACCTGGTTCCTTGCCGCTCCAATTGGCGGGCAACCACACCTTCGTGCCATTGACGGTGGTTTCGACAGTCCGGGCCTGTTCGTCCACTTTGCCGCGAATGCGGTTGGCGAACGGTATCAGAATGGCGCCGCCGTTCTTGAACGATTCGTTGCCGCGGTAGTCGCTGGGCCCGCCATTGAGGAGGTTCGCCGCCTCCGGAAGCGGGGGAGCGGTGAACAGGTCCGTCACTCCTTTGCCAGGAATATAGGCCTGGAGTTGCCAGGTATTGAATCCGCGTCCGGGGAGAATATCCGCATGAAGCAGTAGCGGCGCGTCTCCGGCCGGTTTGGCGTTCCGGGTCAAACGAATGGCGGGTTGTCCCCCGAACGACTCCGGTTGCGGCGTTGCCGAATATTCGTTCTCTCCGTTCGGTTTCTGGATACACGCAGCCAGTCCGGAGGCGGCGACGGAGACGATCCAATCCCGGCGGTTGGTCTTAAAGGACATCGAGGTATCTTATCGTCTTGTCCCTCCCCCTGTGTGCGCCGGGTTACCCTCTAGATAAGAAAGAGGTACAAGTCTTGCCAAGACAGACCCATCGTTTTGCAATCGCGACGTTGACCCTTGTAGAAATTCTCGCCGCTTCTTTTCTTCCCGCCCAGACCATGAACACCGGCACTATTCTCGGTACCGTGCGAGATCCATCCGGAGCCGCCGTGCCCGATGCCACGGTCCGGGTGCTTCGCGCGAATCCCCCGTTTGAACGACAGACCCAGTCCGATGCCGATGGAAATTACCTGCTGCCCCAAGTGCCGGTAGGCGCCTACCAGGTGTTCTTCGAAAAGACCGGTTTCCAGAAATTAGTACGGAACAATGTGGAACTTTCGGCCGCGCAGTCGCTGCGGGTGGATAGCACGTTGACGCTCGGCTCTGTGGCCGAGTCGGTGGAGGTTTCGACCCATGTGGCACAGGTGGATACGGCCACGGCCAACGTCGGCTCCACGATTTTCGGCAGCCAAGTACAGGAAATCGCGCTCAATACGCGCAGTTTTACGCAGTTAATGACCCTGCAGCCCGGCGTCAGTTCGCAGCAGGCGCAGCAGCCCGGATTCGGCTCCAATACGTCGGTGCCTTTCTCGTTCAATGGCGGCCAGACGGGCGCCAATAACTGGACGCTGGATGGCGGCCGCAATATAGACACCTTCAACGGCAACAACCTGTCGATGGTCAACCTGGACGCCATCGCCGAGGTGCGCATTGAACGCAATGCCTACTCCGCGGAGTACGGGCGCAACGGCGGCGCACAGGTGAACGTGATCACGAAATCAGGCACCAATGATTTCCACGGCACGCTATTTGAGTTCTTCCGCAACGACAAATTGGACGCCCGTAACTTCTTCGCGCCCATCCGTCCGAAGAACCGCTACAACAACTTCGGCGGCACGTTGGGCGGCGCACTGATCAAGGACCGCCTGTTCTTCTTCGTCTCCAACGAATACCGGCGCATCCAGCAGAACACCGGAACCCGCACCACCACCGTGCCCACCAACACGCAGATAGGCGGTGACTTCGCCGGCGGCCGTACGCTCACCAACCCCACCAACGGCCAACCTTTCCCCAACAATCGCATCCCGGCCAACATGATCGATTCCAACGCCGCCGCGCTGATCCAGACCTACTACCAGCGCCCCACTCCGGGCTTTCAACAGGGCGCCCTGAACTTCACCTCCACCGAGCCCGACGGTACCCGCTACCGCTCCGCCCTCGGCCGTTTCGATTACAACTGGAAGCCCAACCTGCTGCTCTTCGGCCGGTACAACATCGATTCCACCCGTCTCTTCTCGCCCTACGGCCTCTTCGCCAGCAACACGATGAATGGCGTGGCGGACTCCGAGCAGGCGCATGTGATTCGCGTCATGAATCTGTCGGCGAACTGGATCGCTTCGCCCAACGTGGTCAACCAGATAACCTCCGCCTTCTTCCACACCTCGCTGGCGATCTCCACGGGGCCTAACGCCGCGCGCGCACGCGCCGCCAATCTCACTATTCCGCGCGTCTTTGACACGGTGACCGATTCCGACGGTCTGATTCCCTCCATCTCGCTTGCTCAAGGTTATGCCAGCATCGACATCCGCTGGCCGCAGAACATCTCGGGCTACACCTGGGAGTTGATCGACAATCTAAGCTGGAACATCGGTCGCCACTCCATCAAAATGGGCGGCTCGATTGACAAAGAAAATAAATCGCAAAACCAGTCGAACCCGAATAACAACGGAACTTTTTCGTTCAACGGGTCCGCTAGCGGAGACGCGCTGGCCGACTTCCTGCTCGGCCGCGCGTTCCAATACACGGAGAATTCAGCGCATATCTTCGGTGTCTCTCGCTGGATGAACCTGTCGGGCTACATCCAGGATCAGATTCGCGCCTCCTCGCGGTTGTCGTTGAACCTTGGCCTGCGCTACGAGTTCTACCAGCCGGAGAAGGACACCGACGGCTTCTACTCCTTCTTCCTTCGTTCCAAGTTCGACCCGTCCAAAGCGCCGCAGATTATCCCTGGCACCGGGCAGATCGTCACCGGTACGGAGAACTACGGCAACGGCATCGTCATCGCCGGCAAAGATGGTCCGTTCGGCAATAGCGTCACCAATACCGTCTTCAACACCTTCGCGCCGCGGGGCGGCTTCTCCTATGCGCTGACGAAAGACAACCTGACCGTTCTGCGCGGCGGCTTCGGCATGTTCCATGACCGTTGGGCACAGAACGTTTCGGCCCTGCGGAACAACTACCCGTTCAATCAGAGCGCGTCGATCTTCAGCACGGAACTGTCCAACCCCGCTGGTGGTCAACGCCGTTTCTTCCCCATTGCGCTCACTAACTTTGAGTCGCCCTGGAACATTCCTTACTACATGAAATGGTCATTGGGCATTCAGCGGCAGTTGGCCGCGCAGATGCTGCTCGACGTCAGTTACGTTGGCTCGCGCGGCGTGGCGCTGGTACGCGCCCGGGATATCAATCAACCCCTGGCCAGTGTAGCGGTCGCCAGCAGCCAATTGAACCCGAACGCGGCTCGTCCCTACCCTGGCTTTGCGGGGATCACGACCTACGAAACCACCGGCAACTCGATCTACCATTCGTTGCAGGTGTCCGGCAGCCGCCGTTTCTCCGGTGGATTTGCACTCCAGGCGTCGTATACCTTCAGCCGGTCATTTGACAACAACGTGACACCCATCAACTCCTATGCCGATTCGCGCATGGAGCGGGCCTTGTCCACCTTTGACCGGCCGCACGTTCTGGCCCTCAGCTACATCTACGAACTGCCGTTCCTCCGCGCCTCGCAAGGATTCACCCGCAAGGCGTTTTATGGCTGGCAGGTTTCCGGCATCTCCCGGTTTGAATCCGGCACGCCGGCCACCGTTACCATTCCTGCGGACCGCGCTGGCGTGGGCGGCGGCGCACAACGTCCGGACCTGATCGCGCCGGTAACGCTCGACAAGACGCTCGGCCGCTGGTTTAGTACCGCGTCGTTTGCCAACCCGGCCCTTGGCACATTCGGCAATGCTGGCCGTAGCTTGTTCCGTGCGCCCGGCATCAACAACTGGGACGTGTCTTTCATCAAGAAAACGGAAATCACCGAGCGGCTTGCCCTGCAATTCCGCGCGGAGTTCTTCAACCTCTTCAACCATACGCAGTATGCGGGCATCAACACGTCCTTTGGCGCGGCCGCCTTCGGCCAAGTGACGTCGGCGCGCGATCCACGGATCACGCAATTGGCGCTCCGCTTCCTGTTCTAGCCTCTACAAAGGGCCCGGCTTCCCCGGCCGGGCCCTTCTGCTACGATACCGGCAATTCGTATGGCCCTCCTTGCCGAACTTCGCCAAGCCGTCCGCGGCATCTCCCGCAGCCCAGCTTATGCTTTGATCTGCATTGCTGTCCTGGCCCTCGGCATCGGCGCGAATACCGCTATATTCAGCGTTGTCCATTCGGTCATTCTCCGCGCCTTGCCCTACCCGGACGCGGACCGGCTGGTCTTTCTTTGGGAGAAGTTCAACAACACGTCCGATGCGCTGACCGACCGGTTGCAAGTGCGGCGCAATACGTATCTGGAGTGGCGGCGGCAGGCCAACTCCTTCACGGAACTGGCCGCTTTCCATGAAACCTCTCTGCCGGAGACAGGCGCGGGACCGGCGCGCCGCGTTGCCGTCGCCTCCGCCTCCGCCAACTTTCTGCCGCTGCTGGGCGCACGACCGCAGGCCGGACGGCTCTTTCTTCCCGATGAGGAAAACCGCGCGGATAGCCGCGTAGTCGTCCTCAGTGACGAATACTACCAGAGCCGGTTCCAGCGCGATCCGAAGGCGCTCGGCGCCTCCCTTGTTCTGGACGGCGTTGGCTATACGGTGATCGGGGTTCTCCCGCGCGGCTTTCATTTGCCGGGCATGTGGGAGGGGATGGACCAAAAGAAGCCGGAGGTGTGGGCCCCGCTCTCCCGGCTATGGAAAACACCGGCCGACGACGATCGCTGGCAACTCTATGTCATCGCCAAATTGAAGCCGCAGGTCTCCTTGCAGCAGGCGCGTACGGAAATGGCCAACATCGCGGAACGCCTTGCGCGAAGCAATCCGGGGCAGAACGGCGTGACAAGAAATTCCGTCTACTCCTTTGCCGCTGAGGATACCGCTCCGAAGCTGCATCACGGGCTCTATGTACTTCTCGGCGCCGTGGCGTTCCTGCTGCTCATCGGTTGTGCCAACCTGGCCAACCTCACTTTTGCCCGCATTGGCGGGCGCTCCCGCGAGATCTCTATCCGGCTCGCCCTCGGCGCGACGCGAGGCCGCATAGCCGGGCAGATTATCGCCGAATGTCTGCTCATTTCGGCGTGCGGCGCGGCCTTCGGACTGTTGGTAGCGCATTGGGCTATCCAAGGCATCGTGGCTTTGAAGCCGGAAGAGTTGCAGCGCCCGGACGCCATCGAACTGAACCTGCCCGTTTTCCTATTCGCGGCGCTGGTCAGCGTGTGCACCGCGATCCTCTTTGGCTTGGCCCCGGCTATCTCGGCGGCCCGCACGGACCTGCATACGGCCATGAAATCCACCGGACGTGCGCCGGCGGGCGGGCATTCCTGGTCGCGCCGCGCTCTGGTCGCTGTGGAGGTCGCCCTCGCCGTGGTGTTGGTGTCTGGCGCAGGACTTATGATCCGCAGTTTTCGCGAACTGGTGAACACCGGCATCGGCTTTCCCACGGAGAAACTCGTTGCCCTGGATGTCGACCTTCCGGAAAAGCGTTACCCAACGGGCCACAGCCGCGCCGTCTTCTTTCGTGACCTCCTCGCGCGCGCTCGCGCTGTTCCTGGTGTGGAGGCCGCCAGCCTGGTAGACAACCTGCCTCTTCACCGGGTCGCCTTCACCAACTTCCATATCGCCGGCCGTCCGGAGCCCGCCGACAAGTCGCTCCTCATGGCCGACAACGCCAGCATCAGCCCGGATTATCTTTCCATGCTCGGCATGCCGCTCTTGCGCGGCCGCCACTTCACGGAAGAAGACACGCGCCGGAATGAAAAAGGCGGCGATGGCGTGGTTATCGTCAACCAGGCATGGGTGCAAAAGTTTTTGAACGGTGCGGACGCCTTGGGGAAGCGCATCCTGGATTCGGACCGCAAACGCTCCTTCGAAATCGTGGGCGTCGTTGCGGATTACCGGCCGCTCGGCGCCGAGAACGGTTCGCGTCCGCAAATCTTTGCGCCGAATCTACAATTGCCGGCCGCCTCGTTGCTCGTGCGGACTTTCGGGCAGCCGGAATCGGTCACCAAGCCTTTGCAAGCGGCCGTCGCCGCGCTCGATAAGGACATTCCCACCAACCGCGTGGACACCATGGAGGGCCACTTGCGGCCTTTTATTTCGCAGCGTCAGTTCAACACGCTGCTCATGTCTCTGTTTGCGGCACTGGCCTTGCTGCTGGCGATGATCGGCGTTTACGGCGTCCTGTCGAATATGGTGGCGGCGCGAACGCGGGAGATTGGCATACGTATGGCGATCGGCGCCGCGCCGTCCGGAATTGCCCGGCTCGTCCTTGGCCAAAGCCTGGCTCCCGTGGTTCTCGGTTTGGCGGTAGGCCTCGCAGTCAGCCTGATGCTCGGCCGGTACCTGGAAACACTGCTTTTTCAGGTACCGGCCAACGATCCGTGGACGCGTGTCGTAACGGCCGCTGCCATTCTCGCCCTCGCGCCCGCCGCCATCTGGGCGCCCCTGCGGCGGGCTATCTCCGTGGAATGCACGGTTGCGCTGCGGGAAGAATAGCTGCCTACTCGACGCGGAACAGCATCCCCGCGCCAGGCGCGATCCATTGCATTTCACCGCCGAATGCCATCTCCTTCCCCGTATAGGGCGACACCTGAATCAGCTTCTTTCCTGAGGCTTTCAGCGTGATGTCCACGCCGTAGGACGCGGTCATATCCTTGTTCACCAGCATCAGGTACGGCCGCTGCTTGTCATCCACAAATTCGCCAACCAATGCGGTCCCCTGCGACTTGAGCTTCAACTCGCTCTGCCGCAGGCCGATCTTCTCCACCAGTTGACTCTCCTCCAGGCCCTTCTCCCCTCGGGGTACATCCGGAAAATGATACACGCCCGTGCTCTTCAGCTTTACCAGCGTGGGAGCTAGCGCATGCAATTCATTGTTCATCCGCCGCATCATGTCCCATGTCGCTGTCTTGTTGCCGAACGGGTCAATCGCCGACTGGCGGAAATTGCCGTAGCTAGGGGCGAAATACGTGAAGTACTGAATACCGCGGGCGCCGTAGGCCAGCGAACTGTACACCTGGAAGTGGAAAGTCGCGTCGGAGGGCTCCATGTAGTTGAATAGCGTCTGGCCCAGAATGCAGTTCCAGAACGGACGGCCGGATTCCACTGATACCTTCCGGAACACGGCCAGATTCTGGTAGTAGTAATCGCGCACCTCGCCGTTGGCAAACAGCGCATAGTTATCCCAACTCAAAAACGGCTGGTCAATCGGCTGCAGCAGTTGCCGCACGTAATGCTCATAGTCGTCCGTGCCCAATACTTTGCGGCTGACGTAGGTGGGGAACAGATTCACATACGGCCACTTGCCCGGCAGGTCTTTGCGCACGCGCGCCGCCAGCTTCGCCAGGCTGGGGATCATACGCATATTTGGTTCGTCGCGCAGGTAAATGCCCAGCGAAGCGGGGTGATTTGCGGTCTTCTTGAAATCGGTGAAGATCTCGTCCAGAGTGCCGTCATCTGGAATCGCCCCATCTTCGTGCACGAACATTTTGGGGTGCGAGACGAAGCAATGCAATCCAGCCGACTGAATGGTGTCCAAGTCGGCGGCGTTGCAGAACCCGGCAATGTTCAGCCCGGCGTTGCGCATGTCGCGGATCAGTTCCGGCTTGGACGGAATGCCGCCCCACGCCATGATGGCGAAGTCGCGGGGAGAGACGCGTGGCGGTTCGGACTGGGCGGGCAGCAACGACGCAAGGGCCGCGGCCGCCAGTAGAAAACGAAAAATCAAGAAAAAACTCCAAGGAAAAGGGATGAGTTGCCATTATCCCCCGCCGAAGCGCTCCCAAGAAAAAAGCGGAGCCGCCCCGGTTGGGGGAAGCTCCGCTTTTCGTTGCAATTCAGCCGCTGCTAGAACGCGTAGCGCAGGCCGAGTTGGACAATGCGCGGATCGCTGGCCGACGTGATGCGGCCGAACAGGCTGTTGGTCCGCGTCGTATTCGGGTTGCCCAGGTTGGCACGGTTCAGCAGGTTGAAGAACTCGGCCCGGAACTCCAGCTTATGCTTCTCCGAGTACGGCATTGCGAACGACTTGAACGCGGAGAAGTCAATCGTGAAGAGCCCCGGTCCACGCAGCGTATTGCGTCCGATGGTTCCGTAGGTTCCCAACGCCGGAGAGGCGAAAGCGCTCTTGTTGAACCAGGAGAAGATCTGGTCGCCCTTGGAGCGGTCACCGCTGACAGCCGGGTTGCCGATGATGTCGACGCGGTCCTGGCCGATGCCCGTGCGCGAAACGTCCACACCCTCGCTGATGGTTAACGGTCCGCCGCTCTGTAGCGTTAGGATGCCGTTGGTCTGCCATCCGCCTAGCAGGAAGCGCGACGGTCCATTGATTTTGAACGGCAGCGCCCAGTTGAAGGAGCCGGTGAAACGCGCCCGGCGATCGAAGTTGGACGGGCCGTAGTCGCGTTCAATGGAGCCGTAGGGGTAGGTGTTGCCGTTGCCCTCAAAGGCCGTGTTGGACAGGATGTCCATGCTCTTCTGCCAGCTAAAGCCGGAGAGGAAGGTAAGCCCGCCGGAGAAGCGGCGTTCCAGGCTCACCACCAGCGCATGGTAGTTCGATACGCCGTAGGTTCCCGCATAGGTGATCTGCGTGTACTCCTTGCGTGGGCGGCGGTCGTTGGTATTGGCAATCGTCGCTCCGGGGCCATAAATGGCCGGGTTCAGTTCGGCCGCGTGGAACAACCGGCGGCCCGCCGAACCTTGGTAGGCGGTGCGCAGAATCAGGCTGCCGGGCAGACCCTGCTCAATCGTGAAGTTCCACTGGTGAATGTTCGGGTAGCTGAACTGCGGATCGAATCCGACAATCAGGAACGGTTGCGGAAACTGTTGCGTGGAGGCGATCGGCCGCGTGACCGGGAACGGGTTCGTGTAGCCGCGATACGGGTCCTGCGTGCTAAACGGCGCGTTGATGTCCACGCGCACCGAGTTCGGCGGGGAGGTCACCTGCCGGTTATAGGTCAGCGCCGTCGTCTGGTCGTGGAACCGCCCGTAGCCGCCGCGTACGCTGGTCTTTCCGTTGCCGAATACGTCCCAAGCGAAGCCCAGGCGGGGATCAAAGATGTTCCATACCGTTTTCACGCCGGCCACCGGAATGCCGGGGTCGCCGCCAGCCAGTTGGCCCGGAGGAAGGTTGGGGAAGCGTTGCGAACGTGTGCCGGCCCGGTAGGCCGCATCGTCGAATACGGAGATCTGGTGCGAAGGAATATCGGTAAACGGAATAAACGGATTCCAGCGTACGGCCAAATTCAGCGTCAACCGGCGATTCACCTTGAAGTTGTCCTGCAAATAGAGTCCGTAGAGGTTCCGGAGCAGGTTGTTGTAGAGCGGCGAAATCTGTGTGAACGCGCTGGGCTTGCCCACCATGAAGTCCACCAGGTTATTGCCGGAGAACTGTCCGCCGAACGTGAAAGTGCCGTCGGAGTTAAAGTCCTGGTCCAGGATGCTCTGTTCGCGCAGGATATCGCCGCCCCATTCGATCTCGTGGCGGCCCTTCACCAGTGTCCAGCCATGCTGCAGGTTGTACTGGTTGCGCGGCACGCGGTAGAGCGCGTTGTAGGAATTGCTGAAGTAGTTGTTGATGCCCATGCGGAACGTGGTGCCGCTGGACAGCGTCGGCACGTTGATGCCGAGTTCCCGGTGCCCGGGGAAGATCTGCGGGCCGAAGGCGATGTTCGACGCGCGGTTGTAGCTGAGCGTGGTGTTGGAAAGCAGTGTGGGCGAAATCGTTGCCGTGTAGTTCATCACCGCGCTCTGGCTCTGCCAGCGCCGGTCGGCAATAGCGGTCAGGATGTTGTTCGGGTCCAGAATGGCGGGAATGGTCAACTCATCGAAAAAGTAGCGGCCGGAAAGCTGGTGCTTTTCGTTGAACTGGTGATCGATGCGGAACAGGTACTGGTTATCAGTCTGTTTGTCGCCGCGTTGATAGAACAACAGCCCGTCCGCGGAAGTGGCGGTGGGGATATAGGCCAGCACCTTTTGCGCCACCGGGTCCAGCCGCGAAGACGGAATCACGTTGCCGGGGAACGGCTGATTGTTGTTCGGGTCCACCAGTTGCGTGGTCATGTTGGCGAAGTTGCCGTTGCGCTGCGCCGCCGTGGGCACCACGCTGGTCAACGTGGAAGGCAGCGCGCGCACCTGCGTGCCTTGCCAGGAGCCGAAGAAAAAGGTGCGGTTGCGGATTAGCGGACCGCCGAAAGAAAAGCCGTACTGATTCCGTTTCAAACCATCATTGCGCGGCGCGAAAAAGTTACGCGCGTTCATCTTCGCGTTCCGCAGGTATTCAAAAGCGGAGCCATGAAAATCGTTGGTTCCGGAGCGCGTCACGATGTTCACCACGCCGCCGCCGCGTCCGGCGAACTTGGCGCCGTAGTTGTTCGTTTGGAAACTGAACTCCTGCACCGCGTCCGGATTCGGCAGCACGTTGGGCACTTCGGTGTAGGGATCCTCGTGAATGCCGCCGTCCAGCACGAATGTGGTGGAGTTGCCGCGCCCGCCGCTCGAAGAGATCAATTCGCTCGATGCCTCGGGACGCGTGGCGCCCTGGTTGAACGTGCCCGGCGCACTCAATGTGCCCGGCGTCACGCGAAGCAGTTGCAGCACATTGCGCCCGTTCAGCGGCAGGTCCGTCACCATGGCCTTGTTGATCACTGTATTGAGCGTTGCCGTTCGAGTATCCACCGCCGCGGCCGCATCCACCACATTGACCGATTCCGCCACGGAGCCCACCTGCAACTGCGCATTCAACGCCGCGTTCTGGTCTACCTGCAATACAAGACGCGGCACGCTGAACGTGGTGAATCCGTCCTTGCTGACGGCAATGGTGTAGGCGCCCACGGGCAACGCGGTCAACGAATAAATACCAGTGTCATTGGACACGGTGGCGCGCTCGATGCCCGTATCGAGATTTTTCATCAGTACCCGCGCCGCCGGCACGGGAGCGCCGCTGGGATCGGTTACGGTACCCGCCACGGACGCGGTGGCTCGCTGGCTGAACGCCGGAAGAGAAGTAAGAAGCAAGACAGCACAAGCTAAGGAAGTCTTCATAATGACCTGCATTAGTCTATGTAGATTCCGGCAAACTGTAAAGGAAATTAAGTATGAATAGCCGTCCACAATTCAAACTTCAAAATCCGCCAAATCGTCTGTGGGTGATAATCTCCCCATGGAAACCCTCTTCGCCTCGCCGACGCTCGCAGCAGGCTACGCGCGCTCCCGCCCGCCCGTCCATCCCCGTGTGCTGGATCGCGTCCGGCGACATCTGGGGATCCAAGAGCGCTTAGAATGCGCCGTGGATATTGGATGTGGAGCGGGACTTTCCACGCGCCCTCTTAGCGCCCTGGCTCGGACGGCCGTGGGCATTGAGCCGCTGGAGCCTATGCTCGGCTGGACTCGCGAGGTAGCGCCTGATTCTCATTTTCTCGTCGGCCTCGCCGAGCAGCTTCCCCTTCGCGACAATTCCGCCAGTCTCATGACGGCCGCTGGGTCCCTGAACTACGCCGATCTCGGCCGTTTCTTTCCAGAGGCCCGGCGCGTCCTGGCTACAGCGGGCAAAATGGTGGTGTACGATTTCTCGCAGGGCAAGCGCATGACGGACACCCCGGCCTTGGAACAATGGTTCGAGAAATTCCGCGAACGCTATCCCGCGCCGCCTTTTTCCGGCCGCCCGCTCAGTCCCGAACTCCTCGAACCGCTGGCGGCGGGGTTCCGGCCCATCGGCCACGAATTCTACGAAGAGGTCCTTACCCTGGACCATTCCTTTTATGTGGACTACGCCATGACAGAGACCAATGTCGCCGCCGCCGTCCGCGCGGGAGTGGATGAGCAGGGCATTCGCGAATGGTGCCGCCGCACGCTGGAGCCGGTCTTCGCGGGCAGGCCGCGCGGCGTTGTCTTCACTGGCTATATCGCCTATTTCGATACACTGTGCGCATGAAAATGCAGCCCTTGAAGATGCATCTGGGATGGCTCCTGTTGGCCTGCGCGGCCTGGGCCGGGGATCGTGACGCGGCGATCGCCGCGAAAATGCAGGAGATGATCACGAAAAACGAAGTGCCAGGCGCCGTCACCGTGGTCGCCACGCGCGACGGCATCAGCCATCTCGGTGTAACAGGCTATGCCAACGCGGCCAAAACCGTGCCGTTGCGCAAGGACTCCATTTTCTGGATCGCGTCGATGACAAAGCCTGTCACTGCGGTCGCCGTCCTCATGATGCAGGACGAAGGCAAGCTATCCATTGATGATCCCCTGGAAAAATACATTCCCGAGTTCAAGGGCAATGGCGTCACGTTACGGCACATGCTCACCCACACCTCCGGTATGGGCGAGGCCACGCCCGCCGAGTTGGGGGCGGCCAAAACACTCGCGGACCTAGTTCCCATCTATGCAAAAAAGCCGGTAGGCTTTACGCCCGGCAGCCAGTGGCGGTATTGCCAGTCGGGCATCAATATGTTGGGCCGCGTGGTAGAGGTCGTCTCCGGGCAGCCGCTAGACGTCTTTTTCGCCAAGCGCATCTTTGAACCGTTGAAGATGAAAGACACGTCCTTCTATCTCAAGAAGGGCCAGTTGAAGCGCTTAGTCACTCCCGCGCGGCTGGACGCCGAAGGATTGGTCGACTCTCCCATTGGACTCCTCGCCGGCAAACCAGCCACGGCGCGCGATCGCTACCCGGCCGCCAACGGTGGCCTGTTTTCCACAGGACCGGACTACGCCCGTTTTGCGCGTATGCTACTGCGGGGCGGGGAACTGGACGGCAAACGGTATCTCACCCAGAAATCCTTTGAACTAATGACCACTATTCAGACGGGAACATTGAAGGCGGGTTTTATCCCCGGCCACGGCTGGGGCCTGGGTGTGGGCGTCGTGCGGGAACCGCAGGGCCAGACCGCGATGTCGAAACCCGGCACGTTCGGCCACGGCGGCGCTTTCGGCACGCAAGCCTGGATCGATCCACAGAGCGGCGTCGCCTACATTCTGATGGTCCAACGCGCCAACTTCCGCAATAGCGACGATTCGCCCGTGCGCCTTGGCTTTCAGCAAGCCGCGTCGGGAACGAACTAGGGTTCGGCGTGGGTAAGGGAAAGCAGAAGCTCAAACAGATTGGCCTTTCCTTTCAGGAACGATTGGTCAAACGATATTTCGTTCGCTGGCACATGAGCGCTATCCTGGCGGCGACTATCGCTTCCGGGCTTCTGCTGGACCGCACGTTTCGCTTCTTTGGCATGGACAGCATGGGGCTGCGGTACGCGCTCTCCGTCGTAGCCGCGTATGGCTTTTTTTTTCTGCTCGTGCGCATGTGGGTTTGGTATGCGGCGGGTATTGCGGTGCAGATCAGTCTGCCCGATCTATCGCCCTCCAGAGCGGACGGCGTCCCGGACGTCGGGGGATGGAATTGGGGCGGCGGCAGTTCCAACTCCGGCGTCGCTTTCCGCGGTTTTCACGGAGGGGACGCGGGCGGCGGTGGAGCGTCCGACCTCTTTGATGCGCCGGTGTTGTCTTCCTCCGGCGGGGGCGGCGGTGGCGGCGGGGGATCGAGCAGCTTTGATTTGGATCTCGATGAGGGCATCTGGATTGTGCTGGTGCTGGCCGTGGTCGTCATCGTAATTGCGGTTGCCGGTGGGTATCTCATTTGGATGGCGCCGGAGATTCTGCCGGAGGTGGCGCTGGAATGCGCCATCGGCGCGGGCCTTGTGAAGCAGTTGCGGGAGGGCGAATCCGGTTGGGCGCGACGCTTGCTTTGGAAAACCTGGATTCCTTTGGTCATTGTGGTCCTGGTTGCCTACTCCGCCGGCGCGTTCATCCAGAGCACCTGCCCGGGCGCCACCCATGTCCGCGCCGCGTTGCATTGCGCCGTCACGCAATGAGGCTTTAACAGTTCGTTACAAACCAAAATCGCCGGGGCCGCATCTGTAGAAACAGGTGAAATAAATGAAGGCTCTGGTTTTGGTTTCCGTTTTGACTCCGTTCACATTTGGCGCGGCCTTGCGCGGGCTCAGCACGGAACTCGAAACCCTGTCGGCAGAAGTCTCACCAGCGGTGGTGGAAATTTCCGCCTCCGGGTATGGTCCTCTCAACGACGGCGGACCCACCAAGGTGTCCGTGGTGGGCCGCCGGCGTACGGCCGGGTCCGGTGTCATCGTGGACCCGGAGGGCTACATTCTTACCAACGCCCACGTCGTTGCCAACACGCAACGGGTCCGCGTTTCGATCACGGAAAAGGATAAACCGCACGGCGCCGCATGGGTGGATGCGAAGGTAATCGGACAGGACGAAGAAACAGATCTGGCGCTTCTGAAAATTGAACGCCAGGGACTGCCTGCTCTGGAGTTCGGCAACTCGGATAAGTTGCGCCAGGGACAGATGGTTGTCGCTCTCGGGAATCCAATGGGTCTGGCCAACTCAATGACCATGGGCGTGCTCAGTTCCGCCCAACGCCAGTTGCGGGAAGAAGATCCGATGACCTACCTGCAAACCGATGCGCCCATTAACCCCGGCAATAGCGGCGGGCCTTTGGTGGATCTGGACGGGAAACTCATCGGTATCAACACGTTCATCCTGACGCAATCCGGCGGCAGTGAAGGACTGGGTTTTGCCATCCCCAGCAATATGGCGTTCGGCGTCTACAACCAACTGAAAGCCAATGGCCGCGTGCTGCGCGGAGAAATCGGCGCAGTGATGCAGAACATGACGCCGGGGATCGCCGCTGGGCTGGGATTGCAACAGACCTGGGGCGCCATTGTGACCGACGTTACGGAGAAGGGGGCGGCCCACGCGGCCGGCTTAAGGGTACGGGACGTGGTCACTTCTCTCGATGGAAAGCCGATTGAAAATGCGACGCAATTTGCGATGGGCATCTTCCGCCACCGGGCCGGCGAGTTCGTCGACCTGGGCGTCGTTCGGGACGGCAAGGACATGCAGATACGAAGTGCGGTCCTCGCCCGGAACGATGGGCCCAGCCAACTTGCGAAAAAGGTAAGCGCGGAAACGAATCTGGTACCGCAAATCGGTCTGCTCTGCGTGGATGTCGATGAAACCACGATGCAAATGATGCCCGGTCTTCGCCGCCCGTACGGCGTGATCATCGCCGCACGCGCGCCCTCCGTCTCCAGCCAGCAGACCCCACTGCAGCAGGGGGATGTGGTCTACGCCATCAACGGCAAGCTGATTCCCGATCTGAAAACCTTCCGCAACGCGATGGCCGGCTTCCAACCGGGCGACGCCGTGATTTTTGAGGTGGAGCGGCCCGGTAAACTCTCCCTGGTGGAGTTTGAGTGGGAGTAGACGAAAGTGATAGATTGTTGCGCAGATTGCCGTGCGCACACATTCTCTGTCGATACTTCTTCTCTTAGGCAGCGCTAGCCTGCTGGCTGGTCCGGTGGAAGTGGAGATTCTGGAAAATCTCGACGGCGGGCCCCCCGCCCTGCGCTACATGGAACCGGCGTTTGCCTTCGTGCACACGCCAACCAGGTTCGCGGCGAATGCAATTCCCCTCGATTGGCCCTCTCCGTACTACATAAGAGCGTCCTATAAGCGGTTATTTGGCGCCGGAAAGCACCAAATAAGGCTCCGTTCGCGCGGTTTTGCGCGCCTTTTTGTCGATGGAAATCTGGTTGCGAGCACCAAAGCGCAGAAGCCGAACACCTCCAGCGACGATCCCGTACCCCCTCCCGTGGAACGCGGCAACACGCCCCTCCGCCCGGTGGTGTATCCGCATCAGGATGTCGTCGTCCCCATCGAATTCTCCGCTGGCGAACACTCATTCCAACTGGTGGCAACTGTTGGAGGCAAAGGACTTTACCCTTCGACTGGTGAACTGGTGGTGGGCATTTCCCGGAACGGGGAGGTGGACCGCATCCTCGGTCCCGATGACGCCCCATTTCTGACCGACGCCGGGTGGAGCGCCTACGCCGCCGCCTCCTTTGCCCGCCATTCCGCCGCTGATGTAGTCCGCCGCCGTGATGTAAGTAAAGGAGTTACGGCTGCATGGAAGGAGCGGCACCGTCTGTTGCGGGAGCGGATGGGCGCCGGTGAGGCGGGTCTGTCGGTGGATGGGTTCGTCAATGCGAAATTGCAGCAGGCCGGTGTTCAGCCGGCGGAAGGCCTATCGGATCTGGCATTTCTGCGCCGGGCGACCCTCGATACAACCGGATTGATTCCCACACCCGAGGCGGTCCGGACGTTTCTGCAGGATTCTCCGGCCAAACGGCGGGAGAATGCGATTCGGCGATTATTGGACGACCCGTCGTGGGCCGACCACTGGGTGAGCTATTGGCAGGACGTTTTGGCGGAGAATCCGGGGATTTTGAAGCCAGATTTGAACAATACGGGGCCGTTCCGTTGGTGGATGCATCAGTCGTTCGCCGACAACATCCCGTTTGACCGGTTTGTCTCGGAACTGGTGCAGATGGAGGGGTCAAAGACGTTGGGAGGGCCGGCCTCCTTCGGATTGGCGACATTGAATGATGCCCCGATGGCGGCCAAGGCCGACATTCTGGGCCAGGCGTTCCTGGGCCAGAAGATGAGTTGCGCGCGGTGCCACGACGCTCCCTTCCACCCATTCAAACAAAAGGACTTATTCGCCATGTCGGCGATGTTGGCCGGCAAGCCGGTGGTGTTGCCTGTGACCAGCACCGTGCCTCAGGGCGAGGGCGGACGGAAACCGGCGGTGACGTCCGCACTGAAGCCCGGCGAGACGATTGCACCGGAATGGCCATTCGCGAAGCTTGCCGCACATGCCGACACGTCCGATTTACCCGCGGCTGGCCCGGTGGAGACACGCCGCGAACTGGCGGCGTACCTGATATCCCCGGAGAATGAACGGTTTGCGCAGGTAGTGACGAACCGGGTGTGGAAACGATATATGGGCGTCGGGATCGTGGAGCCGGCCGATGACTGGACGCGCGGCAAGGCGTCGCATCCCGAACTGCTTGCCTACCTGGGCCGGGAGTTCATGGCCTCCGGCTATGACATGAAGCATTTGGCGAAGCTGATCCTGTCCTCCCAGGCGTACCAGCGAAAGGCTGTTGGACTTCCTGCTGAACAGATGAGCGCATCGAAGCGGCTGTTTGCCGGGCCGGCCCACCGGAACCTGACGGCGGAGCAACTGGTGGACTCGCTGCACCTGGCGGCGGGCAAAACGTTCGATTGCGAAGAGATGAATCTGAACCCGGCCGGGGACCGGACGGCGCAGCAGTTCCTGAATCTGGGCAACCCGGTACGCGGGTGGCAGATGACGGCGCTATCGAACGAACGGGACCGTCCGGCGTTGGCGTTGCCCATTGCCCAGTCGATTGTTGACGTGATGACCACGTTTGGGTGGAGGCAGTCCCGGCAGAGCCCGGCGACGGAACGGGATGACGCGGCGTCAGCGATGCAGACGCTCATTCTGGCGAATGGCGTCCTGGGTACCAGGATGGCGCGGCTGTCGGATGACTCGTGGTTCACGGATCTGGCGCTTTCGGGGAAACCGGTGGCCGAAGTGGTGGACCAGACGTTTCTGCGCCTGCTTTCCCGGGAGCCGGGGACCGGAGAACGCGAGTCCTTCACGAAACTGCTGGCGCCGGTGTATGCGAACCGGGTGGTAGCCGGCGCGAAGGCGCGCGCGACGAAACGGGAGAGCGACGGACGTGTGTCCTGGTCGAATCACCTGAGCGCTGAAGCCAGCCTGATTCGGATGGAAGAGGAACGGAAATTGCGGTTTGGCGATCAGCCTACGGAACGTCTAGCCAAGGATTTCCGGGAACGGTATGAAGATATGCTGTGGGCGTTGATGAATTCGCCAGAATTTGCGATGGTGCCATGAGTCTGAGCCGGAGAGGATTTCTACAAACAGGAGCGGTCGCGATGGCCGTCGCGGCTGTGCCGAAGGGCAAGGCGGATGCGTGCATCTTTCTATGGCTGGGCGGCGGTGCGGCACAGATTGATACATTCGATCCGAAGCGGCGGGGAGACGGAAAGAAACAGGCCGGGGCCTACTATGGCTCGATCGATACGGCGGTACAGGGAGTCCAGGTTAGCGAGCACCTGTCGAAGACGGCGCCGTTGCTGGACCGATGCGCCTTGATGCGCTCGGTGACACATTCGATTGTCAGCGAACATGCGGCGGCGGCCAATCTGGTCCATACGGGGAGGATGCCGAGCGGCACCTTGCAGTATCCGTCGATTGGATCGGTCATTGCCCATCAGCTGGGTCCAAAGACCGATGAGGTTCCCAGCTATGTGGTGATGGGATATCCGAACATCACGCGCGACCCCGGTTTTCTGGGCGCGAAGTATGGCTACATTTACCTGACCCAGGTGGACATTGGGCCAAATGGTTTGGTTCGCCCGCCGGACGTGGACGCAGCGCGCCAGGACCGGCGCGAAACGCTTCTGGCGACGATGCGGGATGGCCATCAGAAACGCAATGCGGGCGACGCGGTGGTGGAGGCGCAGGCGGATGTGTCGCGGCAAGCATTCCGATTGGCTGGGCCACGGTTCATGAACGTGTTTGATCTGAACCGGGAAAGTTCGACGCTACGGCAGGCGTATGGCAGCGAGTTCGGCCAACGGTGCCTGTTGGCGCGGCGACTGGTGCAGTCCGGCGTCCGGTTTGTGGAGGTTTCCTACAACTTAAATTTCCTGAACGGCAGCGGCTGGGATACGCACAATGAAGGGCAACTGAAGCAGCATCTGCTGATTCAGGATCTGGATCAATCATTCGCCACCCTTCTGCAGGACCTGGAGAAAAATAAGCTGCTGGACACGACCCTGGTGGTGATTGCCACCGAGTTTGGGCGGCCGCCCGAGTTTGACGCGGGCGGTGGACGGGGACATCAGGCTGAGGCGTTTTCGATGGTCCTGGCTGGCGGTGGGTTGCGCACCGGACAGGCGATTGGCGCGACGGACGAACTGAGCAAGAAGGTGACGGAGCGTCCAGTGACGGTGCCGGACTTCCATGCCACGATTCATTGCGCGTTGGGAATTAATCCCCACAAGAACCTGTATGCCGGTGACCGGCCCGTGCCGATCACCGATCAAGGGAAGCCTGTAGCGGAGCTCTTTTAGGGGCGGCTGGCCCGTTTTTGATACTTGAACGATTTCCAGTCCGTGGCGGCGATGCCGTTCAGATCCCACATCACTTTCCCGGCACGGACGGTGAGTTCGGCTGTTAACCGCTTGTTGCCCGTACGGGAGGCTCCGGCGGAATCGATAAAGCCGAACTTGCCCTGTTCCATGCGGAGTACGGTGACGTCGGCTTCGGCGCCTTCATCCAGGTTGCCGAGCTCGGTTCGTTTGATCTCCTTGGCGGGATTCCAGGTGCTCCAGAGGATGACCTGATCCAGCGTCGCGCCGAGAGTCAGCATTTTGGACATCACGTTGGTCATGTCCTTCATGCCCGCGTTCATGGAGCCGGTGTGGAGGTCGGTGGAGATGGAATCCGGCCAAAAGCCCTGCTCGGTAAGGGGAGAGGCAATGTTCCAGTAGAAGCTGCCGCCGCCGTGGCCGACGTCAAAAATGACGCCGCGTTTGCGGCCCGTGATGAAGGCTGGGTTCGTTTTCCCATCCTCCCCCAGTTCCCCGCGATGGCCGGAATAGCAATGGGTGTAGATATCGCCGGCGCGCATTTTGTCGCCAAGCAAGGTGCGGAGATTGCGGTCGAGTGACAGGTAGCCGAAGTCGACCATGATGGGGCGATCCGTGGCTTTGGCGGCCGCGAGCGCGCCATCGACTGAGGCCCAGCCCTCCCCGGCATAGTGGGCCGTTTTGAAGCCGACGACGATGTCTTTATGTTTGCGAGCGATGGCGGCGGCCTGCGCCGCCTGCATCTCGGCGTTGTCGTCTTCGCCGGAGGGGCTCATGCCGTTGCCAACGATATTGACGAAGGCGAGGACGCGGGTTTGCGCCCGGTCAATGACTCGTTGCCGGAAGTCTTCGAAGTTGCGCCAACCGGAGGAGCCGGCATCGACGAGAGTGGTTACACCTGTTCGGAAACTGAAACCATCCGGATAGACGGAAGAGTCACCGGTGAGAGCTTTGACGCCGGTTCCAGCGTAGACGTGGGCATGGATATCGATGAGGCCCGGAGTGACGTAGAGTCCTTCGGCGTTGGCGACGCGTGCGGCATCGGAGGCGGGAATGTTGGCGGCAACCTGGGCAATGCGGCCATCGCGAATGGCGACATCGAGTTTGGCCGACCGTCCGTTCTTCGGGTCGATGACATGGCCGCCCTTGATGAGAAGCGTATAGGGCGTTTGGGCAACAGACTGGGCGACGAACGACAGGGCGCCTGCCACGAGCAGAAGGATTTTGCGCATGGGCTTGATTATATATTCGGAATTTAATCCAGAACCTGCGGTTGGCCGTTCTTCCACCGATCGGCGGGGAGGAGGCATAGCTTGTGACCTCCCCTTGCCCGATTCGCGTTGCGTTGGGGCTTGTGTTGCGCGGCGGGTGCGTAACTAGTCCTGCCGCATTTTTGCAGCAAACTTATCGCGGAACTTCTTCACTTTAGGACCTACGACAAACTGACAGTAGCCTTGGTTGGGGTTGGTGCGGTAGTAGTTTTGATGATAGGCTTCGGCGGGCCAGAAGCGTTCCACCGGACGGAGCTCGGTGACGATCCGGTCCGGATAGAGGCCAGCCATTTCGATGTCCCGCATGACTTCGGCGGCCTGCTGTTTCTGTTCCTCGGAGTGATAAAAGATGGCTGAGCGGTACTGCGGCCCCTCGTCGTTGCCCTGCCGGTCCCAGGTGGTGGGATCGTGCACGGTGAAGAATACAGCGAGAATTTCGCGGAAAGAGGTTTTGGAAGGGTCGAACGAGAGTTCGACGACCTCAATGTGGCCGGTCCCGCCGAGACAGACCTGTTGATAAGAAGGGTCATCGACATGTCCTCCCATATAACCGGAAACGATTCCTTCGATGCCTTCCATTTCCTGAAACACCGCTTCGATACACCAGAAGCAACCGCCGCCCAATGTGGTACGTTCCGTCATCATCTTTCTATTTTCCCATTCACCGTCGCACCACGCGAATGCAATATTCCCTTGCTATTATCTAACCCATGGACCGACGATTGGGTGTCTTATTTCTTCTGCTTTGTGGGGTAATGACTGGCCAGGAGTTCCGGGCTAGTATTTCAGGGACCATTACAGATCCATCGGGTGCGCCGGTAGCCGGCGCCAGGGTGGAAGCCATTAGTGTGGAGCGCCATGTGCGCTATGAGGCAGTGTCGAATGATTCGGGTCTCTATCTGATCCGTTTCCTGCCGCCGGGCGGCTACTCATTGACCGTACAGAAAGACGGATTCAAGCGGACGCAGCGGGATGGCCTGCAGGTCCAAGGTTCCGACCGGGTGGGCCTGGATGTGCGGTTGGATGTGGGCGGAGTGACCGAGAGCGTAACGGTGACGGCGGCAACGCCGCTGCTTTCCACCGAAACCGCGTCGCGGAGCGTGACGCTGGAGCAGAAATATGTGGATGATCTGCCGACTTCGGGGCGCAACGTCTACCAGTTGCTGTTCTCGCAGCCGGGCGTGGTGAAGACCAGCCGCTACTGGGGTTCGTTCGAACTGTATGCCTTCGGCAATATCAATTCGGTGGCCATCAATGGCGGGCGTTCCGGCGAGAATGAGACGCTGATTGACGGATTATCCTCTGTCCGCGGCAGCCGCAGCGCTTCCTTCGCGCCGGCATTGAATGCCATCCAGGAAGTAAGCGTACAGACCAACTCCTACGATTCGTCCTATGGCCGTTTCGGCGGCGGCGTGACCAGCATTGTTCTTCGTACGGGGACCAATCAGCTACATGGGCAGCTATATGAATTTTTCAAGAACGACAACTTGAATTCCAATGGTTATTCCGCAAATGCGGCGAATGTTCCGCGAACTGAATATAAAAACAACACCTTCGGCTTTACCGTGGATGGTCCGGTGATCATTCCGAAACTGTTCAACGGGAAGAACAAATTGTTCTGGATGCTCTCGCTGGAAGCGCTACGCGAGCGGAATCCGCAAGCGCAAATGTGGACGGTGCCGACGGCGCTTGAAAAACGCGGCGACTATTCGCAGATCGTCAACAGCAACCGGCAGTCGATTGCGATTTATGACCCGTTGACTACCCAAGCGAATCCGAATGGTTCCGGCTTTGTCCGTACACCGTTCCCCGGCAATGTGATCCCCGGCAACCGCATTAACCCGGTGGCCGCTAAACTGATGGAATTTTTCCCGGCTCCCAACCGGGTAAGCGAGAACGTGGACGGCCAGAACAACTATCTGTTCCTGAACAGTTCGAAGAACAGTTACAACCAGTGGCTGGGTAAGCTGGACTTTGCGATCAATGACCGTCATCGCGTGAGCGGCCGGTATGGGGAGACTCCGTGGTACAACTTCGCCCGCGTACAGTGGGGGACCAATGCGGCGGAGCCTTCGAGCGAATATCCTTCTACCCGCATCTCTCGCAACTGGGGCGCCGATTGGACCTGGACCGTATCGCCTTCGATCGTATTCAATCTGCGCGCAGGACTGGCACGTTACGAGGGATTCAGCGGCAATATTTTCGGGCGCGATTACGATCCGCGGCAACTGGGATTTCCGGACCGGTTGGTTTCGCAGTTCGTTTCCCTGCAGTTTCCGCGGTTTAACTTCGGCGGCAACAATATAACGCCGCTTGGCGCAACGCAGACCAGCGGATACGAGACGGCCGACACCTATTCCCTACAGCCGAATTTTCAGGTGATCCGGGGCCACCACTCCATGAAGTTCGGCGGGGAGGTGCGCCGGTACAACCAAAACAACATCCGGCCGGCCTCGGCGAGCGGCAACTACACTTTCAACCGCAACTGGACGCAAGCGAATCCATTACAGGCGGATGCGCTATCGGGTTCGTTCCTGGCTACTTTTCTGCTGGGTTATCCGTCGAGCGGTTATGTGGACCGCAACATAGATCCGGCTTACCGGAACCCCTACATGGCCGTGTTCTTCCAGGATGACTGGAAACTGTCCCGCAATCTGACGCTGAATATCGGACTGCGCTGGGACTACGAAGGGCCGATCTTCGAACGCTACAACCGGCAGATTCGCGGGTTTGCTTTCGACCAAGCAAGCCCGATCGCCGCGCAGGTCCAGGGACTGTCGCTCAAGGGCGGACTACTATTCGCTGGTACCGACGGCACGGCGCGCGAGGCATTCCAGCGCGATTGGAACAATATCCAGCCCCGTATCGGGTTGGCTTGGCAGGTGGCGCAGAAGTGGGTGGTACGCGGCGGGTATGGTCTCTACTACCTGGGACAGAATGCGTCCGGGTCCGACTCCGGATTCAGCCGCCGTTCCGACATGATTGCCTCGACGGACAACAATCTGACGCCTTCGGCGTCGCTCTCCGATCCGTTCCCAGTGAGCTTGTTCCCCACGGGATTGCTGCAGCCCATCGGCTCTTCCCAGGGGCTGGCTACGAACCTGGGCCAGTCCATCGCGGCCCAGTATCTGGACCGGCCGCTGCCGAAGTCGCACCAATTCTCGTTCGGCATCCAGCGCACTTTGGGCGATTCCTGGCTGCTGGACGCCTCTTATGTCGGCAATATCACCAAGCAGTTGCCGATCAGCGCGGGGTTGAACTTCATTCCCACGGACACGCTGAATTCGATCCCCGTGGCGAACCGGTCGGCGTATTTCAGCCAGCAGGTGGCGAATCCGATGGCGGGCCTGCTTCCCGGCACGGCCTTTAATGGGGCTACGGTGCCGCGGCAGCAACTGCTCTACGCCTATCCGCACTTTGCCAATGTGACGATCAACAATCTGGCGGCCGGAGCGCAGAGTTATCATTCGCTGCAGGTGAAGGCGACGCGGCGTTTCCGCAGCGGTCTGGCGATGCAAGGCAGCTATACCTGGGCGAAGACGCTGGAGCAGGTGACATTATTGAACGCGCAGGACGCAAACCTGTCGAACCTGCTGAACACACGATCCGAAAAACGATTGGTGGAGTTCGATATCCCTCATACCATTTCGGTGGTCGCGTCCTACGACCTGCCCTTCGGCAAGGGACGCTCCTACTTGAGCGGGATGCACTCGGTGGCGGAGGCGATTGTGGGCGGCTGGTCCATCAGCGGCCAGTACATCCGCCGCGGCGGCCAGCCGATCGACTTCCCGAACGCGGCTCCGATTGTGGCCCGCAGCGCGAAGTTGACCAACGACCAACGGGATGAGTTGGCCCGAAAAGCAGGGCGCACGGAGTTCAATCCGTTCTTCGACAAATACTTTGATACGTCGATTTTCCCGACGACGGCGCAGGCTCCGTTCACGCTGCGTGACTTCCCGACGCGGTTTCCCGATGTCCGCAGCCCGGTGCTGACCAGCACGGAGCTTTCCGCCTACAAGAACTTCACGCTCAAAGAGCGGTTCAAACTACAGGTCCGCGCGGATTTCCAGAACGTTTTTGACCAGCCGTACTTTGGCCGGCTGGTGAGCGGGGCGAACAATGTGCAGGATTCGCGGTTCGGCCAGTTGGACCCGGCGCAAGGCAACCAGCCGCGCGTCGTAGTCCTTGTTATGAAAGTATTGTTTTAATGACTGATGCTGAGATCTTCTCCCGGTTCCTTGCTTTTCTGAAAGCGACCGGGAGTGAACACGAGCTCGGAGGGCCAGCGACGGCCTCCGAGCTCTCTCTTCTTCCGCCCGCTCTCCGGCCGCTCTACCGTGAACACAACGGAGCGGCGCTGTTCGACGGCGATCTGCTGTTCTTCCTAGCGGGTGGGCCCCCGGACGAAGATGGGACGGTGCAGCACGCCAGCCGGTTGGCGCGCGAAGCGGATTGGCCCATTCCGCAAGAGGTGACGCTTTTTGGCCGCGACACGGGAGGGGAGGTACTGGGAGTCTGGACGGGCCCGCGAGATGCGTCGAAGTATCCATCGCCGGTAATTCTCACCGGGCTGCTGTTTGAACCGGCGGCGCACTCGCTGCTCGCCACGTCATTGGAACGGTACCTGCTGACGACTACGGTTTGGCATTGCCTGGATACCGACTATGCCGAAACGGCTTTCCGCTTGTTTCAAGTGCCGAAGGCGTTGCAGGCCGCCGATCTGGAGGAGATGGACGGCGAAGCGTGGTTTGCCTGGGCGGACCCGGCGTTGCCGGCCCTGCCGGGCGATCCGTATGAAGAACCGCTTACCGGCTCACAGATCCGGGCGCTGCTAGAGAAGTAACCGGTTGTTCGCCGGCGAAGCGGAGGGCCGCGGCGACGGCCTCGCTGAGTACAGCGTCGCCGCGGACGACAATGCCGGCGTACTGGCGGGTGGGCCAGATGTACCGCTCAGCCATGGGGCGGACGGTGGAGTTGTACTGATTGGTGACGCATTCCAGGGTCCGGCCGCGGTCGCGAACGTCGCGGGCAAGGCGGCGCGCAAAGCAGGCGGCGTCTTCGAGATCGACATAGACGCTGGCGTGGAGGAGTTGCCGGAGTTCCGGCCAGTAAAGGGTAAAGAGGCCTTCTACGATGACGTTGGGATGCGGCTCGACATGTTGCGTGCCTGGGCCGCGGGTGTGGCCGGTGAAGTCGTAGTGGGGTACATCGATGGTCTGGCCGCTGAGAAGCTGACGGCAGTGGGTCAGGAGGAGTTCGTGATCGATGGAGGCGGGTTCGTCGAAATTGGTTTTGGCGCGGACTTCGAGGGGAAGGTGTGCGAGGTCGTGGTAATAGCTGTCGAGAGAGAGAACGGGCGCTTGTAACGCAGCGGCCAGACGGCGGGCGAGTTCGCTTTTACCGGAGCCGGAGGGGCCAGCGACCCCGAGGAGACGTACCTGCATTGGTTATTTCGCGGACGGCAAAATGCCGATGCCTTTGGCTGAATACCAGCGCCAGAGTTTGACCTGGAAGCGGCCGGCGTGGATGGCGGGGTCCGAGTTACACCATGCGCGTGCCTCGTCGATACTCGCTGTGTCGAAGACGAAGATACCCGCGGCGTCCCCGGCGTCAGCCAGAGGGCCGGCCAGAATCAGTTTGCCCTCTTTGGCGAGCCTGCCAATGTTGTCCATGTGGCCTTTGAGGAGCTCCTTGGTTTCGGGAGTGGATTCCTTTGTCCATTTGGGCCCCTTCTCCAAAATGGCCATGACGTAGAAGCGCATAGGCACGTCTTGTGCGCAGAGGGGCAGCGCGAGCAAGAGAAGCAGCAGCGTTCGCATATCGGGGTCAGTATAGCTGCTTTTTGTGACAACAAACGGCAAGGAACTGCGCTAGGATATTTAAAGTTGCATATAAAATGCAACTTTAAGAACTGGAGGGTTTGCGTGAGTTCCTTGTACGAACAATTGGGAGGCCAGCCGGCCGTTGACGCCGCGGTGGACATTTTCTACCGGAAGGTGCTGAGCGATGACCGTATCAGCCACTTCTTTGAAGGCGTGGACATGGATGTACAGATTGCCAAGCAAAAGGGATTTTTAACGATGGCCTTTGGCGGGCCGCACCACTATACAGGCGCGAGCATGCGCGCCGGGCACGCGCATCTGGTGCGGCGCGGCTTGAACGATTCGCACTTTAATGCGGTGGCGGAGCATTTGGGGTCGACGTTGACGGAGTTGGGTGTGGCCCAGCCGCTGATTGACCAGGTGTTGGCGGTAGCGGAATCGACCCGCAACGACGTGTTGGGGCGCTAAGACAATGCCGTCGTTTACGTTTGGGGGGGCTGTCTATGCGGCAGCCCCGGGCGAAAGCGTGCTGGATGCGTTGCTCCGGCATGGGGTGGCGGTTCCGCATTCGTGCCGGGCGGGGGCGTGTCAATCGTGCCTGCTGCGGGCGAGCCAGGGGCGCGTGCCGGCGGCGGCGCAGGCGGGACTGAAGGCGACGCTGGTGGAGCAGGGATACTTTCTGTCCTGCGTCTGCCGGCCGGACGAGGATCTTGTGCTGGAACCGGCGGGCGGGTTGGATGTTCCGGCGCGCATTATGGCGTTGGAACGGCTGAGCCCAACGGTGCTACGGGCGCGCGTGCGGACGGAGCAACCGCTATCTTACCGGGCGGGGCAGTATATTACGCTGCGGCGGCCAGACGGGTTGGCGCGCAGCTACTCTCTTGCCAGTTTGCCCGGCGACGATGCGCTGGAACTGCATATCCGCCGTGCGCCGCAGGGCCGGATGAGCGGATGGCTATTCGAAGAAGCCAGGGCGGAAGAACCAGTGACGGTACGCGGGCCGGCGGGTGACTGTTTCTATACGGGCGGGGCTCCCGAGCAGCCGCTGCTGCTGGCGGGCACGGGTACGGGGCTGGCTCCGCTGGTGGGGATTTGCCGCGATGCTGTCCGGCAGGGGCATACAGGGCCGATCCACCTCTACCATGGCGCACTCCGCCCGGAGGGTTTGTACTTGGAATCGGAGTTGCGGAGACTGACGGCGAAGAATGAGAATGTCCGCTATTCGCCGGTGGTGCTGGAGGGCGGGGAAGCAGCCGGCATTGCGACGGGAGCTTTGGACAAAGTAATCGCGGCGAATCACCCGCAACTGGCAGGATGGCGCGGTTACCTGTGCGGCGATCCTTCGATTGTGCAGATGCTGAAAAAGAAGTTCTTTCTCGCGGGCATGCCGAGCCGGCAGATCTTTGCCGACGCGTTCCTGGAGGCTCCGGCTCCATAATGGTTGTATATGCAGTTAACGATGCATTCCGATTACGGTTTGCGTGTTTTGCTCTATCTGGCGCACTTTCCGGGGCGGCGCGTGGGCACGGAGGAAATTAGTACGGCGTACGGAATCTCCAAGAATCATCTGGTTCGCGTGGTGCAGACGCTGGCTGACGGCGGGTTTGTCCAAGTGACGGTGGGGCGCAGCGGCGGGTTGGAGTTGGCCAAGGCGCCGGAGGAGGTGCGGCTGGGCGCCGTGATCCGGAAGACGGAGGCCTCCTTTCGATTGGTGGAATGCCATGACGCAGCCGCCAATACCTGTCCGATTGTTCCGGTGTGCGGATTGAAGGGAATACTGGACGCGTCGCTGGAGGCGTTCCTGCAGGAATTGGACCAGCATACGCTTGCCGACCTGGTGAAGCCGCGCAGCCGGGACCGTTTTATTCAGTTGGTATCGACGTAGTTACTTGCCGCCGTCGATTTCGCCGTGCGGCTTCTTCTGCGTGATTTCCTCGTAGGTGGCGACGGCCTGACCGGCGAGCCCATCGCCCACCCAGTTTTTCGCTTCGGGAGAGAAGCGCAAGGATGCCTCCAGCGTCTTGGCCATTCCCATTTTTTGCAGGTCATCGACACTCTTGCCTTGCTTGATCAGGCTCTGCACGCCGGCGTAGATCTCTTTCATGAACCGGCCCTGCCCGGTAATGATCTCTCGTCCGCCGGGACGGCCATGGGCGGGAAGGACGTGGCGAATGCTCCGTTTGCCCGCGTTTTCCGCGACGTTGGGCCAGTTGGCGATATTGCCGTCGCCCATGAAGTTATAGGCGCCGTTGACGATGGCGTCGCCAGTGGCGAGAACCTGTTCCTTAGGCAGGTAGACGAAGCCGTCTCCGCGGGTGTGGGCCCAGCCGAAGAAATGGAACTCGACGCGGCGCGTACCGTCGTCGAGGACAAATGGGGTCTTGTCGAAGGTCTGTTTGGGCGGTTCTACGCTGTTTTGGTGCAGTTCGGTAACGTCTTTCCTGTTGGTTTCTTTCCACCGTTTGGGCTCGTAGCGTTTCATTTCCTGCGCTACGCCGGAGTAGGCGAGGGTAGTTGCTCCCATGGCCGTCCAGACGGAGTTGCCGTAGGCGTGGTCGCCGTGGTGATGCGTGTCGAAGACATATTTTACGGGCTTGTTGGAGACCTTCTTGGCATCGGCGGCGGCCAGGCGGGCGCCGGAGGGGAAGTTGGCATCCACCACGATGAGATAGTCCTTCATCTCAATGATGATGTTGTTGCAGTGCCCTTCCTTTTTGATGTCCCCTTCGCGGAACCACACGCCAGGGACAATCTGCTGCACCGTATTCGGTTGCGCTTCCGTCCGGGCGGTGAGGAGGACGGCCGCCACCAGGGCGACAAATCCGCTACAAATCACGATTCGGCCACGATTCATGGGGGACAGTATACAGTAAGAGACGGGAACGATATGAAGATACCTCTTGCTGTACTGGCGTTGGTGGGCGCGGTGGCGTTGCTGGTGCGGGGCGGGCCGGTTCCGGAGTTCCGGGATCTGTTCAACGGGAAGGACCTCACCGGCTGGGTGAACGTCAATACGGCTCCCGATACATGGAAAGTGAAAGACGGGCTGCTGGTCTGTTCCGGGCATCCGATCGGCGTGATGCGCAGCGACAGGCAGTACGAAAACTTCGTACTGCACATCGAGTGGCGGCACATGGAACCAGGCGGCAACTCGGGCGTGTTCTTGTGGAGCGCGGCCCGTCCGGGCGAAAAGAACAGGCTGCCGGACGGCCTGGAAGTACAGATGCTGGAACTGGATTGGCCGAAGCTACACATGCGCGACGGCGTAATGCCGCCTGTTGCCTATGTGCACGGCGAGTTGTTTGGCGTGGGCGGCGTGAAGACGATTCCGGACAATCCACGCGGTGAGCGCAGCAAGTCCATTGAGAATCGCTGCCTGGCGCGGGGAAACTGGAATACGTACGATGTGGTGGCGGTGGACGGCGTGGTGAAGCTGTCGGTGAACGGGAAATTCGTCAACGGGATCAGCCGGGCCACACAGAAGAAGGGGTATCTTTGCCTGGAATCCGAGGGGGCGGAGATTCATTTCCGGAACATCAAAATCATGGAACTGCCGCCAGGGGTTACGGCTCCGGAACAGATTGCACCGGAGTTGTAGCTAGCGCGTCCGCGGCATCAGTTCGATCTGGTAGACGTTCGTCCAAAGCTTGCCGGTGACAAAGAGGCGCTGCGTCTTGGCGTCAAAGGCGATGCCATTCAAAACATCAGCGGTATTCCGGTCACGCGGCAGGGAGGAGAGATCGATCCATCCCACTACCTTGCCCGTCGCGGGCGAGATGCGCACGATCTGGTCTGTCATCCAGACGTTGGCCCAGATTTCACCCCGTACCCACTCCAATTCGTTCAGGGCCGCGATCTGCCGGGAACCGTCGGTGACCGTGATGCGGCGAACTTCCTTGAGCGTTGCCGGGTCCCAGACGCGAATCTGCGCGGTACCGTCACTCATATAGATCTGCTTGCCGTCATTGGCCAAGCCCCAGCCTTCTCCGGGGTAGGAGAACTGTTTGATGAATTGGAGTTCCGGGAACTTGTAGACGAAGCCGGTCTGATGCTGCCAAGTGAGTTCGATCAGCTGTCCATTGATGATCGTGATTCCTTCGCCGAAGAAGGGCGGGTTGACCCGCAACTGCTGCAATATTTTGCCGGACTCCAGCGCGACTTTGCGGATGCCGGACGTACCCACCATACCCGTGCTTTCATACAGATCGCCGTTGTGAAACTCGAGGCCCTGGGTGAACGCGTTTGGATCGTGCGGGAACGTTTTTACGATGCGTACGGTATAACGCGGGGTTTCGGCGCAGGAAAGAGTCGTCGCCAGAGAGGCGGCCGCCAGAACAAGAAAAAGCTTCACAATCGCATGGTACCGAATCAAGGCTCGGATGGCTGCCATTTGGGAAGGAGATGCTTCTGGATTTTACCCAGTGCGGTTCGCGGAAGTTTGTCAACCGGGAGGAAGGCGCGCGGAACTTTGAACGAGGCCAGGTTGGCGCGGCAGGCGCTTTCGAGGGCGGCCGGGTCGAAAGCGCCATCGGAAACGATGTAGGCGACGGGTACTTCGCCGCGGCGAGAGTCGGCGGCGGCGGCCACGGCGGCTTCGGCTACACCGGGTTGTTCGGCCAGGAATTCTTCGATTTCGCGGGGGTAGATGTTAAATCCGCCGGAGATAATGAGGTCGCTCCTGCGTCCTTGCAGCGTGTAGTAGCCGTCGGGCGAACGGACGGCAATATCGCCCGTACGAAACCAGCCGTCCCTATGCGCAGCGGCGGTGGCTTCTTCGCGGCGCCAGTAGCCGGCGAACAGATTGGGTCCGCGTAGATAGAGTTCTCCCACTGCCCCATCGGGAACCGGGTTGCCCTCGGGGTCGAGGTTGCGCACTGAGACGCCGGGAAGCGGCATGCCCACGGAGCCGGGCCTGCGTTCGCCGATGTAGGGATTCGACAGGTTCATGAATGTTTCGCTCATCCCATAGCGTTCGAGAATGGTATGTCCGAACTTGACGCGGAATTCTTCGAGCGTCTGTGCGGGCAGCGGAGCGGAACCGGAGACGAAAAGGCGCATCTTTGCGCTGGCCTCCCGCGCCGCGGCATCCGGCCACTCCAGCATGCGGATGTACATGGTGGGTACACCGAAGAAAACGGTGGGTTGGAACTCGCGCATCCATTGCGCGGCCTGGTCATGGGCGAATCGTTCGGTGAGGCGCAGCAGGCAGCCGCTGGCCAGCCAACAATGGATTCCGTTGCCGAGGCCGTGGATGTGGAAGAGGGGGAGCGTTAGCAAGAGCCGGTCGGCCACGGTGAACTGCCAGCAGGTGACGAGGCTGACGGCGTTCGAGACGAAGTTGTTGTGTGTAAGAACCGCGCCCTTCGACGTGCCAGTCGTGCCGGACGTATAGACAATAGCCGCCGGGGTGTCGCCGTCCGTGACATCGATCCGCCGCTCCGCCGAGCAACCGGCCGCTAGCTCGCCCAATTCTCCGGCTAACCAGACGGGCACAGCGGTTTCCCCAATGAACTCGCGCTGAGCGGCAGAAGTGACCAGCGCCTTGGGCTCGGCATCTTGCAGGATATGGCGGATCTCGCGGTCCCGGTATAACACGTTGATGGGTACGAAGAGGATGCCCAGCCGTGTACAGGCCAAATAGAGATCGAGGAACTCCAGGCTGTTGGACAGATAGACGCAGAGCCGGTCGCCACACTCCAGGCCGCGGGCGGCCAGCAGGTTGGCCATGCGCGAGGCACGGTTGTCCACATCGCCAAACGTAAGGCGGGCGCCGTTCCACTCCAATGCCGGAGTGTCCCGGCGCCCAGTAAACGACAGTTCGAATAGTGCCGGGAGAGTCAAGCTCCCTATTTTACTAAGCCTTTGGTTCGGAGGATTTGGCCAGGAACCGGGCAATGAAGCCGGTGTCGATATCCGCGGCCTGGAACTCCGGATCCTGCAAGATGCGCTGGTGCAGCGGAATGGAGGTATGAATGCCCTCCACCACGAACATGTCGAGCGCGCGCAGGGAGCGCGCTATAGCCTCCTGCCGGTCCTTACCGTGCACGATCAGCTTGGCGACCAGCGAGTCGTAGTAGGGCGGGATTACGCAATCAGTATAAGCCCAGGTATCGACGCGGACGCCGATGCCGCCGGGCAGGTTGAGGCCGGTGATCTTGCCGGGGCTGGGGGTAAATGTAACCGGATTTTCCGCGTTGATGCGGCACTCGATGGCATGTCCGCGGATCGTGACGGGCTCCGTGAGAATGTCGGCGAGTTTTTCACCCGCGGCGATGCGGATCTGGGCCTTTACGATGTCGATACCGGTCACCAGTTCGGTGACTGGGTGTTCCACTTGAACGCGGGCGTTCACCTCAATAAAGTACAGGCTGCCGTCTTCGTCCATCAGGAATTCCACGGTGCCGGCGTTGGTGTAGCCGACTTCGCGCATGGCCTTCTTGAGTGAGTCGCCAATTGTCTTCCGCATCTCCGGCGTGACTTGCGGGCTGGGCGCCTCCTCAATCAACTTTTGATGCCGGCGTTGGATGGAACACTCGCGCTCCCCAAGAATCTCCACGTTGCCGTAGTGATCCGCCAGTACCTGGAATTCGATGTGCCGCGGTTTGCGGATGAATTTCTCCATGTACATGTCGGGACAGGAGAATGCCGCCGCCGCTTCCGCCTGTGCCTGCGCCAAAAGGTTCGGTAGTTCCGACGCCTCGTTCACGACCCGCATACCGCGGCCGCCGCCGCCGGCGCTTGCCTTGAGGATGACCGGATAACCAACTTCTTCGGCCATTTCCAGCGCCTGTTCGGCGGATTCGATAATGCCTTTGGATCCCGGCAAAATCGGAATGCCTGCCTTCTGCATGGCCGTGCGGGCATGTTGCTTAAAGCCCATCGCTTCGATCACGGGCGGCTTCGGGCCGATAAACGTAATGCCGCTGGCTTCGCATACGTCTGCAAAACCGGCATTTTCGCTTAGAAATCCGTAGCCGGGATGGATGGCGTCGACGTTGGAGATCTCCGCGGCGCTGATCACGCTCGGGATGTCCAGATAGCTGCGCGCACTCTTCGCCGGCCCGATGCAGATGGCTTCATCGGCGAAACGGACATGTAGCGAATGCCGGTCCGGCTCCGAATAGACGGCCACGGTACGGATGCCGAGTTCCTTACACGCGCAGATGACGCGGAGCGCAATCTCGCCCCGGTTGGCGATGAGAATCTTATTGAACATCTCAGTGAGGGCGAACGGTGAAGAGGCTTGCGCCGTATTCGACGGGCGCTCCGTTTTCCACGAGCCGCGCCACGATCGTGCCGGCCACTTCGCTTTCGATCTCATTCATCAGCTTCATGGATTCTACGATGCAGAGAACCTGCCCGGGCTTCACTACATCGCCTACGGCGACGAAAGGCGCCGCTCCCGGCGAGGCCGCCGAATAAAAGGTGCCGACAATCGGGGACTTTACCGCTACATTCTTGTCGTCCTCCGTAGCGGGAGCCGGAGGCGCCGGCGCCAACTGAACCGTCGGGTGGGCCGGAGCGACATGAGCCGGAGCAGGAAGGGGAGCGCCCGGAGAGGAAACGTAAATCTCCTGCTGCTGGCCGCCGCGGACGATGCGTACCCGGTTTTCGCCGCGTTGTACTTCGAGTTCAGCCACGCCGGATTCGACGACGGCTTGAATCATCTCTTTGATTTCGGAAATGTTCATTTCGTGGATTAGAGAAAAACGAGTTCTTTCGGAGTTGGAGTTAGAATTGCAACGCCTTTTGGCGTTGTGAGAACAGTATCTTCAATGCGAACGCCGCCGACACCGTCCAGGTAGGCGCCAGGTTCGACGGTGATGGTCATACCTGCCTGTAATGGGGTGCCGTCGCCGCGTCCAAGCCGCGGCGCTTCATGAATTTCCAGCCCCAGGCCGTGGCCCGTGCTGTGAATAAACGCCTTTTCCAGCCCGTATTTGCGGAGAACCTTTCGTGCTGCCGCGTCCACATCGCCGGCGGAGACACCCGGAGCGATTGCGTCGATACCGGCCAACTGGGCTTCGAGAACAGCTCGGTACAAACCGCGAGTTTTTGCGCCGGGTTTGCCGAGGTGGATGCAGCGTGTCATATCGCTGGCATAACCGCCCCGAAATGTGCCCATATCTATTAATAGTAAACCATTCCCATCGATCTTGGCGGCTCCGGGGCGGGCATGGGGAAGAGCCGAGTTTTTCCGGAACGCGACAATCGTGTCAAAACTGGGTTTCTCCGCACCGCAAAGCCGCATTTGATATTCAATCTCAGCGGCGAAATCAGTCTCCGTCATTCCGGCGCGAAATCGCGCCATCGCTGCCTCAAAAGCGGAGGAGTTGGTCATGACGGACGCACGGATGGACGCAATCTCTGATTCCGACTTCACCATGCGCCGCGTTTCGATTGCCGCGCCCAAAGGCCGGAGCAGGGCATTCAAGGGCAGCGTCCGCTGCAAATGTTCCCAGGTACGGTAGGGTATCCGGTTGTTTTCAAACCCGATGCGTTTGCCTTTCCCCAACTTGGTAGTCAGCGCTTCTTCCAGCGATCCCCTGGCGATCGCTACTTTGACGCCGCTTCCTTCGGTTTCCGCTGCCGCCTGCAACGTATACCGAGGATCCGTTAATAACGTGGCCTGCCGGGCGGTAACCAACAAAAGCCCGTTGCTGCCCGTAAATCCAGTGAGGTAACGGATGTTGGGCAGCGAGGAAACCAGCGCGGCGTCCAACTCGAGGGCTGCCGCGTCCTGACGCAACAGCCCCAGCCGGGACCGGTATTCGTTATGCGTTGACATCTAGGAGCAGTTTGCCGGTGGTCTTTCGCTCGGAGAGGTCGTTGTGCGCGTCCCGGACGCTCGAAAGCGGGTAGAGTTTGTGTATTTGCAGCCGCAGTTCACCGGAAGCGATGGCATTCAGTACATCGCTGGCGCGCCAGGCGAGTTCTTCCCGCGTGGCGCAGTGATGCGCCAGCGTCGGACGGGTAAGAAAGAGAGAGCCCTTCTGGTTGAGCAGCAGCGGTTCCACGGCGGGCACGGGCCCGCTGGCGTTGCCATAAGTTACCATCATGCCGCGCGGGCGCAGACAATCGAGTGAACCCTGGAAGGTGGACGCGCCCACGGAGTCATACACCACATCCACGCCCCGGCCTTCGGTGAGGCGGCGGGTTTCGGCCACCCAATCCTGTTCGTTGTAAAGGATCGTCTCGTCCGCGCCTACCTCCCTGGCGATGGCCGCCTTTTCGGCGTTGCCAACGGTTCCAATGACGCGGGCCCCTCGCCGCTTGGCCATTTGCACGACCAATTGCCCTGCGCCGCCCGCCGCCGCATGAACCAGGCAGGTCTGCCCGTTTTGCAGCGGGAAGGTGGAGTGCGTCAAATAGTGCGCCGTCATGCCCTGCAGCATGGCCGCCGCGGCAAGATCCAGCCCCAGGTTGGCGGGCACCTTGACCAACTGCCAGGCCGGAACTACCGCGTACTGCGCATAGGAGCCGCGCTGCATGGCATAAGCCACGCGGTCGCCCGGCTGGACTTCGGTTACGCCTTCGCCCACGGCTTCCACGACGCCGGCGGCTTCCATGCCCGGCGTAAAGGGCAGGTCCGCCTTGTAAAGCCCGATGCGGAAATAGATATCAATGAAGTTCACGCCGCTGACGGTGATCCGGACCAGCGCCTGGCCCTTCCCCGGCATGGGAACCGGAACTTCTTCCAACAACATATTTTCTGGGCCGCCCGTTTGACGGATGATGATGGCTTTCATGCGCGCGCCTTTCTACGAAGATGCACCACGCCGGCAAATGCCAGCAGGTAGAAAAAACTCAACGGAAACAAGAGTATCCGCCCCAGAGTGAGCACGGCGCCGGCGCCGGCCAAGTCCAGGCGGACCAGGAGAAATTGAATCAGAATACTCAGGTGGCCGCGGTCCACCCAGACGTAATCGCCGTTTTCGTTCAACAGAAATACTTTGCCCGGCAACCGCAACGCCAGCATCCATTTCCATTTGGTCATGATCGGCTCGCCGGAACACACTATGCCCGTAATGCTGTAGTGCCGCTGGCGAAGTTCGGCCAGCAACTGTTCCCGCCCCGCGTGGCCGTTGTAGTTGGTGATCCGGTAGACCTCGCCGCGCTCCGGACGGAATGCCTTGGGTTCTCCCGCGTAACAGGTGATCAGGTCCAGACGGATACCATCGCCGTGGGCCTTATAGAGAACCGGCAACAGGTCTTCGAGCAACTGGCGGGAGCCGCTTTCAACGATCGCCACACGGTCAAACGGCGGAACATGGTTGGAAATGAAGAAACGCATTGCCGTACGGCTACGCTTACTATAGTAAAGCCATAGGGCCTGTCCGTGACGCGAGCCATCATTCTGACCCAGTTGCGTGAAAGGATTCTCCACTTCGCGTCATCTCGTATGATGAGGGGCGCCGGTGGCGCTTCGACAGCCGAAGATGTTGCGCAGGACACCCTTCTTGTCTTGGAAGAGAAGTATTCGCATGTTCTGGCGCTGGAGGATTTGGTGCCGCTTGCCATGCAGATCGCCCGTTTCAAAATCATGGCGCTCCATACGAAATCGGCGCGCAGGGGCGAGTCTGCATCGGTGCCCGTGGATGAATACCCGATTGCCGATCCGGCGGAGGATGCCGAAGCCATGCTGGAGCGCCGGGAGCGGTTGGAACGTCTGGAAACCGCGTTGCTTGCGCTGGGGGAGCGTTGCCGGGATCTGTTCCGGCTGAAGCTGCAAGGCCTAAAGTTCCCGGAGATGCAACAGTTGCTCGGCGCCGAATCCATCAACACGGTCTATACCTGGGATCTGCGTTGCCGGAAACAGTTGCTGGAACGTATGAAAGGAGGCCGGTAGTGGAACGTGAACAGTGGGACCGGCTTCTGGCCAGCTATGCGACGGGCGGACTTTCCGAGGAAGAGAAAAAGGCGCTGTTTGCCGAGGCGTTGACGGATCAGGCGTTGTTCGACCAATTAATGGAAGAGGATGAGCTTCGGGAACTTCTCGAAATGCCGGGGGCGCGGAATCAACTGATTGACTCGCTGCAGGAGGAGTCAGTCCTGCTGGAAATGGCGGCGGCCCCCGCTCCCGCCGCTCCCATGGCTAAACGTGCGGCCGCCCCGCAGCCGGTGGCTTCCGGCTCCCCGGCCACACCGCAGAAGCAAAGCCATAGTCCGCACACGCCGGTCTGGTTCGCCTGGGCCGCGGGCGTGGGTGTCGTGTTTGTCTCCGGCATGCTGACCTACATGATGTTTGACCGGCCAAGCGCAGAGCAGGTAGCGCAGGCCCCCATGGTCCATTCCGGTACCACGTCCAAGCCATTTGTCGCCCCTCCGGCCGCCAACAAGGCCAAGCCGAGGCCCGCCCCTGTAGAGGAACCGCCGAAGATCCTAGCGGACTCCCGCGTACCCGCCTCTGCGCCGGTTCCCCAGTTGGCTATTCCTCTACCGGGCGGTCCGCCGCCTCCGGCTCCTGCTCCCCGGCGGGAATCTGAGTTCAAGCAGGAGGCGCGATTAGATCGGGACCAGGCCAAAGCGAATGCCTACGCTGCACCCGAAGTTCCCCGGCCCACGCCGCAGCCCATGGTCGTGGCCCCGCCGGCGGCTTCGCAAGCGGCGGATGAGTTGTTGCGGGAGCGAAGGCTGTCTGCGCCCGAATCCGCCGGGTCCGGGGGGGGCGTGGCTTCTGAGGCAAAGGCCAAAACGGCGTTGTCGGCTGCGAGCATATGGCGGCGGACCGGCGATGGCGTGTGGACACGCGTGCCGGATGGAGACGCCGTTGGCCGATCCGAGGTACTGGCAATCCGCTATGTTCCGGCGAGCGCGCGAACGGTCGTTTTGCGAGACCTGCAAGGCCAGACGTTGGTACGCAAAATAGGGAATCCGGGAGTCGAAATGGAACTGATCGTTCCTCCCTCAGCTATTTCGGAGCAACCAGGCGCTACGGTACAGCTTTCTCTGGTGGAAGAAGCTGTGCCGGGAGGTGTAGGAGTGGGGGCCTTGGCGCGTTCGCGCGCCTCCGCCCAGACTGCGCCGAAAATTGTCCCGATAATTCTTCGGCTGCGGTGAAAGGCTTTCTTGCATAACGTGATTCCCCTGGTGACGGCAACGAGCCAACACGGAGATCACAATGAGAAAGCCAATATCAGTCGTAGCCCTGGGCCTGGCGGCTCTGGGGTTGTGGAGACCACAGGAAGCGGCGGCCAGCACCCCGGGCGGGATGTTGGCGCGTCTGGATTCGAGCGGGCAAGCGGATGCCCCTTGCCCCCTGGAGCATACCGCGGTGTCAGCCGAGGTCCAGGGGCCGGTGGCTCGCGTGCGAGTCCGGCAGATCTTTCACAATCCCACCTCCCAACCGATCGAAGCCATTTATACCTTTCCGTTGTCCGCTTCCGGCGCGGTGGATGACATGACCCTAAAGATCGGAGACCGCGTAGTAAAGGGCGTCATCAAGCGTAAGGAAGAAGCGCGAGCCATTTACGAAAGTGCCCGGCGGCAGGGAAAATTGGCCGGCCTGCTCGACCAGAGCCGTCCCAATGTGTTTGTGCAGAATGTGGCGAACATCCCGCCGAACGCCAAGGTGGAGGTCGATATTCAGTATGTGGAGACTCTGAAGTTTGAGGCCGGCCGATATGAGTTCGTCTATCCGATGACGGTAGGGCCGCGCTATTCGCCGCGTCACAACCCGGGCGCGTTTGCCAATCCGAAATACGCCGCGCAGGGGATGCGCGCGGGACACGACATCTCCCTTACGTTGAAGTTGGATGCAGGGTTGCCCGTGGATGCAATGGATTCGCCAACCCATGAAATCGTCACGGAGAATCGAACCCCGGCGGGCGCCTTTATCAAGCTCCGCAATCAGAACGAAATTCCCAACAAGGATTTTATTCTCCGCTGGGACGTGACGGGCCGCAAGATCAACGACGCGCTGTTGACGCATCGCGGCCGTGACGGCCAGGGCTATTTCACACTCGTGCTCGCGCCGCCGGACCAGCCGGCTCGCGAAGACATCACGCCGAAAGAACTTGTGTTCGTCATCGACACGTCCGGTTCCATGCACGGCTTCCCCTTGGATAAGGCGAAAGAAGCGATGACTGCGGCGATTGACGGGCTCAACCCCCGCGACCGTTTTAATCTCATCACCTTCGCCGGGGACACCTTCGTGCTATTCCCTTCGCCGGTGGCCGCCACGGCTGCCAATGTGGCGCAGGCGAAACAGTTCCTCTCCGGACGGCGGAGCGGCGGCGGTACGGAAATGATGAAAGCGATTCGCGCTTCGCTCGCGCCGTCAGAATCCCGCGACCATGTGCGCGTCGTCTGCTTTATGACCGACGGATACGTCGGCAATGAAGACGAGATCATCGCGGAGATTCGTAAACATCCGGAGGCGCGTGTATTTGGATTCGGGATCGGCAGTTCGGTGAATCGTCACTTGATGGATCAGATGTCGATGCAAGGCCGGGGCGAAGTGGAATACGTCGGCCTGCAGGACGATGGATCGGCGGCCGCCAAACGGTTCCATGCCCGCGTGCAGGCGCCGCTGCTGACCGATATTCAGATGTCGTTCCAGGGCGTTTCCGTGAATGAAGTCTATCCGCGTCGCATTCCAGATCTGTTCAGCGCCAAGCCGGTGGTGATCAGCGGCCGCTTCCGCGATGCGGGACGCGGATCGGTGAAGATCACCGGGCGCATGGGCGGGCAGCCGTTCGAACGCACCGTTCCTGTGGACTTCTCGTCGACAGCACAACGCGAGGGCATTCGTTCACTGTGGGCACGCACGAAAGTCGCCGACCTTTCCGCGGAGGGCGAAACGCGCCACCGCGAAGCCATCACGGAGTTGGGTCTGCAATATGCTTTGATGACGTCCTTCACGTCGTTTGTTGCGGTGGAGCATCGCACGATCAGCGAAGCCGGCAAATTGAAAACCATTGAGGTGCCGGTGGAGGTTCCAGAAGGTGTGGATGCCCGTATGGCGGGTGCGGATTCCGCAAAGCTGGCCATGTACGCATCGGCGCCGGCGGGAGTGGGAGGCGGCATCATGCCCCGTAGGCGCGCCATGGAAGCAGCGCCCAGTCCGCAGCCGATGACAGCCGATGTGGACCGGCCCCGGCAGGAGAAGGAATCCAAGACCGCTCGGGATTCGGCAAAACTCTCTCCGGACTTGCAGGCAAAGACCTCGCTGGCGGGGACCGTGGGCATCCGGATCTATCTCCGGGATGCGTCCGAGGCCACGCTCAACAAGCTCCGCGCGATTGGCCTGCGGATCATCGCGCAACCCGGTGGAACGAAGTTGATCATCGGGGAGATTTCGGGAACGAAAATAATGGAACTGGCCGCACTGGCCGAAGTCCAACACATCGCTGCCCGTTAACGAAAGAAAGGGCCGGTTTCTGCCGGCCCTTTTCCTATTAGTCTTCCAGCGTGATCTTGGGTCCGGAAGAGGCTTTCCCTTCCAGAGAGGCTGCCACTCGCTTCGCCAGTTCATGGAACGGAGCGCCGGTACCTGCCGGATCGAGAGCGGCTGGCCGCCCGGAGTCGCCTCCCACCCGGACCTTCGGATCCAACGGTAATTGCACCAGAAACGGAATGTTCATCGCCTCGGCCATACGTTCTCCGCCTCCTTGGCCGAATACGTCCACGCGTTCGCCGCCCGGCGTCACTAGGTAGCTCATGTTTTCCACCAGCCCGACAATCGGTGTCTTGACGGTTTCAAACATACGCACCGCTTTCCGGGCGTCTTCCATCGCCACTTCGCTCGGCGTAGTGACGATGACGGCGCCAGCAATCGGTGTCGTCTGCACCAGGGATAGTTGCACGTCGCCGGTACCGGGAGGCAGGTCGATGATCAGGAAGTCCAACTGGCCCCAGTCCACGCCGCGCAGAAACTGCTGCATCACGGAGTGCAGCATGGGCCCTCGCCAGATCAACGGCTTGTCGCCGGGACTCATAAAGCCCATCGACATCAGCTTCACGCCGAAGCTTTCCAATGGCTGAATGCGCTCGCCAATCGCGTGCGGGTTGGCGCGAGTGCCCATCATCAACGGAACGTTCGGCCCGTACACATCGGCATCCATCAGTCCCACTTTGTGACCCTGCGCGGCCAACGCCACGGCCAAGTTGACGGAAACCGTCGTTTTTCCTACGCCGCCCTTGCCGGAGCCTACGGCAACCAAATGCTTAACGCCCTCAACGGGCTGTAATGTAACGCCTGATGGATTCATCTCTCTCTATTGTGCCGTGAGTTGCGCCCAGCGCGCCGCCGCCTGCTTTTCCAGGCGTTCCCGGTCGGCCGGCAGCACGAACCCATCTCGGAGAAGCGTTTCAATCGCCGTTCTCACCTTGCCCATGTAATCGGCCTGATCTATATAGCGTT
>DASTML010000105.1:0-26834 GCA_035714175.1 Bryobacteraceae bacterium | reverse complement strand
GAACATCGGTTGGGCCCACTCGATTCCCTCGTCTCATTCGCTACTTGGAAGGTCTTCCGGAACCGTCGCCGGCATACGCCTCCTCGCTTTCACGTGCCTATTCCTACAAGGCTCCTTCCTGGAAACTCCGTAAAGTGAATTACAGGCTCCAGCCCTGATAGCTTTTCTCTCCGCAATCCGCTTTCCCTACTAGGCGTCCTGCTCTCCTACCGCGGGACCAGGAGAACAAATGCGCTCAAAGCTCGGACTCTATCTTTGGCTGGCTATGCTGACACCCAGCCAGCTACTTACGCAGGCTAAAAAGGAAACCGCCGTTCAGAAGATCCGTGAAAGCGATATCAAAGAATGCCAAAACACGCACGACGGCAATTGTTGGCAGAACAATGCCATCAATGTAAATCCGCGTCCCCCCGTAAATGGCTACGCCCGGTTCGCCGTCGCAAATCAGGCGGTCCGCTTTGTCGCCTCGGTCGACCAAGCGGAGCCGGCTTGCACCGCGTCCAAGGACATTACCCTTTACATCCAAATTGGAAGTGAGCGCGTTTACACTGCTGCCTTTGGCCCTTCCCGAGAGATTGATCTGGATGTTTCCCGTCTTCCCGATGACGACCAGGCGCAATCGGCGATGGATGTGACCAAGCCGCCGCCCGCCAAGTTCCTTGGGCAGCCTGTTCCGCCGGGGAGCGTAATGACCGTGGCTGCCAGCGGCCCTGAGTGTACGGTGAATTACCGTAACCCCCGTTTCCTGCTCTCGTCCCGCTAACATACTTTGCCCGTATTTCCGCGCGGACGGGCTTCGCGAGGGAAGTGGACTTGTTGTCCGTGGCGGCCGTGCCTTGTAAATTGGTGGCATGGCGCTCAAGCGAATGGACAACGTGGGCATTGTCGTCGAGGACTTGGACGGGGCGATCGAATTCTTCCGTGAATTGGGTCTCACCCTGGAAGGCCGGGCCATGATCGAAGGGGAATGGGCTGGGCGGATCACGGGGCTGGGCGATCAACGCGTTGAGATCGCCATGATGCGTACGCCGGATGGACATAGCCGGATCGAGCTTTCCCGCTTTCTTGCGCCGACGGTCGCCAGCGACCACAGAAACGCTCCGGTGAACTCGCTTGGCTACCTGAGAGTTATGTTCACCGTGGACGATCTCGATGAGACGCTGGACAGGCTTTCCCAACGGGGGGCGCAACTCGTGGGCGAAGTGGTGCAGTATCTGGACGTATACCGGCTTTGCTATGTACGCGGGCCGGAGGGAATTCTGCTGGGACTTGCGCAGGAACTGGGAGCAACCCGCTCTACGGCGGCAGAGTCTTCGCGCGGGTAAACTGCGCCTTTGTCATTGCGGGGCCACCGACCCAAGGTAAATGCAGGCATCCGCCATCTTCCCAAGCGTGAGAGCACTTCCCTTGAAGACACTGACGCCGCCGCCTGGTCCTCGACAGGATGTCAGCGTGCGACCGAGGAATTCCTCCGCCGTGAAGTCGCGGAAGGGCAATTGTTGGAGAGGCAAGAGTAACGGCCGCACGAGCGTGCGCAACGCATTGTCGAACTTTCGATAATCGGGCTCAGCATCAGTCTTAACGGCCGGTGGCCGCGCGAGACCGCCAATGGGAATTACTGTGAGTGTTCGCCCGGGGTAGTCCACTTCCAGCCTCCTTGCCAGTCCCATGTCCCCGCCCATGCTGGAAAGATATTCTTCCGGAAATGCCCGGTAGAAATGCACCGCGCCATAGATAACCAACGCCTTGCTCTTCTTTTGAAGCACCTGTCCTTTTAGGACCGACATGACGGCCGTTTCGCGGCTGCGCGTATCGCCGGGTCCGGGGTCCCCTCCGAATACGCGAATTCGCTCCGCGGCCGGTAGCTTTCGATTGATCTCACGGACCACGGCGAAAAACTCTGCGTAAACCGGTGCATCCCAGATGTTGTTGGCAGCCTGGGTCGTGGTTCTCCAAACCTGTTTCAGCTGTTCCTCCGTAACATTCCCGCCTTGCACGTAGCGGTCAAGCGTGGACTGTGCGGTGATGCTCGCGAACTCCACAACGATTGACTGCACTTTCCTGGCGAAGGCCGGATGACGTACCAGGCTTATCCGCAAATCGGAGTCTACCTTCCGGCCATGCGCTTCCCCGAGCGCCACAATGTTTGCGTGGTCGAACGCGGCTATCAGGGTCGTCACTATCGCGTCGATTCCAGCGGCTTGGTCTGGCAAACGAAGATGGGGCGGTTGTCCGAGAAGGGTTGCGGCGCAAAACGCGGTAGCTAGCCAAGATTTCATTGGTCCCTTTCGATCCCTTGTTTGCCGGTTTGCAAACAACTCATGTCGTGCCGTCCCTTCCGGGACCAGTATCCCGTTGTATCGATTCCGGAGGCGAGAAGAGCCGAAACATCGCGACACTCGTGGAAATGAGGGCTGCAAGAATTCATAGCTGTAGCACCACATGACAGGCGTCGGGAGGCAGGTGTACTCCATCCGAGGGAAGAAATTTGATGGTTTCGTCAAAGAGCCGGCCATAGGTTCGTTTCCATTCCGGAGAGGCCCCTCGAAAGTATGGCAGCCACCAGCTACGGATCTGGAGCCATGTACAGAGACCGAACAGCGCGACTCCGGCTGTCATCGCCCAGCGCATTCTCCGCCAAGTTGCCAGCATCAGGACGCTTAGAATCACGGCAACATAGAGGTCGAGTGTCTCCTGGCCGTTGCCGCGCCGGACGTTATTCCAAGGAAACAAGTGCACCCATTCGATCAGTTGGTAGTAGACGAAGAGCGCCGCCTGAAAAAAAGCGACACATGTATCCGGCAGGTTTCCATAGGCATAGCTACGCAAACATCCACCACGAAGTTCTCTGGATCCTACGGGGATAACGCTGATTCTGTGAACCGTTTCCTGCGACCGACCAACATCGAGGGAAGAGGGGCGCGAGGGTATGTCCGATCCAGCGTGGGGCGGCCGCCTATCGGCTGCGCCTACGCCAGACGTCCCAGGTGAGTGGACCGGCGGTTTCGTCCGAGACCGGCGTGCCCGCGGCTTTGCAGGCGAGCTTGATCTGGCCGTGGTGATAACTTTCGTGGAATAGCAGCAGTTGCAGCAGCAGCGCCGGATGATCGTAGTGCCTGTCTAACTGGCGACCGGAGCGTATGCGGCCTTCCACCGCATTGCGGACGGTTGCGGCGCTTTGCGCCAACAGTTGCTGGATACGGGACGCGTCCGATTCGATGGCCCACTCTTGCTCCGGCACGGGACCGGCGTATTCCGGCGCCTCTTCAGCCACCGAGATCATACGCTCATGATGGATGTGCATGAACATCTGCGACACCGTGGGACTTCCGGGCAAAACCCGCGCCGACAGCCCTCCCGGCGGAAGGCTGCGGAGCAGGTTCAGCAGAATACGGTTGCTACGATCCCAGGAGTCCAGCACCGCGTCGAGGAGGCCGGCCTGGAGGGATCCGTCCGCTATTCCGTGGGACGGGGCGCTTCCGAGTTGATCAACCATTTGACGCCAAACTTATCGGTAAGCATTCCAAAGGACTCGGCCCAGAATGTCTTTTCCAACGGCATGGTGATGGAGCCGCCCTCGGCGAGGTTGTCAAAGATCTCCTTCGCCTTCGCGGTATCCCGCAGACCGATGGCGAGGCTGATCTGCGTGCCAGTTGGCACGTCGCCGGGCTCGCAGTTGTCGCTCATCATGAGGGTGGAGTTCCCGATTTTGATGGTGGCGTGCATGATGTTGTTGGGATCACTCATGCCGGACATGGGTGACTCGCCGACAGTTTGTGAAAAGAGAATTTCGGCCCCCACGGCGGATTTATAGAACTCCATGGCTTCCCGGCAGTTTCCCTTGTAGAAGATGTATGGTTCTACGGTGAGCATTACGATTCCTTTCTTGGTGATACCTGGTCGATATTACCACCGCGCGAGGGCGGGCTCCGGCAGGCGTATCCCTAGTTAGACGTGGTACAACATAGGGCAGAGTTACATCACATGTGGGGCTCGGGAGATCGATCGCTTGATGCCGATCATCGCCTGGTACGGCTTACCGCGGAAACTGTGCAGCGGCTCTCCCTGGCACGGACGCGGACAGAGATAGCAGAAATCGTTCGCTATGCCGCGAGGGCGCTTGCCGGGGCCGACGGAGCGACATTCGTCGTTCGTGAAGGCGATCAGGTTTGGTACATGGATGAAGAAGCGATTGGTCCGTTGTGGAAGGGCTGCCGTTTTCCGATCTCCAGTTGCATTAGCGGTCTGGCGATCCTGCAGCGGCAACCGATCGTGATTCCCGATATCTACACCGATGCGCGCGTTCCACACGACTTGTACCGGCCGACGTTTGTGCGGAGCATGGCGATGACTCCGATCCGGGTGGCGGAGCCGTTGGGCGCGATCGGAGTGTACTGGGCCAACCTGAAACAGATTGGCGAGGAAGAGTTGGAGGTGCTGCAGGCGCTGGCGGATTCGGTTTCGGTGGCGCTGGAGAATGTCGCTCTGGTGGAGGGTTTGCGGAAAGCGAATGAGCAACTGGCGGGCGCGTTGGCTGAGGCTCGTTCGGCGGTGGCAGTGAAAGACCGGTTTCTGGCGAGGATCAGCCACGAGATCCGGACGCCCTTGAACGGCATCCTGGGCACGTTGCAACTTCTGGACGCCGATCCGCTGCGGCCGGAGCAGAAGCGGCTGGTGCTGTTGGGCTTGCATAGCGGAGAACACCTGATGCGTTTGCTGAGCGACCTACTGGACGTGGCGCGGGCAGAAGAGGGGATGCTGCGGCTGCGGGCGGAGAATTGTCCGCTGATTCCGCTGCTTACGCAGGCACTCGCTCCGTTCCAGGCCCGGTGCGAGGCGAAAGGACTGACCTGGACCGTCCGGTTAGATCCTCCGCTGCAACGCACGGCGGTGGTGGACGCGGCGCGAATCCGGCAACTGCTGGAGATCCTGGCTGACAATGCGGTGCGATTTACGGCGGCGGGCGGGGTTTCCGTGACGGCGACGGCCGAGGACTTGCCCGTGCCCATGCTGCACGTGGCGGTAAGCGACACCGGACCGGGGATGACGCCGGACTATCTGCGCCGGGCGTTTGAACGCTTTTCACAGGCCGACGAGTCCGACACGCGCGCCCATGATGGTGCAGGGCTGGGTTTGGCGTTGGCGCGGCATGTCGTAACGGCGATGGGCGGGACCATTGACGCCGAATCCCAAGTTGGCGTTGGCACGCGATTTCGTGTTGCTATTCCTCTGCAGCCGGAGGCACGGGCCGAGCAACCGCTGCGTCTGCATGCCGCGCTGGAGAGGCTTGCCCGCTCCCAGCGCGGACGCGTGCTGGTGGTGGAGGACAATCCGATCAACCTCAAGATTGCCGTATCGCTCTTGAAGCGGCTTGGGCATGAGGCGGAGACGGCGCAAGACGGGCGGGCTGCTCTGCACCGGGTACGCGAGGAGGAGTTCGACCTGATTCTGATGGATTGCCAGATGCCGCACCTGGACGGGTATGAAGCGACGCGGGCGATCCGGGAGATGGAAGGGGCACGCCGGCGCACCCCGATTGTGGCGCTGACGGCGAGCGCGGAGGCACAGAACCGGGAACGCTGCCTGCAGTCCGGCATGGATGGGTTCCTGTCCAAGCCGGTTTCGATTGCGGTGCTGGCCGATACGATGGCGCACTACCTGCCCATCGTCTGAACGCTTGGCCGGTGGATCGCGGCGGGCGGGCGCGCTAGCGCGAGCCTGGGGGCGTGTTCAGATCGACGATGGTGTAGGCGTTCCAGTCGTTCATAGGAATGGAGAGCCGGTTGCGTTTGGGATCGTAGGTCATGGAGGCGGCGGTGGGGATGCCGAAGGCGACCTTCTCCGATTTCGGGCGGATTCTGCTGCTGTATCTGGCATTCCTGCGAGCCGGTTTGGGTGGCGTAAATGAGGCTCTTTTTTGATGCTGCCTCTCGGCTGGCCGGTTTACCTGTCGAACCAGCGGATGGTGTCGAGTTCGCCGAAGGGAAGCTGGAAGATGGCCGTCGTTTTCGATCATGCGCTGGGGCGTGCCGGCGGTGACGACGGCGGCGAGAGTGAGCGGAAGGGCGAGCAGACGGGTAGCCAGCATGGAAGGCATCGTACCATCGGATGACGTACGTAGAGTGCGGTGTTGTTTATTCGGTGCTGTGATCCGGGAAGTAGCGGCCGACCGTGGCGGACGACGGTTGGGGCGTGAGCAGGGAGACGCTCCAAAGCAGGAAGGCTGAGCCGAGCGTCATGGGAACGACGGGAAGCAGACCGAATACGGTGAAGCCACGCGGCGTGAAGAAGAGGCCGACTGTGGCGGCGGCGACCCAGAGGATGGCGGCGAGGGCGCCCCATTTGGTGCTTCGCTTCCAACAGAGAGCGCCGACGTAGAGAGGCATCATGGCGGAAAAGCCGGCGAAGGAGAATTGGACCGCGAGGTCAAAGATGCTGGCCTTGGCTTTGAGCGCGGTGACGTAGGCGAAGGCGGTGACGAGCACGATGAAGAGTCGGCCGGTGGCGATTTGCGCCTTGGGGCCGAACTTTTCGCGGGCACCGTAGAAGGCGAAGACGTCTTCGGTAAACATGGTGGAGAGGGCGAGGATTTGGGAATCGCTGGCCATGACGGCGGCCATAATTCCTGCTCCGAGGAGGCCGGCGAGCCACTGGGGCGCGTAGTGGGCGAGGAGCTGGAGCATGACGTCATCGGCAACTACAGGGCGGCCGGTCGCGAACTTGGCCGCCACTTTTTCGGCGATGGCGGGGATTTCCGTGGCCTGATTGGCAAAGACGCCCAGGCAGACGCAGGGCAACCAGATGAGCAGGATGCAGAGGGGGTAGAGAACGACGGTTTTCTTGAACTGATCCATCTTTTTTGCGGTGAGGCAGAAGATGGCGATGTGGGGGAAGGCGATGGCGGACAGGGGATTGAAGGTGTAGCTCAAGAATGCGAGAGGAGAATATTTTTCGCGACTTAGGAGCGAAGCTGTTTTCGCGTCGGCCAAGAGTTTTTCGGCGATGGCGGAGAAGCCGCCCATACCGTTGCCGATGACCACGACGGCGATGAGGCCGAAGGTGAGGAACAGCACCGTTTGAAAGGCGTTGACCCAGGCGGTACCGCGCATACCGCCAAAGAAGACGTAGCTCATGACGACGGCGGCGACGAGGAGGCCGCCGGCCCAGAAGGGGATGAGCCCGTTGCTGATGACGCTGAGCGTTGTGCCGCCGCCCATGACGCCGATGATGATGTAGGGAACCAGCAAGGCGGCTTGCAGGAAGAAGATCAGTGTACCGATGTGGCCGCACTCCCAGCGATCCCGGAAGATTTGCACGGGGGTAATGTGCCCGAAGCGCTTGCCGACCGCCCAAAGGCGCGTGCCGAGGAACAGAAGCAGCACGGGGACTACGATGGCGGAACTGGAGGCCATAAGGCCAAAGGTGACGATGCCGAAGTTGAAGGCGTGGCCGCTGGAGCCGAGGATGGCGAAGGCCGTCATGTGCGTGCCGAAGAGGCTGAGCACGAAGACCCAAGGGCCGAGCGAGCGGCCGGCGAGAAAGTAGTCTTCGGCCTGGCCCTGGGAGCGGCGGAAGGCGAAGATGCCGATGTAGAGAACGATGGCCAGGTAGGCAAGAACGAAAAGAGTGGGGATCACTCGCCGGGCTCCTTTTCAGCCCAGGCTTCCCATTTTTGCGGCCAGGCGACCTTCACGAGGAGGGACATGAGAAGGGCGGCTCCGGCAGCGTAACAGGCGTGATAGGCGAGGCCGATGGGGAGAAACCCGAAGAGAAGGGGCCGGGCCTGCGTCCAGTTCCAGAAATCCTGGTGGAGGGCGAAATAGACGAGCAGGAAGAGGAAAGTGGGAGTCTTCATTGCGCGATAGCGAACAGATGATCTTTACCACGAATGAAGATCGTACGGTTCGCGATCGCGGGAGAGGCCAGCACCGGTTCGCCTATGGAATTTGTGCGCAGCACCGCAAATTCCGGACCGGCCTGAATGACGTAGGTCTCGCCCTCCTCATTCGTGAGAAGGATTTTCCCATCATAGGCCACGGGAGAGCCCGCGAATTGGGCTCCGGGGCCGGGACGCTTCCCTTCGTACCTGACGGCTCCGGTTTCCGGGTCGAGGCAGGTGACGAGGCCTTTGTCGGTGACGAGGTAGACGAAGTCACCGTAGAAGATGGGCGAGGGGACGTAGGCCGTCCCTTTGGCGTAATCCCATAGTTTTTTACCGCCGCTGCCGGCGCGGAAGGCCCACGCGTATTTATCGGGGAAGCCGGCGGAGACGACGACGATGCCGTGTCCGGAGACGGGGCTGGGGATGGCATTGCCTTTGACGCCGGGGCCGCGCCAGAGTTCCTTGCCAGTGCGGGGGTCGTAGGCGATGACGGCGTCATTAGCGGTGGTGATGAGTTCGGCTCCGGCGAGGAGCGGCGTGGACCAGGTGATTTCGACGTTGCGCGCGGTACTCCAGGCGAGTTCGCCGGTTTTGCGGCGCAGTGCGACGAGTTTGGATTTACCGTCACTGGAGTCGCACTGGAGGATGAGGAGATCGCCGGCAAGGACGGGAGACGTTCCTGGGCCCATGCCGACGGTGAGAAGTTTGCCGGGGCTGTATTTCCAGAGCAGTTTGCCGTGGAAATCGTAGGCGTAAAGACCCTCGGTTCCGAAGTAGGCGTAGACGGCCGCGCCGTCGGTGAGCGGAGTGGGCGCGGCATAGCTGCCGGCTTTGTGTCGCTCGTCGAAGACCGGGCCTTCATAGGCGGCGCGTTCCCAGAGGATTTTGCCGGTTTTGCGGTCGAGGCAGAGAAGAACAAAGCGGTGGAGGACGTCGGCTCCGACGCTATCCGGATGGCGGAAGGGTTCGCCGTTCATGATGTGCTTCGGCGGCTTGTTGCCTTCGGCTTTGCCGGTTTCGATGTCCGTGGTGAGGAAGACACGGTCGCCCCACACGACAGGAGAGGAGCGGCCGCGGCCGGGGATGGGGGTTTTCCAGGCTATGTTTTTGCCGGGGGACCATTCGGACGGGAGGTCTTTTTCCGGGGAGATGCCGTTGGCTTCCGGACCGCGCCATTGCGGCCAATTGGCGGAGTATGCGGCGAGGCAGCCGAGAGCAAGCAGAATGCGCGGTCCCATGGAGCCAAGTTTACTGTGGGTGGGAGGGGCGGCCTGGAAATGTGGGGTGAAACGCGGAATTGGCGGGGCGAATTTCCCCGTTACCTATCGGCGCCGCGTGGCGTCCCTACTCCGACGGGGCCGGAAATACCGTTTGTTACCCTGAAATTTTGATTGAGGTGTGCTTTGGGCTTTTTTCGTTTGGCCGCTTTCCTTTTCGCGGCTAATTTTTTGCTCTTCTCCCAGACCGCGGCGACCTTAGCGGGCACGGTCCGCGACACGAGCGGAGGCGTAGTGCCGGGAGTGGTGGTGACGGTAACGCAGACCGCTACGGGGCTGGTGCGGAAGGCGACGACGGGCCGGGATGGACTGTACCAGATCCCTTCGCTGGGGGCGGGCGTCATCGAAGTCCGCGCGACGGCGGCAGGTTTCCGGCCGTTGGTGCGGAAGGGGATCGAACTGACGGTGAATGAGTCGGCGAAGCTCGACCTGGAGTTGGCGGTGGGTTCGGTGGACCAGGAGGTGACGGTGAGCGCTGCCGCGTCCCAGGTGAACACGACAACTCCGGAACTCGGGTACCTGGTGAGCGAGTCGTCGATGCGCGATTTGCCCTTGAACGGGCGCAACTATACGGACCTGGCTCTTTTGCAGCCTGGAGTAGTGGCTTATCCGCACCGCGACGGAGGCTCTGTGGTTGCTCATGGGTTGGGGGTGAGCATTAACGGGCAGGACCCGCGCTCCAACGTATACCTGATCGACGGAACGCCGCAGAATGACTTTACGAATGGGCCGGCGGGGTCGGCGGCGGGGACGGCGTTGGGGGTGGAATCGATCCGGGAGTTCCGCGTGGAGGTGAATAACTATTCGGCGGAATTCGGCAGGAACGCGGGCGGACAATTCAATGCGTTGACGAAGTCAGGGTCCAATGAACTGCATGGGAGTCTGTACCATTTCCTCCGGAACGACAACTTTGATGCACGGAACTTCTTTGATCCGGCCAAACGGCCGGAGTTCAAACGCAACCAGTTCGGCGGGAGCCTGGGCGGGCCGATCCGGAAAGACAAAGACTTTTTCTTTTTTACGTATGAGGGGCTGCGGGACCGGTTGGGACGTACGATTGTTTCCGCCGTTCCGGATGACAACGCACGGCGCGGGATTCTGCCGGATCCGGCGAACCCCGGGCAGACGTTGACGGTACCTGTGAATGCCGCTGTGCAGCCGTTTTTGAATGAGATGCCGCGCGCGAACGGGAATTCGCGGGGCGGGGGATTGGCTGACTACATCTTCGGGTTTGCGCAGTCGATTAACCAACACTTTGTGCAGGGGCGGTATGACAGGAATTTTGGCAATTCGGGCCAGTTCTTTACGCGCTACACCTTTGACGACGCGGTGCAGAATCTGCCGACGGATTTTCCGCAGTTTCCCCGGCAGTTCCTATCGAAGAATCAGTTTGTGACGACCGAGTACCGGCATGTAGTTTCGGCGCGGACGCTGCTGCACTTCCGGGGATCGTTCAGCCGCACGACTACATTCCAGAACGTGGAGGCGAATACGGCGACGCAGCTGCCGGAGTTTGTGACTGGGCGCGGATTGACAGGGAACATTGATATTGGCGGCATGCCGCGGTTCGGCCCGCAGAGTTCTGCGAATTTACGATTGACTCAGAATGTGTACGGGTTTGAGGCGGGGGCGACGCTGACGCGCGGACGGCACATGACGAAGATCGGCATGTTGTCGGAGCGGTATCAGGACAACATGGTGAACCCGACGTTCTCGCTGGGCGGGTATACGTTCAATGATTTGCGGTCCTTCCTGACCAACACGCCCGCGCGTTTCCTGGGGCTGACGCCGCAGGGACAGTTCGACCGGTATTGGCGATACACGTTGATGGGTTTCTACGTGCAGGATTCGTGGCGCATTCATCCGAGGCTGACGATTAATCCAGGGCTGCGGTATGAGTTCGCGACGATGCCCCGGGATCTTTATGGCCGGGATTCGGCGCTCATGAACCTGTTCACTGACAGCGCACCGGTATCGGGGCAACTGTACCAGAACCCGACGAAGAAGAATTTCTCGCCGCGTTTCGGGTTTGCGTGGGACGTGTTTGGCACGGGCAAAACAGCGGTGCGAGGCGGCTATGGGTTGATCTACAACACGAACGCGCAACAGACGCTGATTGTTACGGTGACGAATCCGCCCTATACGCCCCGCGTGAGCATCACAAATCCGACCTTTCCGAATCCGCCGTTTGAGCGGGGCCTCGGCAATACTATACGGCCCGTGGAATGGAACATCAAGAACCCTTACATGCAGACTTGGAATCTGAACCTACAGCAGGAACTGCCGGGCGGGGTGGTGGTGACCGCGGGCTATGCAGGATCGCGCGGGATTCATTTGTTGCGGTCAAACGACGTGAATATCGTGGAACCGGTGCGCCAGGCGGACGGGACGCTGGTGTTCCCGGCGGGCGCGCCGCGGCGGAACCCGGCGTTCACGACGATTGAGTTGAAGTCGAGCGACGGGAACTCCTGGTATCACGCCGGCATCCTGGAGGTGCGGAAGCGCCTGGGCCGGGATTTGCAGTTTCAGAGTTCCTACACGTTTGCGCGGAATATCGATACGACTCAGGCGTCGACGTTCTTCTCCGACGCGACGAACGGAACTACATCGGCGATGCCGGAGTTTGCCGGATTCAGCTACAACAAAGGGCTGTCCGACTATCACGCGAAACACAATTGGGTGACCAATTTCCACTGGGACATTCCGCTGTTCCGGAACGCGGCCGGCGTAAAGAAGGCGGCGCTGGCCGGTTGGCAGTTGGCCGGCATTTCGAACATGCGGAGCGGTGGGCCGCTGACGGCGTTCGTCAGCGGGAACCGGTCGCGTTCCGGGTGGTCGCCCTCGCTGGGGCCGGGATTAGGGCAGGACCGGCCGAGCCTGGCCGCCGGCTTCACGCACGAATCGGCGGTGCTGGGGAATCCCACGCAATGGTTTAATCCGGCTGCGTTCGTGATGGCGCCGGCAGGGCAGCTAGGCACGTTGGGCCGGGGTACATTTATCGGGCCGAATCTGCGTACGTTCGATCTTTCCCTTCTCAAGAATTTCGCGCTATCGCGATGGAGCGACCAGGCGCGGCTACAGTTCCGCGCAGAGTCTTTCAACCTGTTTAACCGGGCGAATTTTGGGGTACCGAATCTCCTGGCCATCTCGACGACGACGGGTGCGATCGGGACATTCGGACAGATCCGGAACACAATCACTACAGCCCGTCAGATTCAATTGGGACTACGCCTCCAGTTCTGAGGCCGGCTCACATACAATAGGGAGTTCTCATGGCCTCCACCGCCGCCAACTCGTACGATTCCGCAAAGGAGAGAAAGAAATCCATGCTCTGGTTACTATTCGCCATCGGCGCCATGCTCTTTTGGGGCATTTATGGCCCGATCCTTCATGAGGGCCAGATCAAACTCGGCAATCCTCTACGGGCGCTGTTGTGCGTGGGCGCAGCGTATTTCCTGATGGGCGTATTGGTGCCTGTGGTGACGCTGACGGCGCAAGGGGGACTTGGGGAGTTCAGCAGCCGGGGCGTTTGGTTTGCCACGCTGGGCGGGGCGCTGGGCGCGGCGGGAGCGGTTTGTATCATCTGGGCGTTCCGCAATGGGGGCGTGCCGAACTACGTGATGCCGATTGTGTTCGGCGGCGCGCCCTTAATCAATGTGTTGATGACCATGGCCATGCACCCACCGAAGGACAAGCCGAACCCGCTGCTCTATGTGGGATACATCGTCGTGGCGGCGGGCGCGGCGATGGTCTTCTACTTCAAGCCCAAGGGCTGAACTGTTATTTCTTTGCCGGGGACCGCTTGCCGATGCAGTACAAGTGCCCGGCGGTACGAAGAAAGAGTTGGCCGTCGCTGACAGCGGGCGAACTGAGGGTGTACTCCTTCATGTCGTTTTCCGCTAATACTTTGAATTCTGGGCCGGCCTGCACCACTGTGACGAGGCCCTCTTCGTTGGCGATGTAGAGCTTGCCATCGGCGAGCACAGGCGAAGAGCTGTAAATGGCGGCGCGGATACGCTTGCCGCTGTAGATCTCCTGGCCGGTTTTGGCATCCAGGCACCAGAGGATGCCGCGGTCATTGGCGACATAGAGGTATTTGCCATCGGTGACCGGAGTGGGTACGTCCGGGCCGTTGGGGTTTTGCCAGACGACGTGGCTCTTGGTGACGTCGCCCTTGCCGCCGGGGCGCAGGGCGGTGAGCGGGCGCACGCGAGTGGGAGCGTAGATCAACCCATCCTTCACAACGGGCGAAGCGATGATGCGATTCATCGGGTTGTTTTGCGGGTTCAGAACGTTGGCGCGCCAGAGTTCCTTGAGCGTAAGCGGATCATGGCCAGTGACGACATCGCCGCCGGTAATGATGATTTCAGTCTGTTTGCCGGAGGTCCAGACGGCGGGCGTAGTGTAGCTGTCGGGCGATTCGACGACGGCGTCCGTGGGGCGCTCCATGCGTACGAGGGTCTTACCGGATTTGGGATCAATGCGGAGCAGATAGGAGGGGTCGTCCGTCTTCATACCGTGCAGTACCTGCACGTAGAGGGAGCCGTTCCAAAGCAGGGGCGATGAGGCGTAGCCCCAGTTGAGTCCAAATGCGCCGTAGTCCTTGGGGATGTCGCGGGTCCATAGTTCGTTGCCGGCGAGATCGAAAGCCTTGAGAATACCGGTCCCGGTCATTGCCCAGATGGTCTTGCCGTCGGTGACGGGAGAGGGCGACGACATGTTTTGCTTGTTGATCTTGTAGTTGCCGCCGCCGAGCTTCTTTTTCCATTTGACCGTTCCGGCTGTGCGATCGACGGCCCAGAGCTGGAGGTCATCGCCTTCAGCCACGTTGAGGTAGATGAATTCGCCCCAAATGATAGGGGTGGCTCCGCTGCGGCTGGGAAGCGGCAGCTTCCAGGCGACGTTGTCTTCGGTGGACCACTGCGTGGGAAGACCTTTTTCTTCGCTCACGCCGTCGAGGGACGGGCCGCGCCACTGCGGCCAGTTGCCCGCCAGCAGGGGGAGGAGGGAAGCCGCGAGCAGCGAGTAGGGAAATCGCATAGGGTCATCATATATCGCGACAGGGGGTTGACGAAGGATAGCAATGTGATATCATTTAACTATCAGTCACGTATAGGTTCGCAGGAGGCTTCGATGATCAAAGAACGCCGCGCTAGTGCGGCTTCGGGATATTTGATGCTGCTGGTGGTGCTGGGCCTGTTTGCCGGGGCAGCGACGGCGGCCGTGGGCCGCTATCCGGTGGGATTGACGATACTGCTGGCGGTGGCCGGGATTGTGGCGCTGTGCGGCTTTTTTACCGTGCATCCGAATAAGGCAGTGGTTCTGCAGATTTTCGGCCGGTATGTGGGCACGGTGAAAGACGAAGGACTGCGGTGGGCGAATCCGCTTTATTCCAAACGGCATCTGTCGCTGCGGACTCGCAACTTTGAGACCAGCCGGCTGAAGGTGAACGACCTGGACGGCAACCCGATCGAGATCGGCGCGGTGGTTGTGTGGAAGGTTGTCGATTCGGCCGAGGCTTCGTTCCAGGTGGACAACTACGAGCACTACGTGACGATCCAGAGCGAGTCCGCGTTGCGCACTCTGGCCACCCACTATGCGTACGATTCGCATGAAGTGGATGGCATTTCGTTGCGGGCCAATACGGACGAAATTGCGACGCGGCTCCGGCATGAGATTCAGGAACGGCTGGCCGTGGCGGGCGTGGCCGTGGAGGAGGCGCGGATCAGCCACTTGGCTTACGCACCGGAGATTGCCGCGGCGATGCTGCAGAGGCAGCAGGCATCGGCCATTGTAGCGGCGCGGCAGAAAATCGTCGAAGGGGCTGTTGGCATGGTGGAAATGGCGCTGGAGATGTTGAATCAGCGACAGGTCATTACACTCGACGAAGAGCGAAAAGCGGCGATGGTGTCCAATCTGCTGGTGGTGCTCTGCGGAGAGCGGAACACTCAGCCGGTGGTGAACGCCGGGACGCTGCACCACTAAAGGACGGAAATGGCCGAGCGGAAGTCATTCCTGATCCGCATTGATGCGCATACGCTGGACCTGGTGAAAGAGTGGGCGGACGATGAGTTCCGCTCCCTCAACGGGCAGGTAGAGTATTTACTGCGTGAGGCATTGAAGCGGTCCGGGCGCTGGAAGGCGGCTGCGGCAAAGCAGGACGAAGAGGAATAGTCAGGCGAGTGCGTCTATCACGCGAGACACGTTCTTGACCTCCAGGCGAACAAGGAGCTGGAGTACGGCGCGGAGCAGCCATCCCGGCGGGTTGAGAACGCCGTTGCCGACGACGGTGACTACGCTGTCGGCCATGGAAATGGCGCCGGGCAAACTGGAGCCGGTCTGCGTGGAGAGCCGTTCGGCTTGCATCCAGGCAGCGTCACGGGCCTTGGTGAGGCTGAACTCGACGAACTTCTCCTCATCACGGCCGCCGACGTAATCGAGCAGCCACATCAAGGGCGCGACGCTGCCAATGGCGTCCTGTACGCCATTGACCTGTTCAAAGAGAATCTGGTTAATTTCGTTAAAGTCGCGGCGTAGCGATGCCAAAGAAGCGCCGGGGGCGACTTCGGCGGCAGCGATGGCGAGATCGAGGTTGATATGGGCGTTCATGCCGAGAAGTAAGTGTTGGAGAATGATGCAATCGCTACGAGAGGCCGCGTCAAAAGCGAGAGCCCAACAACGGCTGGCGGGGCGTCCGGCGATCCAATCGTCGTAGGCGGAGAGGTAGCGATTGGCGAAGATGACGTCGAGTTTTTCCATGCGTGGGCCGTCTTCGAAGCGTCCGGCGGCGATACCACGTTGGACTTCGCGGGTGACGCGGCGGTACAGGGCAGGGAAGTAGCCGAGGCGGGACGAGCCGGCGCGGGCGCTGCCGATGATCACTGTCAAGGCGTCAAGTACGCCGTCTATCGTCTCGATGGCGGGCGGCGGAATATCGGGCATAGACATGCATTGTAATTCGGGCGGGAGGTGCGGTATTGTTTCCCCACCTGCAATGAACATGACTACGCGTACGATGATTTTAGTTGGGTGCACGGCGGCCGTATTACTAGGCCAGCGGGCCACGCCGGAGCCTGCCGCGTTTCCCCTGTGGAGCGGCGGCGCTCCGGGAGCGCAAGGCAAAGAAGATAAAGACACGCCGGCGCTGACGCCCTGGATTGCCAAAAATCCGAATGGAAAGGCGATCGTGGTGTGCCCGGGAGGCGGGTACGGAGCCTTGGCGGTGGACCACGAAGGGCGGCAGATTGCGCAATGGTTGAACTCTCAGGGCATTTCGGCCTTTGTTCTGCGGTATCGACTCGGACCGAAGTACCGGCACCCGGCGATGATCCATGACGTGCAGCGGGCCATTCGGACTGTGCGTGCGCGCGCGGCAGAGTTCGGGGTGAATCCGGCGAAGCTGGGAGTGATGGGTTTTAGCGCTGGCGGACATTTGAGTGCGACCGCGGCCACGCACTTCGATGCGGGCCAAGGGGCCAGCGAAGACCCGATTGAGCGTGTCAGCTCTCGGCCCGACTTTGCGGTGCTTGCGTATCCGGTAATCACGTTTACCGAGGAAGCTTACGTTCATAAGGGCAGCCGGCGGAATCTGCTGGGGGAGAATCCGGACCCGAAGCTGGTGGAGAATCTGTCGAACGAAAAAGCCGTGACGCGTGAGACGCCTCCGACGTTTTTGTTCCACACGGATGCGGATTCAGGCGTGCCGCCGGAGAATAGCGTGTTGTTCTATTTGGCGCTGCGCAAACACGGGATTCCGGCGGAGTTGCATATCTATGAAAAGGGGCCGCACGGAGTGGGGCTGGCGTGGAGCGATCTCGTATTGAGCTCCTGGCCGGCGCGATTGGCCGATTGGCTGCGCAATCGCTAAATCACGCTGCAAAAGTTGACACTTGGGGGCGTGGTCTGGTGTAATAAATCTCGTAGCAACACTGCTCCTCGGTAGCTCAACGGTAGAGCATTCGGCTGTTAACCGAAGGGTTGTAGGTTCGAATCCTACCCGGGGAGCCAATTTATTTTCAAAGGTTTAGAGTTAGTTTTCTAGCCCTTGTCCTACAATATTAGGCAATTGTCAGGACTTCTTTAGGGTTGCTCCCCGCGAAATGTGTCTAAGCTCAACCAAGCAGTGTCTCAGTTCAGCTGTTTGCTGAGGCGTTGCCGTACTTGACCGGAGTACGCCGGCCGGTTTTGCCAGTTTTCGCCGTGCCTACTTAGCGGGTCCGGCTCAGGCACTTGAGATGGTGGAACGATGAGCCGAGTTCCCGCGAGGTCAAAGACCGTACGGTGCGTGCGTGAACGGTCCAAGTGATCCGGGATGACAGTGGAGTACAAGCCTGGGCTCCGACGTAGAAGGTGGAGAAAAGGAACGCATCGAGCGTGAGCTCCGGGAGCTACGGCTAGCCAATGTGATCTTGCGCAAAAGCGTCGACGTATTTTGCAAGGGTGGAGTTCGCTCTTCCCATCGACTTACAATTTATCCATTAAGTACAAGGAGCGGCTAGAGGATGTGGGCATTCAGCCGCCGGCGGGCACGGGCCGGCGATTCCTGCAATAATGCCCTAACGGAAACGCCCCAGGGATGAATCAGGCGGAAGTCACTTATCGCTGGCAACCTTGGCGATCCGTCGAAAGCGTCGAATTCTGCATGTTGGATGAATTGCGTGGCCCAGTAATTGACTACTACCGGCATCGATGGGCAACGTCCCCATCGCGGGAGCGGTATAAACCTTCTACGCCTCGCTGGATTGTCCGGCGCTGGTGGCGTAACTTAGATGAAGTAGCCTTCAGCAACCTTGGCGCGGTTCTCCTCTATGCTTAGTTCGACACCTGTAGTTGTGTGCTTGGGTACCAAAGAATCCCTTTGGCGTAGGTTACATGGATTATCGGCAGTCCATCCCACGGCGTTCCTACTGGCGGAAGCTTGTGAAAACGAGCCGGCGCTTCTTGCCTTTTGCAGCGGCGCCATCCCCTCCATTGTCGTCGTCGCGGATGAACGAATGCTACGAGTGGCCATCCGAGCAGTTCTCGGGTTTGCTGACCTCGAAGGGGTACATATTCTGCTTTGTTCGGAGGTTGCTGATCGCAATCAGTTGCTTCGCCTGATGCTCGAAGGCTGCTCCGGCGTCGTTGCCCCATCGGTATCGGATGGGACATTACTCAAGGTGATTCGCTGCGTGCTCTCCGGCGAGCTGTGGTTTCCCCGGAGTGTCCTGTCGAAGCTCGCAAAGGACTGGCGGGCCAAGGAGCCGGCTCACAATCTTACGTCCCGGGAGTTGGATATCTTGAAGCTGATCGCTGACGGTCGCACGAATCAGCAGATCGCCGACCTTTGCTTCATCAGTCGTGAGACGGTACGGTGGCACATCAGAAGCATCTACAGTAAAATCGGCGTCGCTGATCGCAAAGCAGCTATTCTGCAGGCGAAGCGTATAGCGGTAAATGTGGCTACTGAGGAAGGGCAGGAGTAGCCGCAGCGGTTCGACTATGAACCCCTACTATTCTATTAACTGAGGCCGCGAAGGCGTAGTTAAGGACAAAGCAGTTTGCATTCGAGATTCGCAAGTGGATACCTACTCCCTTTCACCAGCTTGTCTTTCTCACAAGACGGTTTGGTCCGGACGCATACTGCAGACACCCACTTCATCCGGCCAGACGCGCAATCCGGTGCAACGGGCGGGATTCGACCACGACGAAAGAGATGTTGGGTCTCCAATCATGCCGGTTCCGGTGGCACAAGAGCTATTGCACTCGATAAGAAAATTCAACCACCAAGTCGACTTCGATGGATTCTCCGTTGCGCTGAGCCGCGCGGAATTGCCAGTTCTCCAAGTCTTCGGCGGCTCGGGCAGCTGCTATAGAGTCTTTGCCCAGGACTGGGACCACCGCGCTGACTCTTCCGTCCTTTCCAACCACCGCAGAGACCCTCACTCGGATTCCGGCAGCAGAGGCGGCCGACCTACGGTCATCCTTCATCGTCTTTCGGATAGGGACTGGTGCACGTACGGCCCCGGTCGCAGCCGAACTCTGGCCTCGTTCTGCGAACCATATCGTCCAGTCGGACGAATATTCGGGTAGGTCCGGTTTGGCCACCACAAGCGTATAGACGATCCGGTTGGTGAATCGCGACTCGATTTCCGAAGGTAGGTTCCGGGAAGAGGGGCGAAGTGGGACAGACGTGGTTGATGCGGCTGCCGGCACGGCTACCTCGAAGGTTCGAGCGTTAGCGATCGGCTGCCGGGGCGCGAGACTCGGTGCGCCCGAGGACGGCCGGCTGCCCGCAATGCTGATACCGGGTAGCACCGGATCGTTCTCTCGCGACGCACCCGACGACGGGGAGCCGACATTCGGCGAACCCGAGAAGGACGCTTGTCGCGATCCATCGGGAAGGGCAACCACTTGGGAAGACGGGTCCAGGCTGATAACGGCGACGCTGAGAGCGCTCCCAGTACCGTTTTTGGCGATTTCCGGTGGAGCTGACAGATCCGGAGACGCTCCCGTAGATTTCGACACTGTCCGTTTCCCTGGCGGTGGGATGAATGGCGCCGGCCGGCGGGGTATCTCGCCGATTCGGACCGCCGCCCGCATATCGGCCAGATCTGCGGTTTTCGACACATCCAGCTCTGGTGGAGTCTGGATCACGACCGCGGGGGGGCGTTCTACAACCGTCGGCGCAACCGGCCCCTTGACAGCCACCATATTCCGGAGCCGCGGCTCACTCTGCAGTACCTGCGGCTTGTCCGGTTGCCAGATGACTTGTTTGGCTGGGTTCGATGGAGTCTGTTTGACAACAACGCGATTCCGCCAGTTCAGTTCTTCAGCTTTTAACAGGCGGCTGTCCCCGATGCGGACGTCCGGACTGATCGTTGGAAGCGTGGTTCGCGCCCAGTAGATGATGGGCGCTTTTTGGAGCTTGACCGTATCATAAACGACGAGCTTGATCGGCTTCTCCCCCTCCTTGCCGGAGGGCAAAATAAGCAGGGCCGCGGCGAGGCAAACGTGAGTGACGAGGGAAATGAAGAGACTGAAGGGCCGCAGTGGCAACCTGGATTCCATTGGTTTCCGGTGGGCTGGCTGTTAAAGGCGGACGATCTTTTCGGATCGTAGGGCTTTCAAGGCATTTCGGGTATCCACGATTAGCTTGGAACTCGCGAGGATCGCCGGATAATCAAAACAGTGGTGATCGGTGATAACGGCGACGCAGTCGGCTTCCTGGCAACCCACATTGACGTTTATGGATTGGAGGGTTTGTCCCTCATGCCGGAGGTCCGGTATATACGGATCTGAATAGGAAACGTCGGCGCCGCGCGCTTTCAGGAGATGGATGATATCGAGGGCGGGGGATTCGCGGACATCGTCGATGTTCTTTTTGTAAGCGACGCCGAGGATATGAACCTTGGAACCCTTTACGGCTTTGGCGTGGTCGTTCAGCGCGGACTGGATTTTATCGACGACAAAGTGAGGCATCTGGCCGTTGATGTATCCGGCGAGTTCAATGAAGCGGGCTTCGATGCCGGCTTGTCTTGTCTTCCAGCTCAGGTAGAACGGATCGATCGGGATGCAGTGTCCTCCGAGACCGGGACCTGGATAAAAGGGCATGAATCCGAACGGCTTCGTCGCTGCCGCGTCGATCACCTCCCAGACATCGATTCCCATCCGCCTACACATCAGTGCAAGCTCGTTCACCATGCCGATATTGATCATCCGAAAGGTGTTTTCGAGAAGCTTCACCATCTCGGCCACTTTCGTGGAACTGACCGGGACCACCGATTCGAGCGATTGCTGGTAGAAGAGCGTTCCCAACTCCGTACAGCTAGGGGTTACGCCCCCGACGACTTTGGGAATATTGTGGGTCTGGAAAGTCGGATTACCCGGATCCACGCGCTCCGGTGAGAAGCACAGGAAATAGTCCTCTCCACACTTCAGACCGCTCTGCTCCAGCATCGGAAGTAGCAGTTCGTCGGTGGTGCCGGGGTATGTGGTGGATTCCAGGATGATCAACACGCCCGCCCGCATATATTTGGCAATCTGTTCGGTGGCGCCGCTGACGAACGTCATATCCGGGTCTTTAGTCTTCCGGAGCGGCGTGGGAACGCAGATGTTGATGGTGTCGGCCTCAGCGATCCGGGAGAAGTCGAGGGTTGCCGAAAGCTTTCCTGAACTGACGAGGTTGGAAACGACGTCCGAGGGGACATCCTGAATGTAAGAGACTCCCCGGTTTAAGGCGTCGACTTTGGCGGAATTGACGTCGAATCCCAAGACTTCAAAGCCCGCGCGTGCGGATTCAACGGCCAATGGCAATCCGACGTAGCCTAGTCCGATGACCGCCGCTTTGGCAGTCTTGGTTTTTAGTTTTTCTTCTAAACGGTCTCGATGGTTCACAAAATTCGTTTCTAGGGGAAGACTACTGTGGCGGAGCTGGACGTTCCGCGGTCGTTGGATAGGGTGGCGGTTATCGTTTCAATTGCCTGGACCGGCGGCGTTGCCGAAGAGGAATTGTCGCTCGTGGACAGCGTGACCGGAAGCTGAAGGATGAACTGGCCGCCAAAGGCCGAAGAAGAGGATGCGTTAAACCAGAGGTAGGAGTTGCCGGAGAGGTCGATCGTGAATTCCGTTCCGGAAAAATTGTAGCCGGACTTTCCTTTCACGGAGACGGTTAGCTTGGACAGGCTCCGGGTGGTGGTAAAACCCACGGCTTGCAGCGTGAAAGAGGAACCTGTTTTAGAATCGATGCTCAGGCTGGAGATCACCGGGGCGCTAGCAGCGAGCGAGGCGCGGTACTGTTTGGGAGAAGGCGGTGTGAGAGCGGCGCCGCCAGCGGCAAATGAGGGCGTGGCGACGATCATTCCGGCAACGCTACCGGTCTGGAACCGAATGCCGGTGGCATTATTGGAGAACACTGCCTTTGTTGTGCCCGCGGGGATGGTGAATGTCGCGGCCTTTCCACCAGTGACGAAGAGGACCGATGGGTCGTTGGTAAACCGGTCCGATTCAGTGGAGAGCGTGAGGGAGCCTGTGAGGTCGACCGGGTAAGGCTCGGCGATGGTGAGGCTCAACGTCGGCTGCTCGAAGGCATTGACTGTATCCGGGCCTGTAATGGTGTAGTCCGGGAGTGGCTGTAATTGATTGCTTACTCCGGAAAGGGTAAAGGCGTCTGATCCGATGCGGAGAGAGGCGGTCACCGCGCCGGCAGTTAAAGGAGCAAAACCGATCGTAATTGTTAACGAACTGTCCGGGGCAATCGCAGCAGGCAATGCCGGGCCGTTCATGATGGTGAACGGCGAGCGGCCATCGGCAGCAATGAAAATGCTGGCGATCGGCGCCGGCGCGGTACCGCTGTTCCGGATTGTGAAGGCAGCCGTGGACGTCTGCCCGATCGGTGTGCTTGGCAGCTCGATTGTACTCAACGGCTGTACCGATACAGTTCCGGAGATGCTTCTATATGAGTAGGAAAGGAGGGGGCCGATACCTGTTCCGGAGAGATTGAAAGCAGTCGTTCCTATCAGCAAGCGCCCGGACTGTACGCCGCCCCGGGCGGGCGTAAAGATTATGGAGAAGACCTGAACACTGCCTGGTGAAGAGACCAGCGGCAGGAACGGAAGGTCGGCCAACTGATACCCGTTCCCGGAGATGGCGATGGCGCCGACCGGAATGTCCTGCGAAGTGTTGTTTCGCATCCGGATAAACACGGTGGTTTTCTCACCCACGGGAGTCGCCGGAATAACCACCGCGGCGTTTGGTGACATTGGCTGTACCGCTCCCTCCGGCGGCAGCAAGTCAAACGAAAGTAGAGAAGCTGTGCCTATCCCCTTGAGGTTGACCGTGTAGGATGCCCCGTTTTCGAACGCAAGCGTAAGTGTCCCTACATCGGTTCCAGGCTGCATGGGACGATATCGGAGTTGGAATTGGAGTCTTTCGGCGGCTTGGAGCGTCGCCGGAAGCAGGGGAAGCGAGAGCAATGAAAAAGCCTCACCGGTGACAGACGCCGAAAGCACATGGCCGGAACCACTTCCGCGGTTCGCCAGAATAATCGTCGCCAGACTGGTGGTGGTGGTGGCGGTTTCGGCAAAAGCGAGCGTTCCGCCGGGCGGAACGTTGACCACATTTCCATCGGCAGCGAAGCCGTAGTTCAACGCGAACTCCGGAGCAGTGCCGGTGAGCCCCAGCACGAGAAGGCCGGAAGTTATGGACGGATCAGACGAACCTGTCGAACCGTTGGTCTCCTGAAAGGCAAGATCCAACTCTGCCTTGGCCTGCCGACCGCTCAAAGGCAGGTAGCGAAGCTCCATAACCAGTGATTGATTCGGTGAGAGCGAACTCGCCGAAGGAGGGCTTGTGATCGTGAAATCCGTAGATCCGAGGATGGTCGGTGCACCCTGGAACCGAATGTTGCCTGTTCCGGTGTAGGTGATGATTACATTCAGGTTTCGGGGTTGATTCGCCCCGGCGGCGTTCACGGTTACAGAGCCGCCATTTGCCACCTGTGAGATTTCATTGTCTTGCTGGACGCGAATCAGAAAAGACTGCGCGGGCGCGAGGACTGCGAACAGGAGTGAAAGCGTCAGTGGAGTCTTCATGCGCTATTGCTCCTCCGAGGCCGGCACGAAGAATACGGTGGGGCCGGTCTTTTCATCAAGCACGTAGAGTGTTTCCCCTGGTTTAGTTCGCTGTCCGAGTAACAGAATTGATGGGCGGCCGAGCGTGGTGAATCGGGTAGCTGGCGCATAGAGTTCGATCTCGCCCGTGACGGCAGAGGTGGTGCGGTCGAAGAGGTAAAGTCGATTCGTGCCTTGGTTGGCAAGATACAGTTTGGCTCCATCCGAAGAAAGGCCGATCGCAGAAAGGTCGGTCAACGTTTCCGGGCTGGCGATGAGAACCTGCGACTCCGAGTTGGTGATCTGCACGAGTTGGCCGTTGGCGCGGTCCGCAATCCACAGCGTCTCGGTTCCGGGCTGGGCCGCTATCGAGAGCCCGCCTGTCGCGGGGTAGACGAGAGTCACTTCCCCGGCGGAGTTGGCCTTGTACAGGCCATGGCCAGGCACTGCGAGTACCGCGGATTGCGAGGGGTTCCCTGCGAGGAAATCGCTCACTTCCGCCGGCGGAGTCCATGCGAGCGGCAGGAGGGCATCAACTTCTGGTCCCTCGGGTGTCAGGCGGATCCACTGTAGGGACGCGGAGGCGGAGTAATAGAGGGCGACTGCGGAGGAGTCAGGCATCCAGGAGGCGTAAAGCGGCTCGTTGACCTGAGACAGAAGGGGCGACTCCGAGGGGGTATTCCGCAGGGATAGAAGAGTGGCTTGGCCCTCGCGCAGGATGATAGCGCGCTGTCCGTTCGGCGCGACGGTGGCCCAATCGATGCCGCCGGCGACAGGCGGTCCAAGAACGGCTGCGCCCGGCATGCCGAGTACCTGTCGTAAGGAGTGCGAAGGGCCATCGAAGACGAGGCCGGAGAGAGGACCAGTGAATTGGATCTCCTGCGACATGCATACTGCGGCTAGGCCGAAAACAAGGTTTAGGCTAAATCGAGCGATGGGCATAGACTACCGCGGGCCTCCGATACCGGGAGAACCGGGTGAAATGGTAATTGTGGGGGTATTGGCTTTCTTGGCGAGAATGGTCGCCGCTGCTATACCGCCTCCGGCGGTGGCGCCAATGACTGCCCACCACTTTGGACTCTTGTACCAGCGTTTGGGAGGAGGCGCGAGTCCTGCCTCCGCAACGTGGCTATCATTGATTTGCCGGATCGAGGTGGTAGATGTTTGTCCGGCCATTGTGGCAGTTACCTTAATTGAAAATGGGCCCGCCTGGCTATTGGGGGTAAAGGCGGCCGTCGCCTGCCCATTCGAATCTGTCCGAACGGTGGCAATGGGCGCATTTCCGAAGCTTCCTCCGGGACCGGCCGGTGCGACCTCAAAGGTAACGATCGCTCCCTGAACCGGCTGATCGGCGGAGTTCAGGACCTGGACCACCGGGCTAATCGCGGTCCGATTCGAAAGGCTGTTGACTACGCCTTGCCCCTCCAAGACGAGGATGTGGATGCCTCCTGCCTGCAGACGGCGAACGGGCCCGGTTGGCGTGCCGGGGGACTGCTGCGGCGCGGCTTCTTGCGCGAGGGCGCTTGGGGGGAAGGTGAGCGTAAATATTAAAAAGAATACAAGGAAGCTGGTTCTAGACAAGACGATGCTCCACAAAAGGCCAAGAGTGGCGGGCGTTTCGACCAATAGCCGACCGAATGATCCTTCCGTCTAAGGCTACCTGAGCGCGACAGAAATCAGAAGAAAAGGAATAGAAGCGATCAAGCCGGGGACCGATCCCTTAAGTACGGGCTGCACGCCGCCGGATCTTGGCACATAAAGGACATCGTTCGGCAACAGGGCAAAATCCCGTGCTTTTCCCGCGAGAATCTGTTTCGCGTCAACGAGAATTTCTGCACGGCGGTTAGTTCCCGAGATCAGTCGTAGGACGCGGATTTTGTCGCGCTGGGCGACCTGGGTAAATCCGCCAGCTTCGGTCAATGCCTGGGCGACGGATATGGAGGGCCGCTCGCCAAGTTCGATGCTGGTGGAGCGGCTTACTTCCCCGCTCACGTAGATCTTTTCTGCCCGTTCGGCGCTAATGATGTCATAAGGCTGCAGCATTACGTCCTCCTCGGGGTTGACGCTTTCCGAGAGCGTATCCATGCTGATCTCCACGATACTGATTTTCCTCTCCGGATCCTCGATGGCGTTGGGAAGAGGTATTTTGCCGTATTCAGACCGCCGAGTGATTTTGATCTTCCGGCTAGCGTTCGGCTGCAGGCCTCCAACGGAGGTGAGCATCTCGACCAGCGTTTTCCGCCCGGTGAGCGGATAGATACCCGGAGTTCGGAAGGAACCGATGATAAATACGGGATCGCCACGAAGCTGCGCCAGTGTGACGAACACCTGGGGGGAGAGCACGAATTGGCTCAACTTGGAGACGAGATCGACTTCAAGCGCCCGTACGGTTTGCCCGGCCGCTTTGACACGGCCGATCAAGGGGAGATCGATAGAGCCGTCGGATCCGATGCGAAATGGCCGGTCATTGAGATCGGCGACCTGTGCAGACCGGATGATGATCTGGTCCTCAGGGCCTAAAACGTAGTCGGGCCGCCCAGTGTTCCCCGGCGCGGGTTGCGCGACCGCAATCGCGCAGAGGAACAGGCAGGGCGCCAGCCGCGCGAATAGGCGGACAGGAAGTTGCATTGTCAATTGTTCATCCTTTTTACTCTATAGAGTTAAACTACGGAAGACGCCGCGCTATAGGGTCGCTGACTTGATGTTCTTGATCGGCCTGATCCATTCCCGGTCGACCTCAGCCGACACCGACCGTTGGAGCAAATTGAAAGATACAACAATGCGGTGTGCGCCTTTGACGCGAACCAGAATTCCTTCCACGCCGGCGAGCGGTCCCTTCTCGACGAGTATCCAATCGCCGGTGCTGATGTGGGGCCACGGAATCACCGCCAAGCCGGATTGGATGGTAAGGGCAACTCGCTCCATTTCTATATCCGGAATCGGGGTGGGTACTTCGGCGAATCCAACAATTCCGAGCACGCCGGGCACGGAGAGAGCGGGCAATCGGTTCAGGGTGTCCAATCGGCAGAATACATAGCCGGGGAATAAGATCTTGTCAACGATTTTCTTTCGGTCGGACCACTGGGA
>DASTML010000104.1:0-39838 GCA_035714175.1 Bryobacteraceae bacterium | reverse complement strand
GCTTTTCGCAGCGGCAAATCAACATATCGGGCTGAATGCCGATTGCCCGCAGTTCTTTCACGCTGTGCTGCGTGGGTTTGGTCTTCAATTCGCCGGCCGCGGCGATCCAGGGTACCAGCGTCACATGGACGAAGATGCAGTTCTCACGACCCTTTTCGTGGCGTAGTTGGCGGATGGCCTCCAGGAACGGCAGGCTTTCGATATCGCCGACCGTACCGCCGATTTCCACCAGCACCACATCCACGCCGGCCGACACTTTCTCGATGTTGGCCTTGATCTCATTCGTGACGTGCGGAATAACCTGGACGGTTTTGCCCAGATAGTCGCCGCGGCGTTCTCGCGAAATGATGGTTTCGTAGATGCGTCCGCTGGTGACGTTATTGCTTTGCGTCAGCGGCGCATAGGTGAACCGTTCATAGTGCCCGAGATCGAGATCGGTTTCCGCGCCATCGTCGGTGACGAAGACTTCCCCATGTTGAAAGGGGCTCATGGTGCCCGGATCGACGTTCAGGTACGGATCGAATTTCTGTAGGGTGACGCGGAGACCGCGGCTTTCCAGCAGACATCCGATAGATGCCGCCGCGATACCTTTACCCAATGAACTGACCACACCGCCCGTTACGAAGATGTACTTGGCCATACCCCTCTGGTTCCAAAAAGCTGTTCGACCCGCACGAGGTCTTCGGGCGTATCGACGCCCAGCGATTCATACTCGGTCTCAGCGACCTTGATTTTGTAGCCGTTCTCAATAGCCCGCAACTGTTCCAGTTTTTCGGCCATTTCCAATGGTCCCACCGGCAGCGACGGATACTCCATCAAAAATTCACGGCGGTAGACATAGAGACCGATGTGTTTGAAATAGTGCGCGTTGCCGCCCCGGTCGTACGGAATCGGGGAGCGGGAAAAATACAGGGCGCGCCCGTCCCGGCCGGTTACCACCTTGACTACATTCGGATTGGTAATCTCCGAAATATCCTCAATCCGCTTGGCGAGAGTTCCCATCAGCGCTTCTTCGTCTTCGAGCAACGCGAGCACGGCCGCGTCAATGGCGGCGGGATCGATCAGCGGTTCGTCTCCCTGGATATTCACCACCAGCGCGTGCGGGTACGCCGAGGCCGCCTCCGCGACGCGGTCGGTTCCGGAAGGATGGTTTGGCGAGGTCATACGGACCTGCGCACCAAACTTTCTGGCAACAGTTGCGATCGTGTCGTCATCCGTTGCTATGAGCAGGTTTTGCAGATAGCGCGCCTGATTGGCTCGCTCCCATACATGCTGGAGAATTGGTTTACCGTGTAGAGGGGCGAGTGCTTTAGCGGGAAAACGTGTGGAAGCGAGGCGTGCCGGAATGACTCCGAGAACTTGCTTTGGCACATTCAATCCTACCACGAGCAAGCCGTTGCCAAGCAGTTTCCGGAGATGTTCGTTACATCCTTAGCCGCCGGGTGAAAACTAACTATGAAAAATCATAGGCATGATATAGTAAAGGCAGCGCAGCATCCGGCGGCGGACCGGCTGAATGGGTGTCGGTACCCGTATCTGGACGTTGTTTGCCGAAAGAGGTTCCCTCTGGCCATGAGAACTACATTCCTCTTCCTCGGCGCCGCCGTCCTGTCTGCCGCGGTAGCCTTGGCCGGAGATGACAAAAATGCGCAGGCGCGAGCGTCGGAGCCCAAGCCTGGAACCGCTGCGCAAGGGCCAGCCAATCCCCGCACCAACACGGCGGCGCCCCGGCGAAAGACAGGTCCCTCCGATGAACTATTGGATCCGGTGGCGACGCGAACTCCGAGCATCCGCGTCGATACCAACCTGGTTCTGATTAACGTTACGGTGACCGATCCTCTCAACCGTTTCGTGACTGGTTTGGAATCGGAACATTTCAAATTGTTTGAGGACAAGGCAGAACAGAAGATTGCGACCTTTGCGAGCGAAGACGCGCCCTTGTCAGTGGGATTAGTGTTTGACGCTTCGGGGTCCATGGGGGCAAAGCTGCAAAAGGCGCGATTGGCGGCAGCGCAGTTTTTTAAAACGGCGAATCCGGAAGACGAATTTTTCCTGGTGCAGTTCAATGACAAACCGGAGATGACCCATCCGTTTACCACCAACACTGAAGAGATTCAGAACCGCCTGACATTCACCCAGGCCAAAGGACGGACGGCGCTGCTCGACGGCATCTATATGGCGCTCAACCATATGAAAAAGGCCCGTAATACCCGTAAAGCGATCCTGGTCCTATCGGACGGAGGGGACAACTCCAGCCGCTATACGGAGAGTGAAATCAAGAACCTGGTTCGCGAGGCGGATGTACAAATCTATGCGATTGGCATTTTCGAGCCGGTTTCGGCGCGGTCGCGGTCGGCGGAAGAGTTGGCAGGGCCGGGGTTGTTAAATGAGATTGCGGAACAGACCGGCGGACGGCATTTTCCTGTCGAGAATTTGAATGACCTTCCGGATGTGGCGGCCAAGATCGGTATCGAACTCCGGAATCAGTACGTCATTGGGTATGTGCCCAACAATACGAATCGCGATGGCAAGTATCGGCGTGTGCAGGTGAAAATTAACCAGCCGCGCGGGCTGCCGCCGCTGCGCCCTTTCTGGCGCCAAGGATACTATGCTCCAGCTCAATAGCCGGAAAGGCGCCCTGTCGCGGCGCGCATTCGGCCTTGCTTTAGCCGCTGGCGCGGCCTCCGCGCAGCAGAACGAACAGGACACCGGGCTCACGTTCCGGTCTGATACGCGGGAAGTGTTGCTGCACGCCACCGTGGTCGATAAGAAGGGCGCGTTTGTCACAAATCTGCCGCAGGAAGCGTTCCGGGTGCAGGAAGACGGCGTGGATCAGAAGTTGAAAGTGTTCCGCCGGGAAGATGTACCGGTGTCGATGGGATTGATTGTCGACAATAGCGGTTCCATGCGGCGCAAACGGAAAAAGGTGGAGGACGCGGCTATTGCGCTGGTGAAGGCGTCCAATCCCCAGGATGAAATCTTTATCGTCAACTTCAATGACGTCGCCTACCGTGACGCTGATCTGACCAGCGATGTGAAGAAGCTGGAGGAAGGCCTGTCGAGGATCGATGCCAAGGGCGGCACGGCGATGCGGGACGCCTTGTCGCTGTCCATCGACTACATCAAGGACAAGGGCAAGAAGGCGAAGAAGGTTCTGCTGATCGTTACCGACGGCGATGACACCGCATCGAGCGATGTCAATACTTTGGAAAAGCTCCTGTTGAAAGCGCAACGGTCCGAAGTTTTGGTGTTTGCGATTGGCATTCTGAACGAAGAAGACCGCCGCATGGCGAAGCGGGCGCAACGCGCGTTGGAACTGTTGACGAAACAGTCCGGCGGCATCGCGCATTTCCCCAAAGATGTGGAGAGCGTCGAAGAAGTCGCTTTGCAGATTGCGAAAGAGATTCGCAGTCAGTATATTCTGGCCTACTCGCCATCGAAGGCCGATGACGGGTCGTTCCGCCAGTTGAAAGTGACAGTGAAGGGCAACGGCCTTACCGTCCGTACCCGCAGCGGCTACTACGCCAAAGGCGATGAGAAGCGATCCTCGCTATGATCGGCTTCTTATGGGCGGCGGGAAGCGGATACCGGCTCACGCCATGGCGCAGCCCCTATTTACTTTGGCGGATCGAAACCTACTGGGGACTGCACGCCGAATCGATTGATTTCCGTACGTTTTGGTCGTTTGTATGGAACCACCGCCGCGATCTGTTCCGGTTCCTGGAATGGGCGGAACGGATGCGGCGGTAGCTCTCTACAGAGTGCGCGTAACCTTTTCGAGCGCCCGGGGTTGATCCGGGTTCAGGCCTTTCTCTTCCGCCAGACAGGCGGCGAGAATCTGCGCTGGCACGACATAGGGCAGCGGCGTATATAGTTCTTCCGGAACGGCGTTCTTCCGGTGCAATGTGGACGGCAGAACGATCGCCCGCGTCCCTTTCATGGAGGCCGCCTCACGATTGCTCTTATCCGTGATCAGTAGCGTTTCGGCGCCAAGGCCATGCACACGGGTGACCATCTCACGAATCGAGGGCCAAGTGACGCCGGCCGGTGCGAAGAGGAAGACGGGGAAGGAACGTTCCACCATCGCGATGGGGCCGTGCAGGAAGTCGGCGGACGAAAAACGCTCCGCCACCACATAGCAGGTCTCCATCAATTTTAAGGCCCATTCGAAGGCGTTGGCGTAATTCAGGCCCCGGCCCACAACGACGGCGTTCTCCATGAACCGGTAGCGGCTGGCCTTCTCGCGAATTTCACTTTCCAGGCTGAGCGCCCCGTCTACCGCTTCGGGCAGCAGACGCAATTCGTCTAGAGAAACCGGCGCTCCCAGCGCGTAGGCGAGAAGGTAAATCGCCAACAACTGACCGGTATAGGTCTTGGTGGCGGCGACGCTCTTCTCCCGCCCGGCGCGGACCAGGATGACATGTTCCGCAATCCGGGCAAGCGTGCTGCTGGATTCATTGGTAATACCGACGGTGAAAGCGCCGCATTCGCGAGCCCGTTCCAGCACAAGATTCGTATCGGTAGACTCGCCGGACTGGGAAATGGCGACGACGAGAGCGTCCTTATAATCGACCCGCGCGCCGTAGAGCGTAAATATCGACGGTGCGGCAAGAGAAACGGGGATGCCGGTGGCTATCTCCAACAAATAACGGCCAAACTGCGCGGCGTTGTCCGATGTGCCGCGCGCGGCCAGAATAATGAATTTCGGGCGGTTCTTGGCGAAGATCGTCCGGAGTTTTTCGATGCCCTTCAGCTCGGCGCGGAATGTCCGGTCCAGCGCCGAAGGTTGCTGACGGATCTCATCCAACATTTTCGACATAGAAACCTCAGGATAGCAGGCCCCTTTGAACGGGCGATGGGACCAGCCAGGCGCCGATCCCTAGAACGGCGACCAGAGCCGCAAGACCCCAGAAGAGCAGATCATACGATCCGGTCTGCGCCAAAGTCTCAGCCAACAACAAGGGGCCAATGGCGGAGGCAACGACGGTTGCGGCTTGGGCGCATCCCTGTATCCTCCCCAAGTGAGTCCGCCCGAATAGCTTGCCCCAAACGGTAAAGAAAACCACGGTCACAATACCGCCCGCTGCGCCCATGGCCGCCGCATACATATCGACATGCCATGCCGCTCGCACCAGGGGGAGTACCAGCAAGGACAGCGAGAGCACCGCCATGCCGATTCCCGTTAATCGCTGCATCGGCCACCGCTGCCCCAGCCACCCCGCCGCAAAATTGGCGAGCAGCCCGACCATGGTACTTACCACCAGGGTCCTGTGGTAAGTTTCAGCCGGGAAACCCCGAAGTTCCAGAATGGATTGATTAAAGAGCGCAATCCCTGAATAGACCAAGCCGAATAGCGAACTCGAAAGAGCGAAGAGCCAGAATGCGGGAGTTCGGAGGGCCTCGGCGAGCGTAAAGCTGGCTATTTGTCCATCAAAAGACTCAATGGCGTCCTCTGCCGCCGCCGGTGAATCGCGTACAAGGAACCACGCCAGCGGCGCCAGGAGGAGGACGCCGGCTCCCACGCCCAGCCAAGCGGTGCGCCACCCGCTGGCCAAAACCGACGCGCCCACTGCCGGAAAAGCCGCAATAAAACCCATAGCGACCAGCAACGCGAAAATACCCATGGCCAGTTGCAGCCTACGGGCGAACCATTTCCCGACCAGAGCAAGGCTCACGACGGACAGTGCGCTCTGTCCCAGCGCCCGGGTTAAAGTCAACGCAATGCACAAAACAGCCAGGGAGCGGCTGCGGCTCATGGCCAGCACGGCGGCGCCCAAGCCAAGAGAGAGTAGCGTCAGAAGCAGACGCGGACCAAAGCGGTCTGTGAACCGGCCGATGGGCAAGCAGATTACCGCGCCGAATAGCGTGGCCCACAAGTTGACGTTGGCGTAAAGAACACGGTCCATGCCCCAATCGGCCAGCAATGGTTCCGTTACCAGTCCTAATCCCTGCGTGCGTCCCGGTAGCGTGGCGACCATTGCGAGCGCGGCCAGAACCAGATTCACCCATCCATAGTGGATTCCGCGCCAATCCATATCAGTCCGCCAGCATTGCTATTGTAACGTGAACAATTTGTGATTCTTTGGCCCATCCGGATTGCCGCTATTCTCTATGCCTATGCGTTGACCCGACTCCTGCGTGGTCTTCCAGCGCGGCAGTGGTGGACCGCGGCTTGTGTTTTCTATCTGTTGCATGTGGTTGCCGCGTTCCAGTTTGTTTACGGTTGGAGTCATACCGCCGCTGTTGCGGAAACCGCCCGGCAAACGGAAGCGCTGTTCGGCTTGTATTGGGGCGGCGGTGTCTGGTTTAACTATCTGTTTACCGCTTTGTGGGTGGGTGACGTCCTGTGGTGGAGGCTTGCGGTCAAAAGCTGTGCAACACGTCCCCTGTGGATGGATATCTGGCTGCACGGCTATATGGCCTGGATGTTTTTCAACGGAGCCATTGTTTTTCCGCGGAATGCGGCCATTCGCTGGACCGCGTCGGCTATAGCTCTGGCGCTGTTGCTCCTGGCGGCGTCAACGCGGGACAATTGCCTATGGCGCAAGTCAAAATCTACGGACTACGGTCGCATTTGAGCCCGATTCTTTCACGTGTTTCGGATGTCGTTCACTCGTGTGTGATGGATGCCTTGCAGTATCCAAAGGACAAGCGCGCCCACCGCTTTATCCAACTAGAACCGGACGAGTTCTACTACCCGCCCGGCCGGACTGCAAAATACACAATCATCGAATGCAGCATGTTCGAAGGACGGACGGTGGAGGCCAAGAAGACGCTGATCCGTCTACTCTTTTCCCGCTTCCAGACTGAATTGCAGATCGACCCAAACGATGTGGAAGTGACTATTTTCGAAACGCCGCGCCACAACTGGGGGTTTCGGGGTTTGCCTGGGGACGAACACGAGCTCGGCTACAAAGTGGAGGTGTAGGCGGGGCGGCTATCGCCGCCGCCCGCCGCCCATGCTGCTGAAAGCTTTGGTCAATTCGTCCTTGGTGACGAAACCGTCCTGATTTTCATCGGCTCGGGCGAACATCTCCCGCATCCGCTCCGGCATTTCGTCGCGCGAGAGTTTGCCGTCTTTGTTGGCATCGTTGTTTTCGAAAACGCGGTCCACCATCTCCTGCGGATTTCCGCCGGGACCCATACGAGCAGGCCGGACTTCATCGCGTTGCAGCATGCCGTCGGCATCCTTGTCCAGCGCCAGGAGCGATTTCGACGCCGCCGAGATTTCGGCGGACGATAGAGCGCCATCTCCGTCCGTATCGATGGCGCGGAATAGCGGGTCCGGACCTCCTGGACCCCGGCGCTGGCCGCCGTTGGAATGCAGTTCTTCCGCGCTGACCGCTCCGTCCCCGTTCTTGTCGAGCGTCAAAATTGCTTTCGGAGCGCCCGCGAGTTCCGCGGCCGACAATGTTCCGTCCCGGTCAGCGTCCAGGGCCGCGAGCAAAGGACTGGGTCGCATCATGCCGCGACCTCCGCCCGGGGGCTGTGCCCAGGCCAAGGAGCCGGCTGCGAGGGTGAGGGTTAAGAGTGTGAGTCGCACAATCGTAAGGCGCCGGAGCCGGCCTGCAGGTTTCCTCGTGGAACAGCTCCTTTACGAAGCTTTACGCGGCACAATGGAAAGTATGACGGATGGGGACGAAATCGTCGAGATTCCGATTACCGATGTCTTCGACCTTCACTCGGTGCCTCCGCGCGACGTGAGCCCGGTGGTGGAGGCCTACCTGGAAGCGGCGCGTGAAAAGGACTTTCGCTACGTTCGAATCATCCACGGAAAGGGAATTGGGGTTCAGCGGGAGATGGTACGGAAGATACTGGAGCGGACGCCGTTTGTGGAGTCGTTCCAGACGGCGCCGGAGGGGGCCGGCGGTTGGGGCGCGACGGTTGTTGTCTTCCGGCCAAAATAGGTGTCCACGCTTTGCGCTCCCCTCGCGTCTATAGATACGTGAACGTCTTTCCGGCAGTCGTGTCTTTGTTTGCGGCCAGCTTGTGGGCTGCTGATGTGGATCTGACACGCGTCCTGAAGAGTGTGGAAACGCGCTATAACACCGTTAAAACGCTCGAAATGGACTTCGATTTGACCTATATAGCACCCAATAATGCGCGCCGCACCGAGTCCGGACGGCTCTTTCTGCGCAAACCCGGGCGAATGCGATGGGAGTATACGAAACCGGACGGTAAGCTCTTTGTTTCCAACGGAACAGACTATTGGTACTATTCGCCGGTCTCCCGCCGGGCGGAAAAAATGAAGCTCAAAGAGGCCCAGGACCTTCAGGCTCCCATGGCATTCCTGATTGGGAAACTCGACTTCCAGCGGGACTTTAACCAGTTTCTGGTCAGGCCGGAGGGGCAACTGGTGCGGATCACGGCGCAACCGAAAAATCCCGACAAGGCCCCCTACCGGGAAGTGATGTTTCTGGCCACTCCCGACGCGCGGATTGAACAACTTACGGTTCGCGGGCAGGACGCGTCCACGATGGAATTCCGGTTCCGGAATGAAGTGCGAAATCCGGCGCAGACCGATTCGCTGTATGTGTTCACCCCGCCTCCTGGCGTGGAAGTGGTCATCCCCGGCGCGGAAAAATGAGCGAATTTGTTCTCAAATATGCCGACGCGCGCGGCCAGATCAAGCAGGAAGTCGTCAACGGCAACTCTGAAGGTGAGATCCGCGACAAATTCGTCAATCAGGGCTTCCTGGTCTATTCCATTAAGCCGAAAGGCAAATTTGATGCCCTGACCACGGGAGCCGGAAAGTCCAAACCGCGGAAAATCGACCTGGAGAAGTTCCTCATTTTCAACCAGCAGTTTGTGACGCTGATCCGCGCGGGACTTCCCATTTTGAAATCGCTCGATCTCCTTGCGACGCGCCTTACGGATGAAAAATTGAGTCCCTTTGTCACCGCGGTGCGCGACGAAGTGAAGATCGGCACCTCGTTAAGCGATGCTTTCGCGAAACAGAATGTCTTTCCTCCGATCTACATCTCCAGCATCCTGGCGGGCGAGAAATCGGGTTCGTTGGTCGACGTGCTGGACCGCTACGTTACCTACCAGCGCCGGAATCTGGCAGTGAAAAAGAAACTGATAGGCGCATTGATCTATCCTGTTCTGCTGATCGCACTGGTCATTGCGTTGGTCGCGTTTCTGGTCACCTATGTCGTTCCGCAGTTTGCGGAGCTGTACTCCTCCATGGACGCGAAGTTGCCGGGGCTGACTGTGTGGCTGATCTCCATTGGTACGACAGCCCGGGACTACATTCTTTTGCTGATCGCGCTTATTTTCGGCGGCGCCGCGGGCATTTACTTCTGGAGCAAAACCGATTCCGCTCAGGAATCTCTTGACCGCGTAAAAATGCGCATGCCGATTGCCGGTGAAATCTGGATCAAATATCAGGTTGCGCAGTTCTCCCGTGTTCTTTCGACTCTGTTGCTGGGCGGCATTCCTCTAGTACAGGCGTTGGAAACGGCGGCGCAGAGCGTGGGGACGCGGCTGCTGGAAAAGTCGTTGGCCAAGGTACGGCAATCCGTGCGGGAAGGGAATTCGCTTTCCGAATCTTTGGCCGAAACCAAGATGTTCCCCGAGCTTTCGATCGATATGATCGAGGTCGGCGAGTCGACGGGCGCTTTGCCGGCAATGCTAGGCAGCGTGGCTGAGTTCTACGAGGATGATGTGCAGACCAGGATGGCGGCCGCTCTTTCGCTGATTGAGCCGGGGATCATGATCTTCATGGGCATTTTCGTCGCGTTTGTTCTGGTGGCGCTTTATCTGCCTATCTTCTCGTTGTCGGATTCGATTGGAGGAAGCCGTTGATATGGCTACGGAACGTACAAGCCTGATCGATCCGCAAGTGGAGATCACCAATGCCAAAGCCATGGCCGCGCGGTATCGCGCCGGTTATCTGGACCTGAAAGAAGGCAAGGTAGACCTGGAGTTGCTTCGGTTGGTCCCGGTCGACATGATGTTCCGGTACAACTTTGTGCCCGTGGCCCTCGAAAAAACGACCACCGGCGAGTTGCTGGAAATTGCCGTCGCAGATCCGCGCAATTTGCAGTTGATCGATGAACTATCGGTGCTGCTGAAAAAGCGTTTGCGCGTGAAAGTGGCGGCGCTGCACCAGATCACGGAGCTTCTCAAGAAAACCGAGCAGTCCCAGCGTGTGCTGGAAGAGGTGACCGAAGGCTTTGCCCTGGACGTTGTGGGCGGGGACGATGAGAACCCGGACGAGACGCTCTCCATTGACCGCATATCCGCCGGCCAGGACGAAATCGCCCCGGTCATCAAGCTAGTCGATACCACCATCTTCAACGCCCTGGAGCGCCGCGCTTCCGATATTCACATCGAAACACGCGATGGGGAAGTGGTTATCAAATACCGGATTGACGGCGTCCTGCACTACGCCATGCCCCCGATCGCCAAGGACTGGCATTCCATGATCATCTCCCGCATTAAGGTGATGAGCGAACTGGACATTGCCGAACGGCGCGTTCCGCAGGACGGCCGGTTCCGGGTGCGATACAAGGGCCGGTTAATCGATTTTCGCGTCTCGATTATGCCGACGGTACATGGCGAGGATTCGGTGCTTCGCGTACTGGACAAAGAGTCGATGTCGGAGAAGTTTGCGAAGTTGACGCTCGATGTCGTCGGCTTTTCCGATCACGATGTCACGCGGTTCCGCCGGTATATCAAGGAACCGTACGGCATGGTGCTGGTGACGGGTCCGACGGGCTCCGGCAAGACAACAACGCTCTATGCCGCGTTGAGCGAAATTAAAAACGATGAAGACAAAATCGTCACCATCGAAGATCCCGTCGAGTACCAGTTAAAGGGCATTACGCAGATCCCTGTGAACGAGAAGAAGGGTCTGACCTTTGCCCGGGGACTGCGCTCCATTCTGCGCCACGATCCGGACAAAATTCTGGTGGGCGAAATCCGTGACCAGGAGACGGCGCAAATTGCAATCAACGCCGCGTTGACGGGCCACCTCGTTTTTACGACGGTCCACGCCAATAACGTGCTGGACGTGATGGGCCGCTTCCTGAACATGGGCGTGGAACCCTACAACTTTGTGGCCGCCATGAACTGCATCCTGGCCCAGCGGTTGGTGCGCGTCATCTGCGAACACTGCAAGCGTCCCGTGCCTGTAGACGAACAGGAAATTATCGACAGCCGTTTGAATCCCGACGATTGGCGCGGCGTTACCTTCTACGAAGGCGGCGGTTGTTTTGAGTGCGGCGGTACGGGTTATCACGGCCGTTCGGCCATTCACGAACTGTTGGATCTCTCCGAGCGGATGCGCGAATTGATTCTGGAGAAGCGGCCGGCTTCCGAAATCAAACGGGTAGCCCGCGAAGAGGGAATGACGACACTGCGCGAATCGGCCCTGGAGCGGGTCCGTGACGGCATCACGACGCTCCGCGAAATCAACAAAGTGACCTTCATTGAGTAACGCATGTCCTTCGTAGAACAAATCAACGGCCTGCTGGCGGATCCCCCCCCGGAGTTCGGTTTCGAACTGACCGAAGCGGGCCTCGCCTGGTCATCGCCCAAAGGCAAAGGTTTTACCGCGTTTGAGCCAGGAACGCTGCGCATCTCGCCGACCGAAGAAAATATTCTGCGCGCGGAGGCGGTCGCACGCGCGGTCCGCGATGTGACAGGAGAATCCGCCAGCCGGAAGCGCCGTACCGCGGCGCTGCTGCTGCCTGACTATGCGGGCCGTACTACCATTCTCGACTTCGATTCTTTTCCCGCCAAAGCAGAAGAGCAGGAATCTCTTGTAAAGTTCCGGCTTCGCAAAGCGGTACCGTTTGATATCGACTCTGCCTCGGTGAGCTATTTTGCGCAACCACGCGCTGGGTCCAGCAAAAAAACAGATGTTATTGCGAGCGCCATGTCTCTGGAAATTCTGGCCCGCTACGAAGCGCCGTTCCGCGCGGCCGGTCTGCATGTGGGCTTTGTCTCACCGTCGTTGGTCGCGGCGTTGCACCCTGTGCCGAATACGGGTTGCTACATGATCATCAAGTTAACGGGAATGATTCTGGCCCTTGGGGTAACCGACGGCGGCTCCCTCCGATTGCTGCGTACGATTGAGTTGCCGGAAGCGACACCGGAAATGGTGGCGGACCACGTATTCCCCACGTTGACCTATATCGAAGACGAATGGGGGAAAAAACCGCAGGCAATCTATGGAATCGGATTAGACCCGGCATGGCTGGAACCGGAACTGGCCGTGGAGCCGCTACAAGGTCCCATGGGCGCGCTGCAGCCGCATAATTCCGGATTGTCCGGCTGGTTGGCCGCGGGAGGGCGCGTATGAGATTTCCGCTGAATCTGGCAACCGAGCCGTTCCGCCGGAACCGTGCCATGGTGGTGGCCTCCTCCGTATTGGCCGGCTTGTTGGTCGTGACTTTGGGGTTGCTGGTTGCCTTGATTGTCAATGAACGGCACCAGAAGCGCGATGTGTTGGAGGCGACCGCGCAGGCCGAAGCGCAATTGGCGAAATTGAATACGGAGCAGGCCGCGATTGAGGCGGCCATGCGAAAGCCGGAGAATGCCGATGTTCTGGAGCGAAGCGTCTTCCTAAATACGCTGATTGCGCGAAAGAGCGTCAGTTGGACCCGCTTATTTGGCGATTTAGAATCGGTGATGCCGCACAATGTTCGGCTGGCTGCGATCCGTCCGCAAACGGACCCCAAGAACAATATTCAGTTGGACATGACGGTCGGCGCGCAGACCGTAGAGCCGGTCGTGGATCTCCTCAAAAAGATGGAAGGCTCCGGCATTTTTAGCGTTCCCAGCGTTGCGAACTGTCTGCCGCCCAGCCAAAGCGAGCCGCTCTACCGCTGCCGCGTGAGTGTGAACTATGCCCAGAAATTTTGATCTACAGGCCATCTTAGGGCAACTCGGTTGGAAGAAGAACGATCCGCGAACCACTGCGCGTGCCGGGCTCGGTGTCTTGCTGGCCTTGAACCTCATTGCCGGCTGGTTTGTGTACAGTCCGCTGGGCGGGTCGGCCGAGGAGATGGAATCGAGGCTAGTGGGCCTTCGTAAAAGTGTTGCGCAGAAGCAGGCCGTTCTACAGCGGAGCAAAGAACTGGCCGCGAAAGTCGATAAAGGCCGCCTGCAGGGCGATGAGTTTTTGGGCAAGTATTTCCTGAGCCGTCCGACGACGTACTCGACGCTCGTGGGGGAGCTGAATCAACTGGCCAAGGCGGCCGGCGTGCGTCCGAAAGAGCAGGCCTATAACGAGGAAGAGGTGGAGGGTTCCGAGGAACTCGGCATGTTGAGCATCACCGCCAACTACGAGGGGAATTACGCCGATCTTCTGCACTTTCTACGCGAACTGGATAAGGCGAACCGGCTGGTAATCATTGAAAGTCTAGCTGCCTCTCCGCAGCAGGGAAGCGGCGTGTTGAGCATTACGTTGCGGCTGAATACGTTCATTCGCGAAACGCCGATGCCGCCGCAGATCGCGGCCCTGACGGCTCCGGAAGGAGGCGACAAGTGAAACTGGGAGCGGAACCGAAGAAGATTGCCGTATTTGCCGGGTTGATTGTCCTCGCCGCTATTTTGCATTTTTCGAGCGATGATGGCCGTCCGTCCTCTTCGGGAAGAAAGGAGCCGGCCGCTCCCGTAAACGCGCCGCTAACGAACTTGCCGGCAGGAACACCGGCCCGTCCCCGTGCGGCAATGCAGCCCGTAGCTTCGCGCCCCAATAGCAGCCGGCGCACGGCGCAGGACTTTAAGCCTGTTCTCCGGCCCCGGCGTGTTGAGGATCGAATCGACCCGGCCAGCATCGATCCCACATTGCGCACGGACCTGTTGTCGCGCCTGGCGACGATTCAAATCCAGGGCGGCAATCGGCCGTTATTTGAATTCTCCGCGGCGCCGCCGCCGAAGGCCCCCGATCCGGGCAAGATCAGCCCTGTCAAGCCGGGGCCGACCAAGCCAGTCTCTCTCTCTCCGCCGAAACCGCCGATCCCAACAGGGCCGGTAACTCCGCCCAAACCGCAGGCCCCGCCGATTCCATTGAAATTTTACGGATTTACCGCAGCGCGCGCTGGTGAAAAGCGCGTCTTCTTTCTTGAGAATGAAGATGTGTACGTGGCCAGCGTTGGCGAGATCGTCAAGAAGCGCTACAAGGTTGTCCGCGTAAACCTGAACTCCGTCGTGATGGAAGATACGCAATTCAAGCAGGAACAGACGCTGCCTTTGGTGCAACAACTCCAATGATTTCTCCTCGCCGCCAATCCCAGCGCGGATATGCGCTTATCTTCGTCTTCGCAATGGCGGCCATGATGGCGATGTCCCTCTATCTGGAGATGCCGCGACTCGCGCTGGAAATGCAGCGGAACCGGGAAGAATTGCTGATTGAACGTGGCGAACAGTACGTTCGCGCAATCAAGGTATTTCAGAAGAAGAACAAAAAATACCCGCAGACCATAGAAGAGCTGGAAAGCACCAATAGCGTCCGGTTCTTGCGGCGGCGTTACCTGGACCCTATGACCGGTAAAGATGACTGGCGCATTATCCATGCCGACGCGAGTGGCCGGTTAACGGACTCCCTGGTCCAGAAACAAAACACGCCCGGCCAAACGGATCCCACGAAAAGTACGAATAATTTCGTGAGTGAGGGGCCCTCCGTTGGCGCTACCGGCAGCACGGGCGAAGGCCGGCTGGCGCAGGCGCTGGTGCGGCGTGCCAGTGAACAGCCCGGAGCGGCCGGTGCGCCGCCCTTGCCGGGGGCTCCTGATTCGCAGTCGGGCAATGGGAATCCGGTTAGCGACCCGCTGCAGCAGCAACAGCAAATGCAGCAATTACAACAGTCCGTGCCAGTAATGGGGCCCAACGGTCAGCCGATCCAACGCGTTCCCGGTCTCCCCGGCCAATTTGGAACTGGATCGCCTTATCCCTCGCAGGTCGCCAACTCCCAAAACGGCGGAACTGCAAATTCCAATCAGCAGCAGAATTCCACTACGGGAGGCGGATACACCTTCGGTAGCGGGTACAGTGGGTCGAGCACTCCCACAACGCCTTCCACGGGTCCAATGCAGGCGCCACCTACGCCCGGCTCCTACCGGCCAGGCGCTGCGTCGGGCGGCATGGTGGGCGGACCCGTCGTCCCTGGCGCGCCGATTCCAGGCGGCCCCCAGCAGGGAGGCATCGCGGTGAATCCGGCGACGCAGATGATCCAGCAGATCTTGACGCGCCCGAATCCGCAAGGGTTATCGAATGCGATGGGCGGCGGTACACAGGCGCTTGGCGGCGGGATTGTCGGCGTTGCCAGCAAATATGACGCCGAGGGCATCAAAATCTACAAGGACCGGACGAATTACAAGGAATGGGAGTTCGTCTACGACGCGTCGAAGGATCAAAAACTGGGCGGGCAAATTCCAGGGCAAACGCCTGGACAGCAACCCGGCCAAAACAATACGCCCAACAATAACAGCCCATTTAATAACAACCGCCGCTAGTCGTCGCCTGGTTCGTCCTGCATAGCCTCCACGTCGCTGGACCATTGGCGTAGCGCTTTTACCGCGGCATTGGAAGAAAAGCCGTTATATCGCAGCTTCCGGAATGCGGACTGGACGTGCTTAGGTTCACGAAAGTACTCGGCCGGGTCGGTTATACGCAGTTTTCGCTTCAAAAACGCGATGGCGTGATCTACCTCGTCTACCTCGGCATACGCGGCCGACACGGCCTCCTCCGCAACCAGTTTCGGTACTTTCCGGTTCGCGAGTTCCCGTAGCACGCGGCCCTTTCCAAATCCGGAGCCGTCGCGCCGCACGGCAGAGTAGGAATCGGCGAACTGGCGATCGTTCAAAACGCGCACTTGCTTCAGGCGGGAAAGCACGTCTTCCACATCGGTCGCCTCCGCGGCCCGCCCGGCAAGCTTTTCGCGCAATTCGCCAATCGTGAGCGCCCGTCCGCTGAGGAGACGGGCGGCGTAGTTCCAGAGTCCTTCGTTGTCCAATTTCGGCTGGACGCGCGTTCGCATGAATTAATTGTGGCAACGCTTCCCGCCTCCAGCAACATCTAACCGGGTGTTGGAAGTATTGCGATGTACACTAGAATCAAGGGGAATCAAGATGGAAGAAGATAAGCGAATCTCTTATTTTTGCCTCGGTTTGGGCATTGGCGTGGCGGTAGGAATATTGTTCGCCCCGAAGTCGGGCGAAGAGACCCGTCAACTCTTGCGCACGAAAGCCGACGATGGGCGCGACTATCTGAAACGCAAGGGCGACGAACTAAAGGATTCGGCCGTTGATCTTGCCGACCGCGGCAAATATGCGATCCAGCGGCAAAAAGAACAGTTGGCCGCCGCTGTAGACGCGGGCCGGCAAGCGTATAAGGAGTCCGTCACCACGGACGGAGCCGAAGAGGCGGGAGCTTAAGTACTAGAGTTCCCTGGGAAGGGGCATTGGAATGACTGCAGACACGACACTGATTTTCCTGGCTGTATTTGTTGCGATCACGGCGATCTCATTTGCCGCGCAGGCGCTGGCGATCATGCGTCTGGCTCGAACTGCCAAGGAGATGAAAGAGCGTGTCGACGCCTTCCTTCCCAGGGCGGAGAGGCTGATTTCGACGGCGGAATCCACGTTGATCGAAAGCCGTTCGCAGATAACGGAAATTACCACCCGCGCCAATGAGATTCTGCAGATTACACAGACGCAGATGGCGCGAGTGGACGAATTGATGGCGGATGCTTCCTCGCGTGCCAAGGTGAGCATGGACCACGCCGAAACTGTTCTGGAAAATACGCTTACCCGGGTGAACGACACCGTAAACTCGGTACACGGTACAATCCTTCGGCCGATCCGCGAGATCACCGGCGTTGCGGCCGGCGTCAAAGCCGCCGTCGGCCATCTACTTAAAGGCGCACCGGCCAATGTCGCACAAGTTACGACCGACGAGGAGATGTTTATTTAGGATTCCGTTCGCCGCCGCTGTATCCAGCGCGGCCGCGCAATCTGCTATGCCGGCTCCTCCGTCGTCGCCGGCCGCCGTCGTTGCGGCCGCAATGCGAGACCTCGTCTTTGAGCCGGAACGATGTTGGCGTGTTCGCGATCTGTCCTTGGCGCGGGAAGATATCAAACTCTATCTCTCCGACGGGTTCGTGCTGTTTTCCAGGCCGTTGGCCGGAGTTCCCATCGCCGCCCTGTTTTGGGCGGAGGTCGAAGGCGGAGACGGTGAAATTATTGTCTTGCCTCCTTCGGCTGGAGAAAGGCAATCACTGGCTCGATTTACGCAGGAGCCTAATCTTAATGAACATTTTCGCTCGGCCGTGCTTGTATTTACCGACGGTACAGCGGCCGAACTGGATGCCTTTATCCGCGACAATGCGGCCAAGCCCGCTCTGGAAATGGGCGCATTGCTCGCCGGTCAATATTCGCCCACGCTGCGCAACCTGACGACCAGTTTTGAAAGCCGCCTGGTGCAGGATCTCGCCGGCCGGGTCCGTCCGGAAGCGGGTCTGTTTTTTGCCGCGATGGCCGGTAGGTCCCATGGGCCTTTTGATGCCGTCTACGATCCCCAGGCCATGGACCAGGTGGTTCTGGCCCAACTCCAAAACCGGGAGGGGAAGTCCTACTACAACATTTGGACCAGTTTTCCTTCCCATCGTGTTCGCAAGGATCCCGGGAGCGGGCCGCTTCCTAGGGACTTTGACATTACCGATGTAATCATCGATGCCACTCTCACCGGCGACCTGCGTATGGCCGCCTCCGTCACGCTGCGCATTCGCATTCCTGAATCGCCGGGAACACGGCGCCAAAGGAACGCCCTGGCCTTTGATATCTCGCGCCGCGTCCGCATTCGATCCGTCACTGTGAACGGCGCTCCCGCTGAGGTGTTGCAGCGGGAGAATCTCCGCTCGGAGTTGCTTCGCGGCAATGATAACGAAGTCTTCCTCGTGGCCCTGGCGGATGCGCTGGCGCCCGGTGAGCATACGTTGGTTTTTCAGCAGGAAGGGGACGTAATTCTACCCGCCGGCAATGGCGTGTATTTTGTCAGCGCACGGGGCAGTTGGTATCCACAACATGGCCTGCAGTTCGCCAATTACGATCTCACTTTCCGCTGCCCGCGCCATCTGCAGATTGTCGCTACGGGCGAGTCGGTTGAAGAGAGAGTCGAAGGCGAAACACGCATCTCCCGCCGCCGCAGTACAACTCCATTGCGGGTGGCCGGATTCAATTTGGGCGAGTATAAGCGTTCCAGCGCATCCCGCGGAGGACTGGCCGTGACGGTGTATGCGAACAAGGCTGTCGAAGCATCGCTTGCTCCGCAGCGCCGGGAGGTGCTCCTGCCCACGCCGCCCGCGCTCGGCCGCCCTCCCCGCGCGGTGGCCATGCAGCCGGTAGTCGTGCAGCCCTCTATTCCGGATCCGGCGGCGCAAATCAATGACCTGGCGGCCGAGGTGGCCGAATCTTTCGAGTTCTTCGCGGCCCGATTTGGCCCGCCGCCCTTGAAGAATCTTGCCGTGTCGCCGATCCCAGGCGCGTTCGGTCAAGGGTTTCCTGGCCTTATTTACCTGTCGACCATCGCCTACCTCCCTCCGCGGGAACGGCCGAATTTTGCCAGCCAGGGTCTGCAATCGGTCTTCTTTTCCGACATCCTGGTGGCCCATGAAGTCGCCCATCAGTGGTGGGGCAATGCCGTTACCACCACCGGATATCGTGACGAATGGATGATGGAAGCCTTCGCCAACTACGCGGCTTTGCTGCTGCTGGAGCGCAAACGCGGCTCGCAGGCGCTGCGCGAGGTGTTGGAAAAATATAAGGAACATCTGCTGGCGAAGGGTGTCAATGGCCAGTCGATCGACGCGGCTGGTCCCATCCACCTCGGCGCGCGCCTGGAGTCTTCGCACACCCCTGAAGCCTACCGCGCGCTCGTGTATGAGAAAGGAACGTGGATCATACATATGTTGCGTTGCCGTTTGGGCGACGCGGCTTTTTTTGCAATGATGCGCGATGCAAATACCCGTTTTCTCCGTAGCCGTTTCACCGCCAGTGATCTGCGCTCGCTCGCCGCGGCCCACCAGCCGAAAGGCGGGCCCGATCCATCTTTCGAACAGTTCTTTACTTCATTTGTCGACTCTACCGGCATCCCTTCTCTCAAGCTGCAAAGCCGCCAAAAGCGGACCGCCAAAGGCATTGCCCTCATCGTGGATCTGGATCAATCCGGCGTTCCTGCCGGCTACGCCATCGACGTTCCTATAGAACTCGACTTTGGTCGCGGAAAATCGGAAACACGCTGGCTCCGCACCGACGACGATCGAACCTCCGCCGAATGGCAAATCCCCGTCGCGCCGCTCCGCGTTCTGCTGGACCCCCGCAATACAGTCCTTGCCGTCCGGGACTAGCTGTGCCCGGCGTCACCTCAATCAGTTCTGGACGCCGCACGCCGCGCGGGAACGGATGCGGCGTCCAGATCTCTCTCCATCGCACAACGCCGGTACCCGGCCGCTGTTCGGAGTAGGGAAACGGTGCCCCATCGCAAGCAGAATCCCTATGCCTGCGGCGAGGAGCACTCAGTATGCATTTGCTCGATAGTACATAGGTTCAGAAACATTTTCAATAGGAAATGTTTAATCCTTCCCGGTCTTGCCGGCCCCCGGCGCGGGCGGTACCCGCATGCCGCCGAGGAATTCCAGACCTGTCGAATAGCCGCGCGGCGTTGGCCGCTGGTAACGAACCGAGGCGCTGCCATTGACTGCGGGAGTTACCTGTATCTGGACGACGGTGCGGGCGATACACCGGTATTGCAACAGAACTTGGCATCCTTCCGCGCTGATATCGAGGGCTGGGGCCAACTCATACCGCTCCCGTCCCTGCTCATCCACGTAGGAGACCTGCATCTTTTGGGTCACCGCCGTTCGCGTTGTTCGCCGTTTCTCTGTCGGCATATTCGACCAGTATCGACAGCATTCATGATTCGGGTCAACCGCACGTGGACGCGTGTGTGGCATATCCCATGGCTTAGGGATAATCCTCCCGTATCTGCACACGGAATAGCCAGGGGAACGGCTATAGAAGACAAAGCCTTTGGTCGAAAAAGAGAGTGAAGCCGGAGAATAGACGTGGAAGACCTAGACCTTATCAAAGAGTTCCTTATTGAAAGCAATGAAAACCTCGGCCGGATGGACCAGGAAATGGTGGAGTTGGAACGGCGGCCTAAGGATGCCACGCTACTGGCCAGCATCTTCCGCAGCATTCACACGCTCAAGGGTACCTGCGGTTTTCTCGGCTTCTCTACGATTGAGCGAATTACTCACCAGGCGGAGACGATTCTGGGGCAGGTGCGGAACGGCGACCGGGATTTAACGCCGCCTTTGGTATCGCTGGTGTTGGAGTCTGTGGATGCGGTGAAGGCGGAATTGACCGCTATTGAGAAAACGAATCAAGAGAGCGGGGAGCTCTACGCAGATCTGGTAGATCGCCTGACCCGGTCAGCCAGGCCGCAGGCCGAGGAACCGGGGAACGCGGCGGTGGAGTCTGTTTTAGCAGCCACGGTCCTGGATGTGGATCCGCCGCTCGCGGCCAAAGCCGCGGCGGAAGCGGATGGCTCAGCCAGCGGCAAGGGTCCCTCGGTGGCCGATTCCACCATACGAGTGGATGTGGGCCTGTTGGACAAATTGATGAATCTGGTGGGAGAACTGGTGCTCGCTCGCAACCAGGTGTTGCAGTTCACGTCCCGTTTGGAGGACGTGTCGCTGAATGCTACCAGTCAGCGGTTGAACCAGATTACCTCGGAACTGCAGGAAGGCGTCATGAAGACCCGGATGCAGCCGATAGGGGTGATCTGGAACAAGTTGCCGCGTGTCGTTCGTGATTTGGCCTCCATGTGCGGCAAGCAGGTCACCTTGGAAATGGATGGCGCCGAGACGGAACTGGATAAGACGATCATCGAAGCAATCAAAGATCCGTTGACGCATATCGTAAGGAATGCCTGCGACCACGGGATCGAATTGCCTGAAGCGAGAGTTCGCGCGGGAAAGCCGCCGCAGGGCCGGTTGCTGCTTCGGGCTTTCCACGAAGGCGGCAACGTCAACATCGAGATTATTGACGATGGCGGCGGCATAGACGCCCAACGAGTCAAGGCCAAAGCCGTGCAACAGGGTCTGGTCCGGGAGGAGCAGGCTGATCGGATGGCGGAGCGGGAGTTGGTAAATCTTGTCTTTTTGCCGGGGTTTTCTACGGCCAGAGAGGTGACGAGTATCTCCGGACGCGGCGTCGGCATGGACGTCGTGAAGACCAATATCGAGAAAATTGGGGGGACGGTGGATCTGGTAAGTCGCCGCGGAACGGGTTCGACCATCCGGATCAAGATTCCTCTGACCTTGGCGATCATCCCCGGACTTGTTGTCAGCGTGCGGCAGGAACGATTTGTTATCCCGCAGACGAGCCTTCTCGAATTAGTACGTCTGGAAGGAGCCGAGAGCCTGCGGCAAATCGAGTGGGTCGGCAACACGCCACTCTATCGCCGGCGGGGTAATCTGCTGCCCCTGGCGTTCTTGGACCGCGTCCTTCGGCTGGATGGCGGTGGGGGCGATATGCCTGACGTCATCAATATTGTGGTGCTGCAGGCGGAGGACCGTCAATTCGGCTTGGTCGTTGACCGGGTGAACGATACGCAGGAGATTGTGGTCAAGCCGCTCGGTAAGCAAATGAAGGGGTTGGACTGCTATGCGGGAGCAACCATCATGGGTGACGGCCGTGTGGCATTGATCCTCGATGTCATGGGGATTGCGCATCATTCGGGAGTTTTGGCCGAGGGACGTACAGCGGCTCGCGGCGAGGATAAGGCTGCGGCGGAAGCGTCCAGTGAAGAGCGGAAGTCTATGCTGTTGTTTCGGGCCGGGGAGTTTGACCGTCTGGCCGTTCCACTGGCTTTGGTGGCCCGGTTGGAAGAAATTCCGCGCGAACGGCTGGAACATGCCGCGGGTCGCCCGGTCGTGCAATACCGCGGACAGTTGTTGCCGCTGGTGGGTTTGGCGGGTGAACTCGGTGTAGCTGCTTCGCAAAACAGCGATAGGCCGTTACAGGTGATTGTATTTGCGGATGGCGACAATCGACTGGGGATGGTGGTTGATGAGATTGTCGATATCGTCGAGGATGAAATTCGAATCCGCCGTCCCAGCAGCCGGCCGGGCGTCCTCGGTTCGGCGGTGATCGCAAGCCAGGTGACGGATGTCTTGGATCTCCAGGCTGTCATTCAATCTGCGGACACCGGTTGGTTTGGGGAAACCCAGGACCACAAGATGCTCCACATTCTGATCGCTGAGGATTCTCCATTTGGCCGGGGGCTCCTGCGGAGTTCACTCGAAATGAGCGGCTACCGCGTTGCTGAAGCTTCGGATGCCGCCGACGCGATCGCCAAACTGGCGCTTCGGCCGTATGATCTGGTGTTGGCGTCGCTCGATTTAGCCGGAAGTGGCGCGGCCCGCATTTTGGAGGCCGTAAGAGGAAATCCCGAACTAACGGGCACACAGGTTTTTGCCATGCAGCCCTCCCAGCAGCGTGGCAGCGAAGCGCGCGCGATACCGGCCGGTTTTGCCGCTGCCCTATCCCGGTTTGACCGGGAGGGGATGCTGCGATCCATCAATCAATTGGCAAGCGCTCTTGCGGCCAGCGAACGGGCACAAATGGAACCGGCCGCACGCCGGTAATGAGGAGGAAATCCATGAGCCACACAGAAAATCAACCGGAACGCAATCGCCAATTTGCCACGTTCTTTATGAAGGATCTCTTTTTCGGCATCGATGTGCGAAAGGTACAGGAGGTCCTTCGTGCGCAAGAGATGACCCGCGTTCCGTTGGCGCCGAATGTTCTCCGCGGATTGATCAATCTGCGGGGCCAAATTGTCGCCGCAATCGATATGCGTGAACGTCTGGAGTTGCCGGCGCGGGACAGCGGCCAAGAACCAATGAACATGATTGTCCGCGCTGATGACGGAGCGGTCAGCCTGCTGGTTGACGAAATTGGTGACGTTATCCATGTCGCTGCCGAATCCTACGAGCCTGTGCCGGAGACCATGACGGGTACGCTCCGGCAACTGGTGGAAGGCGTCTACAAGCTAGACGGCAGGCTGTTATTGGTTCTCGATACGGACCGGACACTGCAATTGCAGCCGGCCCTTTAACGCAATACACGAATTCCCAGGCGGCGTTGCCGCCAGTCATAGCAATAGCAGGAGAACTTGATCCTTATGAGAAACCCCAACTCCCCACGCGGCTCGTCTCGCCCGCCGCAATCTTCTACTGCCTCGGCGGTTCTGGAAAATCCCTCGTCCCCGGCCATAGACGGTCAGTCCAGTGAAGCGCGGCGCCTGTCCTTCGCCATGCTCGAAAATGCGCCCATCAATGTAATCATGGCGGATCGGGATCTGCACATCACCTATGCCAATCCAGCGTCCATTCAGACGTTGGAACGGCTTCAGGAATACCTCCCCATCAAGGCCCGGGAGATTGTCGGGCAGTCTGTCGATATCTTTCATAAGCATCCGGCTCACCAACGGGGAATTCTCTCCGATGCGGCCAACCTGCCGCACCGGGCCAAGATCCGGCTTGGCCCAGAAATTCTGGACCTGTTGGTTTCGCCGATCTTCGACGAGAATCGCGAGTTTGTGGGCCCGATGCTGACATGGAGCGTAATCACGGATAAGGAACGCTTGGCCGAAGAAGCGGCCCGCGTGCAGTCCATGATGGAGAATTCTCCTATCAACGTGATTTACGCGGACCGGGATTTGGTAATCCGCTATATGAACCCGGCCTCTACACGCCAATTGCGGGAACTGCAAGCGTTTCTGCCGGTACCCGTGGATACCATGATCGGTCAGTCGATCGATATCTTCCATCGCCATCCGGCACACCAGCGCGGCATTCTGGCGGACCCCAAGAACCTTCCGCGTCATACGCGGATTCAGGTGGGGCCGGAGTCACTCGACCTGCATGTAAGCGCCATTACGGACTCCAAAGGCGTCTATACCGGGGCGATGGTCACCTGGGAACTGATCACCAAGCAGTTGGAGGCTGAGCGGCGGGAACGGGAGTTGCTGGAGCGGGAACGGGCCGGACAGGAGGCGCTCGCCTCTAAGATCAACGCGATGCTGGAAGTTGTGCAGTGTGCCGAGCAGGGCGATCTCACCAAGGAAGTGACGGTACGCGGCACGGACGCCATCGGGCAGATGGGGGAAGGGCTTTCGTCATTCCTTCACTCCATGCGAGACAACATGTCGGAGCTGATGCGAAATTCGCAGGCGCTCGCCAGTTCATCGGAGGAATTGTCGGCAATCAGCCAACAGTTGGCCGGCAACGCCGAGCAGACGGCATCGCAGGCGAACGTGGTTTCGGCGGCCTCGGATGAAGTGTCGAAAAACGTCTCGGTTGTGGCCGCCGGCAGCGAGGAGATGCTCGCCTCGATCCGGGAGATTTCCAAGAGCGCCAATGAGAGCGCCCGTGTGGCCCGGATGGCGGTTTCGGTGGCCGAGAAAACAAATCTGACGATCACGAAACTGGGCGATTCCAGTGTCGAGATTGGAAAAGTGATCAAAGTAATCACGTCGATTGCGCAGCAAACGAACCTGCTGGCACTGAACGCAACGATTGAAGCGGCGCGTGCCGGGGAGGCCGGCAAGGGGTTTGCTGTCGTGGCGAATGAGGTTAAGGAACTGGCCAAGGAGACCGCCAAGGCGACCGAAGAAATTGGCCAGAAGATTGAGGCGATTCAGTTCGACACGAAAGCGGCTGTGAGCGCTATTGGAGAGATCGGCCTGATCATCAACCAGATCAACGATATTTCCAATACCATTGCCTCCGCTGTGGAACAGCAAACCGCGACCACGAACGAGATCGGTCGCAACGTCACGGAAGCGGCAAAAGGAACGGGGGAAATTGCCCGCAACATCAGCGGCGTAGCCGCGGCCGCTGACAGCACGACTTCGGGCGCCAGTGATACGCAGCGCGCCGCGTTGGAGTTGAGCCGCATGGCCAATGAGTTGCAAAGTCTCGTATCCCGCTTCCAGATTTAAGACGACTGCTCGATCTGGTACTCGTATGCCGGTTTTGCATGTTTACGGAATCGATCACTCCCGGGCGCCGCTGGCTACCCGGGAGGAGTGGGCGATGGAGCCTGCCCAGATCCTGACAATACTTCCTACATTGCTGTTTTCCCCTGGCCGTCGCCATGCCTTCTACACGGAAAGTATGCTGGTCGTCACCTGTAATCGAACGGAACTCTACCTGGTGGAAGCGGATGGCGCCGGCCCTGCCGGGACGAAGCCCGATTTCTTTACCCTGCTGCGTGCGTCCGGAAAGACGTCTCTGTCCGTAAGAAAAGAATGCAGTCCCTATCACGTGCGGGGAGCGGCAGCCATCCGGCATCTATACGCTGTCGCCGCTTCTCTGCGGTCACCCGTCGCCGGGGATACACAAATTGCCCAGCAGATTGGAGCGGCAATGGAACTGGCGGAGACCGCTGGAACGCTGGGTCCTCTCTTGCGGAGTCTGGTAGAGGGGGCTTTGCGTTCCGCGAAACGAGTACGCCGTGAGACGGGTTTGATGGCCGGGCATGGAGGAGTGGGGCCCGCGGTACTTACCGCTATTCGCCGTTTTCACATTCCCGGCTCCACGACAGGAGATCCGGTGCGGGTTCTACTGTTGGGAACCGGAGCGATGGCGAAAGAAGTGGCGGCGCACCTCCTGCGCGCGCGTGGATTCGCCTCTCCTCTGCTCGGGGACGGTGGATGGCTACGTATGGATGGCGTGTGGGGACGAGACATCCGGAAAGCCTCTCGTTTCGCGTCGATTCATGGAACATGCGCCGTTTCCGAATTGGCGGCCATCCGCTTGATCTCCCAAGTCGATGCGGTTGTAGGAGCTTGCCGAGGGCGTGTCGATCTGTTGGCCGCTTCGCGATTGCGTCCCATATTAGAGACCCGGAAAACGCCGCTGACGGTCATCGACCTTGGTGTCCCGCGGAACTTGGATCCGTTGCTCGCGGGCGCTAGAGGACTGCATTCCGTAAGTTTGGACTATATTCACTACTTGGTTCGCGAACGAACCCGCTGCCGTGCTGAATCTCTTGCCCGCGCAGCCGGGATAGTGGAAGAAGAGGCGATGCGTCTGGATCGTTGGTGGACGGAAATTCCGCTTCGCCCGATGCGGGCGGAGATCTATTCGGCGGTGGAATCGGTTTTGAGTAGATGGCGGCCTGACCAACCCGGCGCGGTCCGCCAACTTCGTATTTCCATTCACCGCTCGTTGCAGCAGACCTTTCGCTCTGTACTACCTGTGAATGCGGGTGGTAGTCAGATCGCGTAATAAATCCGAAAGGGTTACCCCTCTCAGGCCGATATGTCTAGAAAGCGGGCCTCTTGAGAAGAGTCCCGAACAACGAATGGCCTCCAGTGTTCTATAGGACGGCGGCCGGTAAACATCTACAACTTTGGTGAAACCCATGAGCACAGCGCTGGTAATCGACGATTCGCGGGCAATCCGCATGATCCTGGGGCGGACGCTCAACCGCTTTGGCTATGAAGTGTGTTCTGCCGCCAACGGCCGGGAGGCGCTGGACCTCATCGGGACGCAGAACATGAAACCATCTGTGATTCTGGTGGATTGGAACATGCCAGAGATGAATGGATTGGAGTTTGTCAAAACCCTCCGGGCCAATCCGCGCTTCAACGATGTACCGCTCATGATGGTCACCACCGAGACGGAAATTGAGCAGATGTACCGGGCGCTGGAGGCTGGGGCCAACGAATACGTGATGAAGCCGTTTACGGACGAGGTAATCGCCGACAAGTTGCGAGTTCTCGGCGTGTTGCAGTAGCCGGTTTGCACAAGGTCACCTGTCATGCTCAATGCGCCCCATTCGAAAACGGGATTGCACTCCAGAATCCGGGTGCTCGTCGTGGATGATTCCGTCGTCGTCCGGAAAATTCTCTCCGACGTTCTCCGGGAGAACCCTGATATGGAGGTTGTCGGCAGCGCTCCGAACGGCGTTGTCGCGTTGCAGCGGATAGCGCAATGGAATCCGGATCTGGTCACTTTGGATATCGAGATGCCGGAGTTGGACGGCATCGCCACTTTGCGGGAGATTAAACGAAACCATCCGCATGTTCGCGTGATTATGTGCAGTTCGCTGACCGAACGCGGAGCAGGGATCACTATGGAGGCGCTGTCGCTCGGGGCGGACGACTACCTGACGAAGGTGAGCGCCGCTACCGGGCCGGCGGCCATCGAGGCACTGCGCACACAACTGATACCGAAGGTTCGTCAGTTCTTTCCTCGGGGCGACGCGGCCAAACCGCCGCTTCCCCCTGTTCCCCGGGAGCGGCAGGCTACCATGGGTCCGGCCTTGGTGCGTCCTAGCATGACGCCACCGCGCAGCATCGTTCGTCACAACCGGCTGCGCGCGGTCGTTGTGGGCGTGTCAACGGGTGGGCCCAATGCGCTCGCCGAAGTGATCCCCGCATTGCCGGCGGATACGCCTGTTCCCATATTTATCGTCCAGCATATGCCCCCGATGTTTACGCGGCTTCTGGCGGAAAGACTGCAATCGCAGAGCAAGTTGCAGGTCATGGAAGCGAAAGAAGGAATGGTAGCAGCGGCGGGACATGTCTATATCGCGCCAGGTGATTTTCACATGACGCTTGCCCGCTCCGGGCACGACGTCGTTATCCGGCTGAATCAGGAACAGCCCGAAAATTCGTGCCGCCCCGCCGTGGATGTGCTCTTCCGCTCCGCTGCGGGCGTCTACGGGGGCGCCGTAGTCGCGGTTGTTCTGACCGGCATGGGACAAGACGGCTTCCGGGGTGTCGAACACCTTCGCAGCCTTGGCGCTCATGTAATTGTGCAAGATGAGGCGAGCAGCGTCGTCTGGGGGATGCCGGGCTACGTTGCGCGAGGCGGTTTGGCAGATAGCGTGTGTGACCTCCGTCGGATCGCTCCGGAGATCACGCACCAGTTGCGAGGGTAACGGGAGACTATGAGATGCAGACACTTCTAGGAGAATCGCAGGCTGCGCCCGCGCTGATCAGCGCCGAAAACTACGCTTTTCTGCAAAGGTATATTTATCAGGAATCCGGAATTGTTATCGATGCCGGTAAGAACTACCTCATCGAATCGCGCCTTCTGCCCATCGTGAAGCAGGAGAACTTATCGACGCTCAATGACCTTTGTAACCTGCTGCGGGCGACCGCCCCACTCAGTCTGAAAAGCCGTGTGGTTGAGTCCATGACGACCAACGAAACGCTTTTTTTTCGTGATATGGCTGTGTTTGACGCGCTGCAAAAAGAGATCCTTCCCAAGCTGGTTGAATCCTGCCGCAGCACCAAGCGCCTACGTATCTGGTCCGCCGCGGCTTCCAGCGGGCAGGAGGCCTACAGCATCGCGATGCTGTTGCGGGAAATGCCGCTGGATGGATGGAAAATCCAGATTCTCGGCACGGATCTGAACCAACAGATACTGGATCGGGCCGCCGCTGGACGATTCCTGCAAATTGAGGTCAATCGCGGGTTGCCGGCCAAATATCTCATCAAGCACTTTACGCGCGCTGGCCTGGATTGGCAGATCAACGACTACCTGCGCTCCATGGTCACTTTTCAACGGTTCGATCTTCGGGCCCCGATGGGCGCGCTAGGCCCCTTTGATCTCGTCTTCTGCCGAAATGTGTTGATCTATTTTGATGTCGCGACCAAGAAACAAATCCTGACTTCCATCCGCGGCACGCTTTCTCCAGGCAGTCTTCTTGCACTAGGCGCCGCGGAGACCACCATCAATCTTGACGTTGGGTTCAACCGCGTCACCTACGGCTCCGCCGCGTTTTATCAAGCCTCGTGAGGAAACTATGTCTCACTCTACATTGCATGTTGAAGCCTACGATACCGAGGTAGTTCGGATCGTCGAAGATGTTTTGATTACGATGACGCAGTATGAGGTCGGCGCGGGCAATACCCCCTATACCGTCCAATCCGGCCGTGCCACATGCGCCATCTATTTTACGGGCGTTTGGAGCGGCGCCGTTCTTCTGGAATGTTCCATGCCTATGGCATTTGAATTCACAGCGCGTCTCATGGGCATTCCCAAGCCGTTGCAGTTTGACAACGACGTATTTGACGCTCTAGGCGAACTCGTAAACATGATCGGCGGCAACCTCAAATCCGTGCTCCCGCGAGGCGTCAGTCTCTCGTTGCCCTCCGTGGTGGAAGGTTCTAGTTATTCCGTTCGTGTCTGTGGCGCCAATCAACTCCGCCGCTTCTCGTTCGATGGACCGGACGGCTCATTCTGGGTGACGCTCGTCGAAACGGAAACCTCATCCTCGGCCAGCTAGTGGCCGTAGGCGTAGATCACCGTCAATATACCGATCAGCGAAGCCAGGAAAACGCTGTGCCGCAGGGTAAACCGAAAGAGCTTGGCTTCGTCGCTGGCTTTCATGCCGGTTGCTGCCGCTGCAACCGCAATGCTCTGCAAGCTGATCATTTTTCCCATCACGCCCCCCGCCGAATTCGCGGAGGCCATCAACACCGGGTCTAGTCCCAACCGGTTCGCCGTTACCACCTGCAGGTTGCCGAACAAGGCATTCGCCGATGTATCGCTACCGGTCAGGAACACGCCCAACCATCCGAGCAGTGAACTGAAAAACGGAAACGTTGGGCCTGTCGACGCAAAGGCCAATCCCAGCGTAGCGGTCGCACCCGAATAGTTCATCAGGAATGCCAAGCCCAACACGCTCGCAATTGTCAGCAGCGGCTTAGCCAATTGCTGTGTCGTCTGGCCCAGGATCCCCATAAATTTGCCTGGCGATACACGGAGCAGCGCCGCGGCTAGAATGGTGGCAAACACGCATGCCGTTCCCGCCGCCGATAGCCAACTGAACGCATATACCGCCGCGTACGGGGACGGTTTTCCCACTGTCGGCGGTACGCGCTCCACCAAATTGTGCAACCCGGGCCATGGAATGTTAATTGTGAACGAGTTCAAATGTGCTTTTACGCCTTCCTGGCCCCACACCAATACAAAAGCCACCAGCAATAGATAGGGCATCCAGGCCCAAAACAACTCGCTGCCGCTGTGCTTCCGCAGCACCGGCGCCTCGGCCGATTCCCCCTCCAGTCGAAACGTGTCGGACGGCTTCCACAATTTAAACAAAATCACCAGTGAAGCTATGGCTGCCAGAGAGCTTGTAATATCCACCAGTTCCGCGCCTACATAGTTGGAGACGGCAAATTGCAGGCCCGCAAACGCCGCGCCGCAGGTCAGCGCCGCCGGCAATACGCCCCGCAGCGCTTTCCATCCGCCCATCACCATTACCAGATAAGACGGCACGAAAAAAGAAAGGGGGGCGCAAATCCGTCCCACCGCGCCGCTCAGTTCCTTTACCGGTAGCCCTGTCGTCAATGCCAACGTCGTCACCGGAATTCCAATGGAGCCAAACGCCACGGGAGCCGTATTGGCCAACAGGCAGATTCCTGCCGCATAAAATGGCGAAAAGCCCAACCCCGTCAGCATCGCCGCCGCCACCGCTACGGGACTTCCGAATCCTGCCGCGCCCTCAATAAACGCGCCGAAAGCGAAGGCGATTAATAATGCTTGCAGGCGGCGGTCCGGCGTCAGGCTTCCCACGGAATCTTTGATGATTTCAAACTTTCCTGTCTCCACCGTCAGCCGGTACAACAAAATAGCCGAAAAGACGATCCATCCGATCGGCAAGAGTCCGAATGCCGCGCCGAAGGTCGCCGCGGCGGCCACCGTGGACGCCGGCATCCCATATCCAAACAGAGCAACCACCGCTGCTGCGGCCAATCCTGCCAATCCCGCCATCCACGCCGGCTTCCGGAATAGGCCGAGCATCAGAAGCAATACGACGATCGGTAGCGCGGCCACCGTGGCCGAGAGGGCGAGACTGTCGCCGATGGGGGTGTAGTTTTGCTGCCACATGGGAACCCTGCTATGTTACTCAACTTCGCCTGCCCTGCAACACTTCGGTTCACAAATGCGTCCACAATAGGAAAGCGGGAAAAACGGTTTCCCGCGCGAGGAGGACCCTTTGGATCACCGTAAAGTTTTTATTGCCCTTCTTGCGGCCGCCGCGTTGTCGGGACAGCAGCCGCAGACATCGCGCCCCGATCCGGACGCCCCTGTCACTGTCTTCAAAGTGGACGTTGTCGCTAAAACGGCGAAAGCGATCAATTACCGGCATCGCAGCGGCGCCACCAAGATCGACTTCAAGGGCACTTCCAACATGCCTGCCGCAAAAGGCGAAGCAAAGGTGGAGAGCAAACAGGGATACATCGAAATTGAAGTCGAGTATCGTAATCTGCAACCGGCCAGTACGCATGGGCCGGAGTATTTGACCTATGTATTGTGGGCTGTGACGCCGGAGGGCCGCGCCACCAACCTTGGCGAAATTCTACTGAATGGAACCAACAGCAAGCTCAACGTCACTAGCGAATTGCAGGCTTTCGGCCTGATCGTCACTGCGGAGCCGTACTTTGCGGTCACTCAGCCGAGCGACGTTATCGTGATGGAAAATGTCGTCCGCCAGGACACCGTGGGTAAGGTGGACGAAATTGATGCCAAGTTTGAATTGTTGCAACGTGGCCAGTATTCCAATCTCGTCGGCCCCCGGCCCGTGATTGATCCCAAGGTTCCTCTGGAACTCTACGAAGCCCGTAGCGCACTGCATATCGCCCGCGCCACGGGGGCTGCGAAGTATGCGGCCGATACTCTGAAGAAGTCTGCTGATCTCCTCGCCCAGGCCGAAGGCTACCAAGCCCGGAAGGCTGGCAACAAGCCCGTCTCGATGATCTCCCGTGAGGCAGTGCAGACCGCCGAGGACGCCCGCGTGCTCACCGTAAAGCGCATCGAAGAAGAGCGCTTGGCGAATGAACGCGCCGCTGCCGCTGCCCGGGAAGCCAAGGCGAAAGCCGAAGCCGAAGAAGAGTCCCGTCGCGCCAAGGAGTCTGCCGAACGTGCTGCCCGGGAAAAGGAACGCCGCGCACTGGCCGAGAAGGCGCGTGCCGAAGCGGAATCGGACCGCGCTGCTGCCGAAAAGGCGAAACGCGAAGCCGATGAAGCAGCGGCTCTGGCTCGCAAATTGACTGAGGAAGCGAATTTGGCCCGTGCTTCCGCCGAAAAGGCGAAGCAGGAAGCTGAGGCTGCCCGCGCGGCAGCCATGGTCGAAAGCGAAAATGCGAAGCAAGCCGCTGCCGAAGCAAATCGTCTCCGTCAGCGAGCGGAAGATGAAAAGGCGGCTCTCCGCAAGCAGCTGTTTGATCAGTTCAACCTGATCCTGGAAACGCGCGACTCCGCCCGCGGTCTGATCGTCAACATGTCCGACGTCCTATTTGACTTCGGCAAATATACGCTCCGCCCTGAAACGCGCGAGAAACTGGCGAAAATCTCCGGCATTGTTCTTGCCCACCCCGGCCTCCGGTTGGAAGTGGAAGGACACACGGATGCCATCGGCAGTGATGAGTTCAACCAGAAGCTGTCCGAGGAACGCGCCGGTACCACCCGCGCCTACCTGATTACGCAGGGTTTGAACCCGGATACGATCACAGCGCGCGGCTTCGGCAAAACGCAGCCCGTCGCTCCGAACGATACCGCCGCCAACCGGCAGAAGAACCGCCGCGTGGAAATGGTGGTTTCCGGCGAAATCATCGGCACCAAGTTGTCCGCGACTCCCGTGCCGTCAACCACCACTCCGCAAAACTAGATGCGCCGTAGGGCGTGCTCCAGGGCTTCTACAAAGAAGTGGTCTCCCCACATAACGGACTCATTCACACCCAAGTCCTTATGCAGGTGGTAGACGCCGCCCTTGAGCACGCCCTCCCACTCTTTATCCTTATCCGCCAAATGATTCTGCGCTAATGTCCGCAGAATCCGCACCCCGGTGTTCCAGTAGAAATGGCCCTTTACCGGATCGTGCAACAATCGTCCCAACCGCAGCATGGCGCTGGCCGCAATTGCCGCAGCCGACGTATCGATGATTTTCCGCTGGTCGGCGGGCGCGTTGAAGTCCCAGGGAGCCATGCCGTCCGCATTGCCATGGGTCACATAATAATCGGCACAGTCCTCGGCCGTTTCCAGGAAATGCGGATCACGGCTGTACTCATACGCCGTCGAGAATCCATAAATTCCCCATGCCAGCCCGCGAGCCCAGCACGAATCGGCCCGATAGCCCTGCTGCGTCGCTTCGCGCAAAAACTCCCCGGTCTCAATGTCGAAAATGCCTTCATGCGCCGTTGAACCGTCGCCGCGCACCAGGAACCGTCGTGTGGTCAGCGAGTGCCGCGTGGCAATCTCTCGCAACTGTTTGTCACCCGTCGCGCGTGCCGCGTAGAATACCAGGCCGACGTTCATCATGATGTCGATGAACAGCGAATTTTCCGCAACGAACGACCGCAGATAGTTGCCCTTGTCGCGGTATCGCAGCGCCAGCGTCTTGCCTGCTTCCACCACGATCTCTTCCAGTTTCGGGTCGCGATCCACCTGGAACCAACGGTAATAGGAATGTTGGAACACAAAGCCCAGGTCATGCACATCCCGGTCGCTCTTCCGTTTTTCCAGCGGCTTCGTGTAGTCCACCGCTTTCTTGTACCAGTACTCCGGATCCTTCCCGCCCGTTTCCGCCTCAAATCGCCGGAACAGCCACATCATGCCCGGCAGGAAGCCGTCGCACCACCGGGTCCAAGCCGGTCCGTCGTGCTTCCATTTGCCCTCTTTCGTATACATCGGGTAGAAGCCCGGATGGTTGTCGATCAGGCGTTTCACTTGTTTCTGCGAGAAGCGCATGGCTTTCTCAAACAGCGCTTTGTCGGTTTCAAGAGTAAACTGAATCACGGCTTTTCTGCTCCCAAGATCCCGGTTCCCGTCGTCTGCCACGCAAGCCGCAGACCGGGCGGAATATCTAAGGTTTCCTTTCTGACATAAAAGACATCGCGGTGCGGCATGGTCTCCCGCTCTTTGTTGCCGGGGCGAAGGTATAGGCTGCGCGACACATTGATCATCGGAATCGCGCCGCCATCTATCAATTGTCCCTCGAACGGGCCTGTTTTGCCATCGAAGGCGATCTCCCGCCACTGAACCGCCAGCAGGTGAAAGCTGTAGTTCATCGCGCTGCGCTTCTGCAGATAGGCGATATTCCCGGTCAATTGGGCTCCTTTCGGAATCACTACATTCCCCTGCCGCCTCACGTCCCGCACTACCCGCGCGGTCACCACGTCGCCCGTCGCGCTGCCCGGAAACCGGATGCGTGTCTGCAACTCCACCTCCACTGTCAGTCCCCTCGGCAATGCAATCGGTTCACGCGCTTTCGCTTCCGCTGCTGTTTCGTCCGGATCCGCGAAGGAGAGTTTTGACTCCCCCGCATACTGGCGGCATCCCGTAAAAGTCGTCAAATTGCGATTCGTATGCCCCGACATCTGCACCAGTTCCATATCCGACGACTTTGGCAACAGAAAGGCGGAATCGCCGATAGGCATCCGTTCGTACCGCATCGTGTCGCTGGTCGAGCGCAACGGCAAGGCCGGAGGAATTTCTCGCGCCCGTATGTCCAGCCGCAGCAAATCCATCGTCTCCCACTCGCTCCAGAACGAGCCCTCGTAGGCCGTCACGCTCTGCACATCGCCGACGCGCAGAAGAAACGCGCTTCGCAACATCGAAACGCTGAAGTCGTAGCGCGCCGTCTTGTGTCCGTCCAGCGTCTCCTCGCCGGCATACCGAAACAACGGGGCATCGGAGAGAAATACCGCCCGCGCGTGCATGGCGAACCCACCTGTACCAAAGCTGCCCTGCGGCGCGATCTCCCGCACGTCGCGGTCTTTGAACTCGCGCTCCCCCGGCCAGGAAAAGAGCTCTTTCCCGTCCACCACTGCCACCTCCAGATGCAGGGAATCGATAAGCCGGAACCGCTTGTTCTTCACCGGCCTCTCGGACCGCTCCACCGTCTCCTGGCACACATAGTTTGGTTGCCGCCGCAGGACCTCACGCATATGCTGTTTAATGCGCGCAAGCCGCAACACCTCTGGCGCAATATCTGCCTGCGCCCAGGCGTACCCGGCGGCGAGTAGAAACACAGCCCACGATCGAGGCATGTATAGATTGTAGCCGCCACCTGCTACCATCGTTCCGATGTCTACCAAAGTAACCGTGAACAACAACGGTCCCCTCCGTCTGGAAGGGGATTTCTCGATTAACGATCCCCTCGGCGCCGCCTTCGGTCTCGCCGGCCGCACCGTGATCTCGCTGTGCCGCTGCGGCGCTTCGGAAAACAAGCCCTTCTGCGATGGAGCGCACAACCGGGTTGGTTTCGTCAGCGCCTGCGCGGCCCGGGATCTGCCCCCGCCCAAGCCGAAGGTGTAATTACTCGCCTTCGCTCAGTACGCAAATATCTTTCAGGCCGCGGTAGTCTTCGGCGAAGTCCAGCCCGTATCCGACAACGAACTCGTCCGGAATGCTGAAGCCGGTGTAGTCCACCTGCACCGGCCGCATACGGCGGTCCGGCTTGTCCAAAAGGGCGGCAATCCGTATGCTTCGCGGCTTGCGATTTTGCAGCAGGCCTTTCAGATAGTTCAGCGTTACGCCCGTGTCGACAATGTCTTCCACCACGATGACGTCGGCGCCCTCTATCGACAGGTCCAGGTCTTTGGTTACCTTCACTTCGCCGGAACTGGTCTTGCCCTTGCCGTAGCTGGAGATACCCATGAAGTCGACGCGCACCGGCCTGTTCACCGCGCGCGCCAGATCGGCGACAAAGATGTAGGCGCCTTTTAGGATGCCAATCAGAATCAGCGGGCCGTCCGGGTAGTCCGCGGTAATTTGTGCGCCCAACGCGGCTACGCGCATCTGAATCTCAACATCGGGTATAAGAACGCGAAGCTGCGGGTTGTTCATGAGTCTGGCGGGTTAGTCGATCGCTCGAATACGTGTGCTGGGCGGGCCAATGTGGATATGGGGAGCTGTCGCCTGTCCGCGTACGGCTGTACGGAAAGCAAAAAACGGGATCTTCTTCTGCTCCAGGTGCCGCATCAGCCAGCGGCCTTCCACGCCGTCCGGGTTCAGCGCCACGTCAACGCGTCCCCGGTGGTCAAAGCCCATCGAACGGTGCAGCGCCGTTTCGCCCCGCGCGCTCACCGGTAGTTTGCTGTCGAACTTTTTTTCGAATTCCAGGACGACAGTCTTAAACTCTTCGTTGCTGAACTTGTTCTCGCCGGCAAAGCGCGTGATGCGCGCAATGGCGCCATCCGCAATCGACGGCGCTTCCGGCTGCTCGTCCGTCACTTCCTGCTCCGCGCGAATCATGGATGCAATTTCGCTGAGGCTGCGGGCGCGCTCTTCCATCGCCTCCAGCAGTTTGCGTGCGTGCGACACGTCGTCTTCCAGCGGCTCCAGGGATGTGCGCGGCGCCACGCCCAACTCCACGCGCTTCGCCTGCTCAGCTAGCCGTTCCTTCTGGCGCTCCAACTTGCGCCGGGCCGCCTCTGTCGCCGCGTTGGACTGCTCGTCCGTCAAATCGGCCAAGTCTACCGGCGTCTGAAGCGTTTCGGCAATCAGCCCTTCGTCTTCGGCTTGCCGCAACGTGGCTTCCGCCTGCTCCACCTGTTTCTGCGATGCCGCGCCCATCTGCAATAGCTCGCGCAGGCTCGCCACCCGTTCCCGTGCTTGACGCACGTCGACTGTCTCCGCGCCCGCCAGGGTGCAAGCGGCCAGAAGGGCGGCACACGTCCAGCTACAGATCCGCACTATACTTTAAGTGTAGTACGACATCGCCCCAGGAGCAGTATTTGCAGGTTAGAACGCCCCGTAAGCAACCGAAGCGGGTTGCCGCCGCCCCAACAGTCGAAGCTGTCGCCGAAATTCTCGACGCGGCCCCCGAAGATCTAAACCCCGCCTGGGAAACCGCCCTGGCCGCCGCCGAAGAAAAGCAGGCCGTTGATATCCATGTCCTCGATCTGCGCGGCATCACCACCATGGCCGACGTGTTTTTCATCTGCCACGGGCGTAACGCGCGGCAGAACCAGGCGATCAGCAACGAAATTGAAGACCAGTTGAAGAAGACTCTCGGCGAACGGCCTCTCGCGATCGAAGGCCACGGTAACGCCGAATGGATTCTCATGGACTACGGCGATCTGGTCATCCACATCTTTAGCGAAACGGCGCGCGAATACTACGACCTCGAACGCCTCTATCGCGAAGCGCGCCGCCTCAACTAAAGCAATGGCAGAAGAAGTAGCGGTCTGCGCCGCTACTTCTTTTTGTCTTTGTCCGCGCTGGCCGGAGGCAGTTCCTTGGCCCCGGCGGCCAATTCGCGAATGTCCGCCAGCGTCTTGCCGTCCAGCACGTACACGTCCGGCTCGTTGGCCCGCCGGGCAAAATATGTCTCGCCCTGCTTGGTTACGGTCACCGTCTCTTTGCCCACGGAGTACTCCGCGGTCACCGCGCCGGCCGCTGTTTCGGCAAACTTGATCGCCGACAGTTCGCGCAGCCGGTCTACGATCTGCTGTACCGAACCAGGGTCAATGCTTTTGCCGTCTTTCTTCCACTCCGCGCCCGCCTTGGTAAACGTGTACGCCGTGCCGTCCTGCTTCACCTCCACGCGGTCCGGTTGGTTGAACCCAAACTCGAACAGCTTCTTGTTTCGCAGGTCGTCCAGGCCCTTCCCCAAGCCGTCGCCAAGTTCGGCGGAGGTTTTGAACACGCCCTCCACTGCGCTCGATTTCGCAAAGTAGGCGTTGTCCTTGCCCTTTCGGACTTCCAGTTGCATCGTGCCCTTCGCATCGGTCACCTTGGCGATTCCCACGGGAGCCGCCGCCGCAAACTGTCCGGGAATCGCGGCTTCTTCCTCTGTGTCGTTCACCACTTCCAAACGGGCATCTTTCAGCTTCCGCACCAGCTCTTCCGCCGCGAAGTTGTCCGCCCGCAGGGGCCGTGGCTTCAAAATCGCCCAGGTGTTGCCGTTATTCTTGCCCAATTCTACGGAAGAGCCCTTGGCCGTCAGTTCCACCCGGGTCAACTTCTCCGCATCGAAGGGCAGCAGCCGCCGGTCGCGTAAGTCTCGCCAGGTCTTTTCGAACGTCGCCTTCGTGGAAGAAGAGATCGTGTAGAGCTTCGTCTCCCCATCCATGCGGGCGTAGGCAGCCGATCCGCTCGGCGCATTGTCGCCAATCTGCAAGGTGTGCGTCTTGCCGTCCTTCCGGCGGACAACCACGGTGATCAGCGGTTCCGTCAGTCCATACGGCTTTAGGTCCGTGGTCTTGTCGTCAACCAGCCGGTCCGAGGGTAGGACGGCCAACGTGGAGACCAGGGCATTCACGGCGTCGGGGTCGGCAGGCAGTGCCTTGGGGGACTGCAGCATCCATGCCGCCCCCTTCTCCAGCACCACCGGCTCGGCTCCCATCCGCCGCAGTTCTACCTTCTGGATCTGGTCCTGCGGGATCTCAACAATCTTGGGCGCATCGTCCGGAGAGGCGGTCTTATCCTTGTTGCCCTCTTCCTTGTTGGACCACCACAGCAAACCGCTCAGCCCCGCCAACAGCAGAGCGGCAATCAGTAGACGTCGCGGTTCCATCGTTTATCTCCGCTTCAGCCACACCATGATGCCGCTGGCCAGCACGGCTAGCGCCGGCAGGAAGCTCGTCACGTATAGCACCCAGAATTGCGACGGCTTCACGTTCAGCCGCCGGTCTTCCGGCTCCTTCGGGCGAATCGAGATCAGGTCCTCGTCGGATGACACCCAGTTCAGCATGTTCAAAAACAGGTCGCGATTGCCGTACCGGTTCAACATCGCGGCGCTGGCCCAGTCAACGGAACCCACCACCACAACGCGTCCCTGTTTCTTCGCATCGCCGCCGCCTCCCACCGTGGTCGCCGCGGCGAGCACAAAGGGGCCGTTCGCATCTTTCGGCGGCGCTCCTGCCTGTAGCTTCGCCAGGTCCAACGTCTTCGTCGCAAAGGCTTCGTTGGATGAGGAGAACAGCGTTTCGGCTCCCGTCTTCACCTGCAGGCTCCGCGCCAGCGGGATCAACGCGGGCAGGCCCCGCATATCGCGGACAATCGGATGCTGCGTAAAGTTATCCACGGCCAGAACGCCGGGGCCGGTTGCGTCGAACAGCAGATCATTGTTCACCGTCACGTTCCATGTCGCAAGAAGCGCCGTCAGCTTGGCGTTGGCGTCCGTATCTTCCTTGGCGCCCTGAATGGCGGGCGAAAGCAGGAAAAGCGCATCGCCGCCCTTTTCGACAAAGGCTTTGATTGCCGCCACCGCTTCGTCGTTATACTCCCGGCGCGGCCCCGCGGAGAGCAGGATCGTGCAGTTGGCCGGGATCTCCGCCTTTTCCAACACCTTCACGGTTTGCGTCTTGTAGTTGTTGCGTTCCAACGCCTGCTTCACGCTGCTGAACCCGCCCGCGTCCGGGCCGTCCAGGCTCCGTTCGCCGTGGCCATCCAGGGCGCAAACCGTCTGTTCGCCGGTTTGCTGCATCCGCACCATGGCGCCGGTGATCTCCTGCTCTGTGACGGCCTTGGCCTCTTCGCGGCGCGTGCCGTTGTCCAGGATCAGCGTTCCGTAGCTGCGCGCGCCCAGTGCCTTGGCTTTGGCCGGGTCCTTGTCCGGATCAATATACTCAATCTGGAAATTCGAAGAGATATTGTTGTACCGGTCCAGCAGGCCGCGTGCCTCCTCAAACCGTCCGGTACGGTTGAAGTAACTGGCTTTCACCGTCCCCTTCAACCCCTTCACGATCTTTTCCGTCTGGTCGGACAATGAATATTTCTTGTTCGCCGTCGTATCGAACGACTTGTTGTTGCGATCCGCCAGTATGTTGATAATCACCAGCGCGG
>DASTML010000103.1:0-9868 GCA_035714175.1 Bryobacteraceae bacterium | reverse complement strand
CCGGGCAGAATTGCAAGCACTGGACTACTGCCCTTTGTATCTTTTTTTTGACAGCCACTATATATAGTGCTACAGCTTCCAGCGAACCACAATCACGTACTGGTCCGCGCCATTGTCCGGATCGTCGATCTGGATTTTTCCGGTGAAGAAATTGGCGGCGGTGGGAGGCTCCAGCACTTTCACCGTGCCGCGGCCTTTATTCTTGTGCACGTCGAAGGTGGTGACGGCCAGATCGGGCATCGGAATGGTGCAGCCGTGGCTGACGGAGGAGACGGGTTGGCCGCTCAGCGTGTCGAAGTTGAGTGCATCGGCATGAACCAGGGCAAGGACGGAACCGTCAACGACGGCTTCGAACTGGCAGCTTCCTTCGGCAGGTTCGGAGGAGAGAGCGGGCGGGGCGACGGACGGTTCGGTGGGTTCGGGAATGCGGGAAGGCGTGAACGTGGAGGTGACCACGGCGGGTTCTCCGATCCCGAGGAAAGGGTTGTAGATGTAGGTCTGATCGACTGGCATCGAACTGGGAAAGGTGATGTTGCGGGAGACGGCGTACGCAGGGTCCAGCGCCCATTGGCCGGTATTCAATACCTTGCCCCGGCGGGTTCGTTCGTCGTGCCAGCCCCAGAAGGGCTTGGCCTTGTTCGATCCGTGCTTGCGGCCCCAGAAGGAGCCCATATAACGCCGGCCGGCGCCAGGACGGCCGCCGTAGGGCTGGTAATCGTAGGGCGCGTCAAACGTTTTTTCACCCGATTGGCTCACGCGCGGCCACCAGGCGGTTTCGATGGGAATCAGGTCGTAGCCGATGTCCCGGGCATTGCTGTGCGCCGCTCGTTCGGCGACGCCTTTGAAGAAAAACGTATTGCCCGTGCCGGAGTTGAACTCCTTGCGGGAGGCGGAGAAGGTAGAGTTCCGCGCACTGGCGGCGAGCGCTCCGTGACCGCCGGCCTCCAGGAAAACCATGGGATGGTGGCCATCGTGGAAGTCAATTTTGGCGTCGATATCGTGGGCGCCTTTCCGGAGCCGCGTGTCGTTCGTGTAGGAGTAGACGTTGTTGTGAGCCAGCGTCTCCATCAACTCCAGGACGCCGAACTCCCCGCCCTCCTTGCGGACGGTGAGGATTATGCCTTCGTTGTCATTCTCGTGGCAGGTGCCGGCGATGCAGTTGTCGGAGTAGTCGCGCGGGTGAAAGAAGTTGTAGTGCAGGAACCAGTGCGTGCTGGTTTCCACCGCCGCGTAGTAAACATAGGCCTGCGAAGAGCCGGCGTCCATGTTCTCCCAGTTGTTTTCACCGTTCCAGTCCCCATCGAAATCGAAGCGCGTGGGGATGTCGGCTTTGGGCTGCCACCAGGTTTCCTGCGCAATATAGGGCGCCCAGTATTCGGCAAGTTTGCGATATCGATTGTTGTCGGGCTCGGGAGGAAAGTTCTGCTTTTCCGGGATCTTGCGCGTCGGCGCGTCGGCGCTGACCGTGATCGTCGCCGTGCCGCGCTTCCCCTTGGTTTCCGCTTCGATCGTGTAGGCGCCGGGGTTGAGCGGCGCGGTGTAGAGTACGGCGTCCTTCTGTACGAATTGCCCACTGACGGATTGGAAAATTTGGGCAAAGCCAGAGGCGCCCGTGTTGACGTAGCCCCCGTCATCGGAGCCCTGAAACCGGTACGGCTTGGAAACCCAGCCCTGCCCCGACGCCACCTTGGCGTTGGCAGTTTCCCGCAACCGCCCGCTGACTTTGTTGCCGTCCTTGGTGGTGACCTCGCCCCAGACCTGTATCTGCACGGAGACGGTTTCGCCCGGCCGGACGCGCGGTTCCGGGTCGAACCGGAAGCGGATCTCCCGCACTTCGGTCGTTTGTCCCGCCGCGGCCAGCGATGCCAAAACCAGAAAATGTACAGCTTTCACACCGCCTATTATCGGATGCCGGGGCGCCAGCCGTCATCGAGCAGACGCACGGAGGCGCAGACGGGACCGCCATCCTTGGACCGTCCGTTGATACGGCCGGAGAAAGAATTCCCAGGCGGAAGGGCCATCAGCGAGATCTTGGCGCGGCGGGTCCACGGGCTGCCGAATTGGCCGGCGGATGTACCGCTGCAGATGTAGAAAAAGCGGGCTGTGGGCGTACCCATAGCGAATTTTCCAAAGACGCGGCCGGTGTCGTCCCGCTCCACGGTGAGGGTGAACGTGAGGTCCGCGCCAGTCGATTCGGCGGCGGAATAGAGTTGATTGTCTTTATCCTGAAGCGCATGGAGCACGCCAGGCACGGGGTCAGTGAGTGTGATTTGGAGAGTGACCGTTTCGCGCGGAGACATAGGTTAGGGTACTAGCAGGATACGTTCCCGGGTGGCGGCCTCGACAGCCTGCCGGGTGAAGGGCATGGGGTGGTAACGGCCGTTGGACCAGTCGTCCAGCAGGTCGGCGTAGTGGGGACTGGATGGATCGCCGGATTCGCCGGGCATATTGGTCATGCGGGAGCGATCCCAATCGGCGACGTCGAGCAGCATGCGAAAGCTGGCGCCGAGGGTGACGCGATAGCCGGGGCCGGCAGCCACGTTGATGGAATGGGCATCGCCGCCGAGAGGCAGCGGGCCGCGGTCCCAACTCTTCTCGCCCGCCGGGTGGCGCAAGTGGAGAAAGTGGAGGTTGCCGTACTGCCAACGGGTGCGATCCTTGCCGAGACCCTTTTCGAACTCAGCAACCACGGCATCAAGAGTGCGGGCGAGCAGTTCGGGTCGAGGGGATCTTTCCAGCGTCTGCAACGTTCGTTCGATGCTGGCGGGCGGACCGTTGGCGATGCCCGCGGCCAAACGAGACATCCACATCAGATAGAGCGCGGCGGGCACCGAGTCCTTCGTCATCCGCGCGTCCCAGGAACGGAAGAGCGGCAGAACGGAGGCGGCCTTCGAGCCGGCAGGCGGATTCCACTTGCCGGCGATGGCAATGAGCCGTTTGGCGGGCGGCGAAAACAAGCTGCCCTGCAGCGTCTCCATGGCGTCCAAGGTCCAACGGCGGCGGGCGCGCAAAGCCTGTGCGATGGAGCGGGCGCGGTAGTCCGGCGCCCATTCGTACTGGATGGGGTGCGGGTAGCGAGGCGGAAGAATGTTGTTGTTGGCCGTGGCGAAGAAGCCGGCGGGAGGGTCAAAGGCGTGGGGCAGTTGTTCCGGTTTGCGGAAGCCCTGCCATTCATATTCGCCCGTATGGCCTGGAACGGGGAGCAGTCCGGACCAGCCTTTGCGAATGGGAGTCAACCCGGTGACGGCGAAACCGATGTGGCCGGCGGCATCCGCATAGACGAGGTTCTCAGCGGGCGCCTTGTAGCGGGCAACCGCTGACAGGAACGTCTTCCAATCCTTGGCCCGAGCCAGCGACAAGGCCGCCAGATAGCCCGCCGTACCGGGTTCCGCTCCGGTCCACCGCATGACGTAGGCGCGGCGGAGCGCCAGGTCCATGCCGACCACCGGGCCGTGCAGCGAGTACTGTGTTTCCACAGTGCGCGGCGGACCGCCCTTGACCGCGACCGCGTGGCGTTCTGTCTCCAGGCGCCGCCACTGGCCCTTGTAGAGATACTGCGTAGGATCCGTGGGATGTAGCCGTTCGATGTAGAGATCCTGCTGATCAGTACCCGTAATGGTGAAGCCGAAGCCGATGGTTTCGTTGTGACCGAGCGCGATGCCGGGTAGAGCCGGTTCGCCCGCGCCGAAAACATTCCAACCGGGGGCGACCAGATGCACCGTGCGGCGGAGAGAGGGAATCTGAAACGACCGGTGCGGGTCGTTGGCCAGCAGCGGTTTACCGGTGGCGGAGCGGCGCCCGCTAACCACCCAGTTGTTGCTGCCCTGCCCCGCGAAGCCGAGGCCGCCGGCGGCCTCTTCGACCGCGGAGAGAAAGCTGGTGCGAATCTCCTGCAGGTTCAAATCGCGCGGGTTGATCAGCCGGATGAAAGGATCCGGCGGAAGCCACTTCTCGATGGCCGGCGCGCCGTGCGTGGCCACCAGCCGGGCGCGCTGCGCTTCCGATAGCAGGTTCGACATCATGGAGAAAACCGCCATGCGGGAAACCACATCGTTGGCGGTCCACAGGCCAGGCTCATAGCCGAGCTTGCGGAACTCCGGCGAGGGTTTGCGTGCCGGGTCCTGGATCCAGGCGTTGATGCCCGCCACGAAGGATTGGACGATAGACCAGGTGTCCGGCGCATAGCTGGGCCACTCCTGCTTCCAATCGCCCCGATAGCGCAACAGCAGGGCAAGGCGGTCCCGCTCGACATAGGCCGGCCCTAGCGCTTCGGCCAGTTTTCCCGTGCCTTGCCGCCGCCACAGATCGAGTTGAAACAGGCGGTCGCGGGCGACCATGTAGCCCTGCGCAAAGAAGAGATCATGCTGGGACTGCGCGTAAATGTGCGGCACTCCCCAGCGGTCGCGGAGAACCTCGACGGAGCGTTGCAACCCCGGCACGCGGACCTCTTCGGCCTGCACCGATAGCAGCAGCCAGAGCGCCGCCGCGGCTCGCATCACGCGATTGGATCTCCGGGCAAAGAGGGCCAAACCGGCCGGCGTTTTTCACGGAATGCGGCGACGCCCTCGGCGTAATCGGGATGTTGGAACGCTTCCGTGCGCAACGCGCGCGCCACCTGCCCGGCCGCCTCCGCGGAGAGGCCGTGCGCCTCCGTAACGTAGCGCATGCCGGCGGCAAGCGCCGCGGGGCTGTGGCCGGCAATGGTATAGGCGAGGCCCATCGCGCGGTCATCCAGTTCGAATTCCGGCGCGACCTGGTGAATCAGGCCGATGCGCAGGGCTTCATCCGTTTGGAAGACGCGGGCGGTTAGGCTCAGCTCCATCGCGCGGCGTTCGCCGATGGCCCCGGCCACGGCCCGGAAAATAACAAACGGGAACATGCCGACGCGTAGTTCCGTAATGCCGAAGTTCGTCCCCATCGCAGCCACCACGACGTGGGCGTTGCACAACAATCCCAAACCGCCGGCCAGCACCGGACCCTGCACCGCCGCCACCACCGGCTTGCGCAACCGCTGGCCCACGGTGAACAGCCGCTCATGCACCTCCAGATCGCCGCGCGGCCCGCGCTCCAGCGCTTCTTCCAGGTCCATGCCCGCGCAGAACACCTTGCCCGCCGCGTCCAGCAGAATACAGCCAGTCCCGGAGTCCGCTTCGGCATCGGCAAAGGCGGCCAACAGTTCTTCGCACATCGCCACGTCAAGCGCGTTGCGCTTCTCTTCCCTGGCCAGCGTGATACGCCGCACGCGCCCTTCCTGGCTAATTCGTAAGCTCGCGCTCATCCACTTCAATCTCCATTCCCAGCAGTCCGGCGGCCAGCGTCTTGCCCTGCGCGTCGATGCGCAGCGAGAACGTCCCGCCGCCGCCCAGCGCACCGTAACACAAGAAGTTCAACGCGCCCAGGTTCGGCATTTCGTATCGTTCCACGCGGCCTTCAATCAATGCGCCGAAGTGCGTCTTCACCCGTTCCGGCGTCACTTCCCGCAGCAGCACCGGGTAGTGCCGTTCGTCGTAGGCGATGATGCCGATATTGGACATATCGCCCTTATCGCCGCTCCTGCCGTGCGCAATGCGCGACAACGGAATCTTCATTCCACCACCTCCACGCACGTTTGAATTTCCTCGCGCGGGATCAGCGCGGGCCAATACGCCACCACCTCACGCACAGAGGGCCGGCCGTCGCCATAGCCGGTGCCGGTCGGCGGACCGTTCAGCACCAGCGGAATCAGTTCGCGCGTAAACCGGTCAACCGCTTTTTTATCTTGCCCCCGCACGCCCACGCGCAGCATGATCTCGGCCGGTTGCGGAATGGGCGGGGCCGCTGGACCGTGACAGGCGTTCGCGCCGAAGAATTCGCTGTAGATCTCTTCGAAGGTCAGCCCGAGCGCCGCCAGCCGCGCGCGCACAATGGCGTCGGCCGCCTTGGCCTTTTCCAACGCATCCGGCCAACTATACACGATAGTCCCCAGTGCCTTATACCCGTGCAGATAGCTGAGCGAGACCTTCAAAAAGGGCGTCGCGGGGCGTCCGCGGATTCCGGTGACGCGCACGCGGTCCAGTCCGTCCGCCGCCAGCCGTACTGTGGTGAAATCAGCCACGCAATCCGGCGTGATGTAGGTATGCGGATCGCCCAACTCATAGAGCAGTTGCTCTTTCACGGTTTCCAAAGATACGCGCCCGCCCGTGCCTGGGTGTTTTGTGATGACAAACGAACCATCGGGCTCCGCTTCGATGATCGGGTATCCGATGTTGGCGAAATCCGGAATATCCTGCCAGCCCGCGATGCAGTTGCCGCCCGTGCATTGCGCGCCGCATTCCACAATATGACCGGCAATCGTACCGGCGGCCAGCAAGTCAAACTGATCGGCGCGCCACCCGAACTCGTGCACCATCGGCGCCAGCGCGAGCGCCGTATCGGTGGACCGGCCCGCAATCACCACGTCCGCCCCCGTGGCCAGCGCCTCCGCCAGCGGGAAAGCGCCGATATAGGCGTTGGCCGAGGTAATCTTCGGCCGGATCACCCGCAGCGGCTCGTCCGTGTCGAGATTCTTCAACTCAATGCCGCGCGCCAGGAAATCGTCGATGCGGCCGAATACGTCATCGCCCAGCACCACGGCCACTTTCAGTTCCGGCGCCAGTCGACGCACCTCCCGCGCGCAGGCCACAGGATTCACGCCGCCCGCATTGGCGATGACGCGCACGCGGCGCTCCTTCATCTTCGCGGCGATGCGGCCAATCAGCGGCGGAAAGTCGCGGGCATAACCAAGATTCGGGTCCGCCTGTCTCTGTTTCTGGACAATCGACATCGTGACTTCCGCCAGGTAGTCGAGGACGAGGTAGTCAATCGGCCCCTGCTCCACAAGGCGCACCGGCGCTTCCAACCAGTCGCCCCAGAAGCCCTGCCCATTCGCGATACGGATCATAGACGCTCCAAAACGAGGTGTTCGCGATGCCCGGCGGCGGTGCAGACGTCCAGCGCCAGCGTGAGAATTTCCCGCGTGGCGGCGGGGTCGATCACGGCGTCGCAATGCCCGCGCGCGGCAGCATAACGCGCATCGAGCCAACGCTCATAGTCTTCCCGCGTCCGCGCAATCCGCTGTTGCAACTCTTCTGGCACAGGTTGCCCCGCCTGCCGCAGCCGCTCCAGCTCCGTGCCATGGACCGCCTGTACGGCCGACTCGCCTTCCATCACGCCAATCCGGGCCGTTGGCCACGAGAACGTAAAGTGCGGGTCAAATCCCTGCCCCGCCATGGCGTAATAGCCCGCGCCGGAGGCATGATTCACCGTCAAAACGATCTTGGGAACAGTCGCGCAAGCCATGGACTCCACCATTTCCGCTCCCGCCCGAATGATCCCGCCATGCTCCGCCTCCAGGCCAACCATGAATCCGCTCACATCCTGCACATAGAGCAGCGGTGTCCCCGCCCGCTCCGCGTTCTCCACGAAATAGTTCACTTTGCGCGCGGATTCCGTGTAAACAATCCCACCAATACGTGGCCCGGTCTGCGACTTCAGGAATCCGCGCCGGTTGGCGATCACGGCAACGGGCCGGCCGTTTAACCGGGCATCGGCGCAAAGCATCTCCGGCGCATAGTCCGGCTGAAACTCGCGAAATCCTTCGGCGTCCAGAAGGCAACCAAGCAGAGCTTCCATGGAGTACGGCAAACGGTGGTCGGCGGGCAGAAGATTGTAGATATCGGCGCCGGAGGCCGGCGCGGCGTTCGGCGCCACGGGAACGGCGGTAAATCGTTCACGAATCTGCCGCAGACAATCAGCGTCGTCCTTGGCTCGGAAATGGGCCACGCCGCTTTCGGACGTGTGCATTTTGGCGCCGCCAAGCTCTTCGGCGGTGTTCACCTGGCCAGTGGCGCCCTTCACCAGGTTTGGCCCGCCCAGGCCCATGAAGCTCGTCCCCTCCACCATATAAATCACATCGCTCAGCGCGGGCAAATACGCGCCGCCGGCGATGCACATGCCCATAACGGCCGCGATCTGCGGTACGCGCAGTTTCCGCCGCATCAGCGAGTTGTAGTAAAAAATCCGCGCCGCGCCGTACTGTCCAGGGAAAATGCCGTCCTGCAACGGCAAATTAACCCCGGCTGAATCCACCAGATAAACAATCGGTATCCGGTTGCGCATGGCGATCTCCTGCGCGCGCAGAATCTTCGTAATCGTCTCCGGCCACCACGCGCCGGCCTTCACCGTCGCATCGTTCGCCACCACCACCACGGGCCGCCCGGCAATCCGTCCCACCACCGTTACCACGCCGGCCGCCGGCGCTTGGCCATCGTAGCGGTCATAGGCCGCCAGCAGTCCCACCTCGAAGGAAACGGCCTCCGGATCGAGCAGCGCGGCCACCCGCTCACGGGCTGTCATCTTGCCGTCGCGGTGCTGTTTTTCAATCTTGGCTGGCCCGCCGCCGGCCCGCAGACGTTCTTCCAGGGTCCGCAATTCGCTGAGCCGCTCGCGCATCCAATTGGACATTCCGTTCGCTCCCAGTATAGTTCCGATGCTACGTTCAATAGACAGACATGCTCGGACTTGACGCTCGCGCCGCCCGCAATACCTGGACCGTAGTCTTCGTCCTGCTGCTCCTCGAACTCGCCTGGTTGGCCCGCACCACTCTATTTGTATTCATCATCTCCCTGCTATTGGCCTACTTGCTGCATCCCCTGGTCGAACTGACGCGCCGTTTGCTGCCTCCGAAAGCGCCTTCGCTCGCCGCGCCCGTGCTGGTCTATCTCACCGGGGCCGCCGCGCTCGTCGCCGCCGGCCTTCTCATCGGAACTCGCATTACCTCGGAGGCCGCACAATTGGCCAGCCACCTGCCGGACCTCATGGCGCAGCGCGAAACGCTCCTCGATCGCCTCTTGCCCGATCTCCTGGCCCCTTACCGCGCCGAGATTGCCGCCGCCCTCAGCGACCAGTTGGAATCCGGCAAGGAGAAGCTGATCCCCGCGCTCTCTGCCGTCGGGAAAGGCCTTATCAGTCAACTCTCCACGTTTCTGTTCGCCGTGCTCATCCCCATCCTTGCATTCCTGATCGAACTGTCATTGAACGATACACGCCGCGCCGTGGTAAATCTTTTTTCCAACGAACGCCACCGCGAAACGGCAGACCACATCGTCACCGATATTGACCGTCTGCTGGGACTCTATATGCGCGCCGTCTTTCTGCTGGCCCTGGCGACCTTCGCCTCCCACATGGCTGTGCTCGGTGCGTTGGGCGTGCCCTACGCCGTGTTATTGGCCGGTATTTGCGGCGTGTTGGAGTTCGTCCCCGTGGTAGGGCCGCTGTCCGGCATGGTCATCGCCACGCTGGTTGCGGGCGTCAGCGGCTTTGATCACCTCACCGGGCTGATCCTTTTCTTCCTCATCTACCGTCTGTTTCAGGACTACGTGTTGCAGCCTTGGCTGTACAGCGCCGGTATTGAGATGCACCCGTTGCTGGTCTTGTTCGGCGTCCTGGCCGGGGAACAGATTGGCGGCATCGCGGGCATGTTCCTCTCCGTTCCCCTGCTGGCGATCTTCCGAGTTTTCTTGCGAAGAACCTGGACAGCGGACCGTTCGCCGGTTGCTTCGTCTTAGCGGCTATTTGCCGTTATCGATCCGCAAATTGTTGGTTACGCCGAAAACACCCGAAACGCCGTTGGCCTGCATGTTGGCTACGGAACGGTCACCGTCATTGGACACCACGCCGTCCAGCGTTACATTGCCGTTCTCCACGATGATGTGAATGGAAGGCACGGCCGCCAAAGCGTAGCGGTTCAACGAAGGATGTCCATAAATGGCCCGGTACAGCGCCACGCGCAACCGGTCATCATTGGGCGAGAGCGGCAGCACCTTAATCTGGTTGTCCACCTTCTCCACGC
>DASTML010000102.1:0-16382 GCA_035714175.1 Bryobacteraceae bacterium | reverse complement strand
ACCGGAGCCAGCGTTGGCGTTGTCAGCCGAGCTATCCGGCACACCCAAACCCGTCATGTAGATCTGCACCGTGTCGGAGTCCGTGGGCGTGGAGCGCATCCCGGCTTCCGTTGTGCTGGAGACCGGAGCATACGACGCATTCAAAATGGCGCCGTCTCCCTGGCCGTTCGCGGCAACGGTGAAGATGCCGGGGTTGCTGTCGGCAACCACCACGTCTACTGGTGGGCTGCTGCGCATCGTTGTTCCCGTGCCGTAGCCGAAGTTGACCACCAGGCTGATCGTGTTGCCGGACTGCGCGGCCAGCGCGGCGGGGGCCATCAGGTTGATCTGTCCGTTGGTGGCGAACAGGATCGGGGCGGTCGCAATCAGCACGGGAGGCGTTGCCTTCGTCTGGAAGGTGACCGAAAGTTTGCGCTGCGTCGCGGTGGCCGCATCCGGGCTCACAAACAGCGGATACGCCAATGTGCCGGCGCTGGGAGCGCCATAGAGAACATCGGAGCTGCTGCAGCCGATGCCGCCGGAGGAGCAGAAGTTCGAACCGAAGATGCTCAGCATTTCAAACGGAGCAACGGTCTGCAGCGTGGGAGCCGTCACCTGGACGAAGCTGGAGGCGCTGGTTACGGCGTCGACAATCGGGTTCGATCCGATCGTGAACGATGCCGTGCCGGTGGGAGCCGAGCAGCTTGTGCCGTTGGGATTGCAGACGCCGATCACCACCGTGCCGCCATTGCCGGTCGGAAGGAAGGGCAGGTTCGGAGATGCGGTGGTCGGTACCGTGATCGTCAGGATAATACTGGACACGTTGACGACATTCACCGAGATCGAAGGTTCCACGATGAATCCACTCGTCGCGACAATACCGACTTTCGTGCGGAGCGTTGGGTCCGTGCCGGTGACGAAACCAGTACCGGAGAGGACGAGAGTGAAGGACTGACCGGCGGGTGCGGTCGGCAGGCTGGCCGGGGAAATGGAGTTGAGGGTGGCGCCGGGGGCCTGCACGTTGATGTTGAAGGTAACGGTGATGGTCGCGGCGGGACTGCCCCACGTCAGGGCAACGGTTCCCACCAGAGTGGTGCCGGGTTGCGCCGCGGCAAACACGTTCGGATTGAATGTCACCGGGATTGGCGTACCAAAGCTATAGGCAAGGCCCTTCAGGTTGGCCGCCGGAATGACGGGAGCCAGAGTGCCGCCGGTTTCAATGGTGTACGGAATCGGCGAGTCGCTGGACATAGCCGTGACGAACAGCGAGGGGATTGTCGAACCCACCGTCCAGGTGATGTTGCGCGTTGTCCCTTCGGAGACGGTCAGCTTTGGCGCCGGATTGTTGAGCTGCATCGTAATCGGCACCGCAAGGTCGGCTTGTCCAGATACTTTGAGTCGTATCGTGGCGGAGTAGTTGCCGGGCGCCATCGTGTCGGCGGCAACCGTGGAACTAAACCGGATGCTCTTCGGCACGGTGCCGGACAACGAATCCACGGTCAACCACGGCGGCAGGGTGGAGGCATCCACCGCAAAGAACGGAGCCGGGTTGGAGGCCGAAGTGACGGTTACGTCCACGCGGCCGGCGGAACCGGAACCCTTCACGTAGGAGAGGCTGGCCGGATTCGGCGTGGCTACCAGCGTGGAGGGCGGCACTACTTGCAATGTCACCTGAATCAGCTTGTCCGGCGACGGCGCATTGGCCAGATGCACGGTGAACGTATTGGTGGTTCCGGCGGCGAATCCGCCGCATCCCGCTGCTGCCTGGAACGACAGATTCACGGCTGTGGCGCTGGCGGTACCGCCGGATAGCGGGGTGACCGATAGCCAACTAGGCAGCGCGTATGTGGTGTTCTCCACGGTGAATGGCGTACCGCCCGTTGTTGCCGATCTCACGACAACAACCTGGGCCGGTCCAGGCGTATACGTCGGTCCGGCGGCGCGAGTACAAGAGAGGCTCACCGTGCCAGGCGTCGTCACCAAGGGAGAGCTGGTTCCAGCGGTCACGGTAATGTTGGCCGTCACGGTAACGTCGGGGCCGCTTCCAGTGCTGAAGCGGAAGGTCTTCGTATTGGCTCCTGCAGAGAGGCCCGCACAACCGGCCGCTGCGCGAACTTGGTACGTCAGTCCGGCGGCCTGGTTTGCTGTGCTCATGGTCGTGATGGCGGGAGCCGTCACGGATAGGCCGGTCCCTACGGAACCGAAAGTTACGACATGCGTGTTGCTGCCCGTCAATGCGGTTACGGATTTAACGATAACGTTCACAGCAGTGCCAGGTCCGGTGGCCGTGCTGCACGTAAGAGTGACGGTGGCAGGTGTCGCCGTCAGGAGATTTTGCGCGCTGGCCGGGATGGTCGCGCCGACCATCGCAAGTATCACCCATAAAGGGGATCGCTTGGCCTGGAGTGTTGACAGTTTCATATCCAAAATCCTGTTCGAAAACGATCTACGGCGAATGTCTCTTCGCCCATGATCCTCTTCGGAACCGGTATGAGGATGTTTAAGAAACTTAGTGCCAAATGTAACGAGGGGAAGGTTTGGCTGCGGCGTTTCCCCAGGTCCTTGGGAAAACGCTCCTTACGGAAAAATCCGTTTCGCTAAGGCTCCTGCCCGCAGTTCCTCCAATTGGAGCGTACTGGTACCTCCTCAGTCGTTGAAGTGCAAAATTGCATTGAACAACATCGGAAATTCCCCGTGATTCTGCCACCGATAGCACGGATTCGTCCCAAACAAAACCATCCGTCCCTTCCCCACCGGTACGTCCAGAATCGCCGCTTTATTCCGGATCTCTCCCGCGCCGCGCAGCAGTCCGCTCAACTCTTTCCCTGTAAATTGCAACAGCGTCCACTTGTCTTTCTCCGTATCCGGAACGCTGAACACAGGCCCGGCCGCGTATCGCACGGGAACGTCCCGGTTCTCATACCCGTAGAAAATAGGATGCTTCGGCCGTAGGATTTTGGCCTCCACAATCGGCCCCGGCGCATAGAAAGAGGCCGATGTGCGCCGCGCTTCCACCTGCCGGGTCAGCCCGAACTCCGCGGGAAAGAAACTTGCCGTGCCCATCGTGATGACAACGCCCCCCTCCTCGGCGAACTTGGCGATTTCCAACGCCCCCGCCAAGCCCATACCGCCGGTAATGTCCTCGCTCTCGCCATACATACCCTTGTAAGCGAGCGGAATTTTCGCCGGCTCCAGATCGTAGACCAGGCTCTTGCCGCTGCCGCCCTGGCTCGGAATGAGCAGTACATCATAGTCCGCGCGAAGCGTTCCCTTCTTCACGCGGTCCTTATATATAAGATCGTACCCCACCCCATAGTGGTCCAACGCATGACGGACCCAACCTACAGGCTGTGTGTTGCCCCATGTGCTGAAAACCGCCAATCGCGGCAGGTCCACCAGATGGCGCTTCCCCTCCGGCAGGGCGCCCAGCCCAACCGCGCGCAACCCCAGCGCTTCCACCTCCCGCCGCAGTTTCGCCGAATCCGCCAACACATAGGACCCAGCCGGAACCGTCACATCCCCGGCTCGAAACTCCGCTTCTACCGCTTCAAACACCGTATCTTTCATCCGGTAACGCAGCGCAATCAACCCATGTGCCCCGTTGTGCAGGACCGCCACATACTTTCCGCCCCCCTGCACTTGGCCCTTCACCTCCATGCGTTCAACCGCGTCCACAGGCGCCTCCAGCAGCGTCTTGTCGGCAATCTCCTTCACGTCAATCAGTGCCGTCAAACCCATCGTCCACCCCGTATCGTCATAGGTTCGCAGCGCTGGGTCCGGAAACGTCTGCCGCTCCAGCAGGCTCTTGGCCAGCCGTCCATATGGCTGATTACGTTTCACTACATGCGATCCCGCCGCAAACGTCCCCTCTTTCAGCTGCAACTCGCCACGAAGGGCGCCCACCTCAATCCCCTGCAATCGCAGCGTATTCACCACCCATGCCACCCGTGTCGGATCTTTCTGTCCAGCCGGAATCACAAACCCATACGGAGCTTCCCGCGCTCCCTCCTGTATGGCGTGTAATGACTTCTTATAGAAGTTCTCCACGATCACTCGCGGATGCGCGGCCGCCAGTTCCAATGCCGACAACACGCCCGTCTGCATGAAATTCGTATTGTTCCGCATCGACCACTCCACTTCTTTGTATGCCGGCAACGGCCGGTACCACTGCCTTTGTGCCGCGCCGAAACGGTCCCCGTCGCCGGCCACCTTCCGCCTCATCGTGTTTGCCCCGCCATTCCCATACGTTTCATACATCCGCAGCATGCCGTTGTGGTTCGACGCCATGAACCCCAAGTACCCCACCGACCACATATCCACGAACGCATGCGTCCACACGCCTGGCATCCCGTAGCCAATCAACTTCGTCATCTCGTAGTTCGCAAACCACGGCAGTTCGGCATAGAGAATCGGGTCGAGATTCGGATTTTGCGGGGCCTGCCCGCTGAACGTATATAGAAATGGAACGGACTCATGCAGATCATGCACAATCGGCGGATGCCACTCCAGGTACGCCCGCAACCAGTTGCGCATCGTCACTTGCGAATAGTGCAGATCCCGGTTGTTGTCGTGGTAAATGTACTTCCCCCAATAGGGCGGCCCCGGCAACCGGTCGTCCTCCGTCTCTTCGTGGACCTTGTAGCGGTTGTACCACTCCACATACCGGTCCCTTCCGTCCGGCTCCAGCAGCGGAGTAATCATCACAATCAGGTTCTTCCGCACGCTGTCGAACAGTGCTCCATCCTCCGCCACCAGCCGGTAGGCCAACTCCATCAGCATTTCCGGCGGCCCGGTTTCGCTGCTGTGCAGCCCGCCCGTGACGTGGTAAATCGGCTTTGCGCGTTCCAGAATCCGCGCCGCCTCCTCTGTACTTACCTCCCGCGGATCGGCCAACCGCGCCAGATATCCCTTATAGGTGTCCAACTCGGCCAGAGTGCCTTCCTCCGCAATCACCGCGCTCCAGCACGGCCGCCCTTCGTCTGTCGTCCCCGCCTCTACAATACGCAACCGCTTACTCGCCTTCGCCAATGCCTCGAAGTACCGCCGTATCATCACCGTGTCCGTCAGTTTCTTCGGCGTTCCAATGTGATACCCCAGCACATCCTTGGGAGTAGGAATGCCTTTCACTACCGGTAAATGGTCCACCAACGGCGACGAAAACTCCGGCTGCGTGGTCCACTTCTTCACGGACTGCGCGAAATCCGCGTCCGGTGTCTGGCCGGACGCCACGAACAGGAGAGACAGCACCCAGCAGAGTCGAGTCATGGTTCGTAGCGTAACAGGGCGCACGCTCGCTCTCTCGCTCCGCGTGGCCACGCCGTAGGGTTGTATCCTGGTAGTTTCGGAGTAATCTCATTTGTCTCGTATCGGTAATGCGTTCAGCAGCTTCTTCGGCATCCTGTTCGGCGGCGAGCTTCCGCCTGAGGTAGCCAAAGCCTATGGCTATATAAAGGCGTCGGAGGTCAAGAAGCCGGAGCCCGTCAAGCCTGCCCCCAAAGTGCCGGAAGTCAAGCCGGCCGATGGCGCCTTGCAACTGCTCGGCATCCTCCAGCGCGAAGCCCGCCTGGTCGACTTCCTGATGGAAGACATCGGCGCCTACTCTGACGATCAGGTTGGAGCCGCCGTGCGCAGCCTCCATGAACAGTGCGGAGCCACCTTGAAGCGCTGTGTCACCCTCAACCCCATCATTGATGGTGTCGAAGGCACCTACACCAAGGCCGAAGCCGCGGGCGCCGACGCCAAGCAAGGTTTGAAGTTCATCGGCAACGTACCCGCCGAAGGCCGCGCTCCCGGTGGCATTCTCCGCCACAAGGGCTGGAAGGCCTCGAACGTCGATCTGCCTAAGGTCAGCAACTCCGTGAACCTCTCCCTCATCGCCCCTGCTGAAATCGAAGTTGAGTAGCCCCGTGTTCACCGGCGCCGTCATCGGTATCGATTTAGGTACAACCAACTGTGCAATCGCACGTTCCACCGGCGGGCCGGTGGAGATTTTGGCCATTCCCCAGCTCACCGGCCCCGGTGAACTTCGCGAGGAACCGCTCTTCCCGTCGTCGCTATATCTCCACGGCCCGCGCGAGTTCGCCGAAGGCGCCACCGCGCTTCCCTGGGACCCCGCTCCGCCCTACATTCTCGGCGAATGGGCCAAGCGCCGCGGCGTCGAAAATGCCAGCCGCCTCGTCCACTCCGCCAAAAGCTGGCTCTCCCACGCCGGCGTCGATCGCACCGCCCCCCTTCTCCCCCTCACCGCGCCCGAAGGCGTCAACCGCATCTCCCCCCTCGACGCCTCTACTGCCTACCTCTCCCACCTCCGTCACGCTCTCGGAGACATCGGCGATTCCCAGGTCCTCATCACCGTTCCCGCTTCGTTTGACGCCTCCGCCCGCTCCCTTACCGAGCAGGCTGCCCAGCGAGCCGGCTTTGCCAACTTCGTCCTCCTGGAAGAACCGCAAGCCGCCTTCTACGCCTGGCTCGAACGGCACGAAGACTGGCGGCAACGCGTCCATGCCGGCGACCGCATCCTCGTCATCGATATTGGCGGCGGTACAACGGACTTCACCCTCATCGCCGCCGGAGAAACCAACGGCGAACTGACTCTCGAACGCGTCGCTGTCGGCGAACACATCCTCCTCGGCGGCGACAACCTCGACCTCGCGCTTGCCCGTGCCGTGGAACAGGAACTGGCCGCCAAGAACACGCGCCTCGATGCTATGCAGCTCCACATGCTGTGGCAACGTTGCCGCGCGGCCAAAGAAAAACTGCTCGCTCCCGGCGCCGCGCAGTCCGAAGAAGCGGTAACCATCCTCGGCCGCGGCACGGGCCTCATTGGCGGATCCATCAAAGCGACGCTTCGCCGGGAAACGTTGGAGCAGATCCTCCTCGAAGGTTTCCTGCCTCCCGTCGGCCGGGACGAACAACCTGCCCGCGCCCGCCGCGCCGCGCTCGCCGAAGTCGGCCTGCCGTACGCCTCGGACCCTCGCATCACCGCCCACCTTGCCCGGTTCATCCAGCAGGCCGGCGCGCCCACCCACATTCTCTTCAACGGCGGTGTTCTCCACGCCCCCATCGTCCGCCGGCGCATCATCGAAACGCTGAACGGCTGGCTCGATAAGCCCATTCAAGTTCTCGAAGGCGAAGACCTCATGCACGCTGTCGCGCGCGGTGCGGCCTATTACGGGCTGGCGCGCCAGGGGAAGGGAATTCGCATTCGCGGCGGCGTCGCCCGGACGTATTACATCGGCATTGAATCCTCTATGCCCGCCGTCCCCGGCATGCCCTCTCCTATGAAGGCTCTCGCCGTCGTTCCCTTCGGACTGGAAGAAGGCTCCAGCGTCGAACTGCCGAAACAAGAGTTCGGCCTGCTCACCGGAGAACCCGCCGAGTTCCGTTTCTTCAGCTCGGTCGCCCGCCGGGAAGACAAGCCCGGTGATGTCCTCGATCCCATCCCCCCGGGCGTCGAAGAACTTTCCCCCGTCGAAGTCTCGCTTCCCGCCGCAAGCGAATCTGTCGTCCGAGTCACACTGGCTGCCGATGTCACCGCCACCGGCGTCCTCGAACTCTGGTGCGTCGCCAAGGACGGCAACCGCTGGAAACTCGAATTCAACGTTCGTGAGCAAACGCAATGAAGATCGGCATTGACCTCGGCACCACAAACTCTGCCCTCGCCTGGATGGATTCCGACGACGACGATCAAGTCATCAGTGTCCTCGACATTCCCCAATTCGTCGCCCAAGGCCGCGAAGACCGCCTTCGCACCCTGCCCAGCTTCCTCTACCTCGGCGATCAGACCTATGTGGGCGCCTATGCCCGCGAACAAGGCGCGCTCACTCCCACCCGCACCGTCCACTCCGCCAAAAGTTGGCTTTCCAACGGCGACGTAGACCGCCGTGCCAAAATCCTCCCCTGGGATACCCAGGAAGCAGCCCGCGAACTTAGCCCGGTCGAAGTCAGCGCCGCCTACATCCGTCACATGCGTAAGGCCTGGGACGACGCCAATCCCCAACACCCGCTCGCCGAACAGGACATCGTCCTAACCGTTCCCGCTTCCTTTGACGAAGAAGCCCGGGAACTCACCGTCGAAGCCGCGCGCGAAGCCGGTCTCGACCGCGTCACCCTCCTTGAAGAACCCGCCGCGGCCTTCTACTCCTGGATCGCCAACCACCTCGCCGAATCGCAAAAAACCCTGTTCGACGGCCAGACCGTTCTCGTCTGCGACGTCGGCGGCGGCACCAGCGACTTCACGCTCATCAAGGTCTCCCGCAAAGGCGACATGGTGGAGTTCACCCGCACCGCGGTCGGCAAGCACCTGCTCCTCGGCGGCGACAATCTCGATCTCACCCTCGCCTGGCTCGTCGAAGCCAAGCTCGGCCAGTCTCTCAGCCTCCGCCAGCGTAGCGCCCTGCGCCGCCAATGCGCCGCCGCCAAGGAGCGCATGCTCAACAATCCCGCCATTGAGAAGGTGGAAATCACTGTCCTCGGCAGCGGCTCCTCCCTCATCGGCGGCACGCTCCGCACCGAAATCACCCGCGCCGAAGCTCTGGAGCTGGCGCTCGACGGCTTCCTGCCGAAATGCGCGCTGACAGATCGTCCCAACGACGACAAGCGCAGCATCTTCCGCGAACTCGGCCTCCCCTACGTCTCTGACCCCGCTGTTACTAAGCATCTCGCCGCCTTCCTCGCCGGGGCAGGCGACGTCGTCCCCGACGCCATTCTCTTCAACGGCGGTTTCTTTATCCCCGAAATCCTCCGCCAGCGTGTCGCCGACGTGCTCGAAAGTTGGTACGGCAAGCGTCCCGCCATCTTTGAAAACCGCGACCTCGACCTCGCCGTCGCCGTCGGAGCCGCCTACTACGCCAACGCCAAGACCACGGGAACCGGCGTCCTTGTTCGCGGCGGCCTACCCCGCGCGTACTTCATCGGCATCGGCGAAGGCGCCGATCCCGTGAAAACGGTCTGCCTCGCCCCGCGCGGCGCCGAAGAAGGTTCTTCCCTCGAACTGGACATGGAAGGCCTCCAACTGGTCGCCAACAAGCCCGTCAGCTTCCGTCTCTACAGCTCTCTGACGCGGACCGAGGACAAACTTGGCGACATCGTCGAGTTTCCCGCCGAAGCCGTCGAGTCCGGCGAACTCCATGCCCACGCTCCTCTCAATGCCCTTATCCGCTTCGGTAAGCCGCAAGGGGAACGCTTCGTACCCGTCAAGCTCGGCGCAACGCTCACCGCCGTCGGCACGCTCGAAATCTATTGCGATTCTAAGATCAGTGACAACCGTTGGCGCCTCCAGTTCGAACTCCGCAAAGCGAAAGCCAAATCGGCCGTCACCCGCCGCGCCGCCGCCGTCATTAGTGAAGAAGCCCGCGCCGCCGCCCTCGCTTTGGTCGAATCCGTATTCGCGCCCTCCGGCACAGCTGCGCCCGGCGAACTCCCCGGCCAACTGGAACAGACGCTCGGTCTGGGCCGCCTCAGTTGGCCGCTCGATCTCATCCGCGCGCTGGGCGACAAATTCCTCGAACTCTCCGATGGCCGCAAAAAATCCGCGCAGCACGAAGCCCGCTGGCTCAACCTCTGCGGCCTCTGCCTCCGCCCGGGTTTCGGCTACCCCGGCGACGACCTCCGTATCGAACAGGCCCGCCGCGTCTACGCCTCTGGCATGGCGTTCGGCAATCAGGTGCAGGTTGAAATCGAGTGGTACATCTTCTGGGGCCGCGTTGCCGGCGGCCTGAATAAGAACCAGCAGTCCGACATCTACCAGCGGATCGCGCAGTTCCTCCTGCCCAAAGGCAACAAGAAGGTGCAGCGCATCAACTCCAGCCTGCAGCGCGAAATGTGGCGCACCGCCAGCAGCCTCGAATTTCTCCCTTCCGGAACCCGTACGGAACTCGGTGACGCCCTCGTCCGTAGGCTCCGCAACGGGGAAGGGGCGGCTTCCGAACTCTGGTGCATCGCCCGCCTCGGCTCCCGCCGTCTTTTCTACGGGCCCATCAACCAGGTGCTCGCCGCCAGTACGGCCGCCCGCTGGATTGAGTCTCTGGCCAAGATCCCCAACGCCGCCGAAACCCTCGCCCGCCTGGCCCAGAAGACTGGCAACGTCACCCTCGACGTCAACGCCCAAACCGCCAACCTCGTCCGTAAACTCGCCGCCGGCGACGCGGACATCGAGGCCCTGCTCGACGGCGAATCGCAAGGCGACATGGACCGCATCTTCGGGGAAGAACTCCCTGGTGGCCTCGTGCTCGGAACCGAGTAGCGGAATGGTAGCGCGGCTCCTGTCCGTCCCGGTAGCCGCCTACATCCGGATCCACCAGGATCGCTTTCTGCAAGCGGGCCAGCCGATCTGCCCCTCCAGCCGCGGGGCCGTCCGCAATCACTTCAGTCCAGGTCTTTTAGACACGGTTCGAATAGTGGAGGCCGATCCCCTCCCGGTCGCCCACCCTCCGTTCGCGAATCTCGGCCGGCGATTTGGCTGGAGCTACCCCGGCATCGAGCAGACCGCCGCCATCACCTTCGGCCCCACCATCGCGGCGCGGCAGCCGATGGACAACAGTCTTCTCTTCCACGAACTCGTACACGTCGTGCAATACCGGCTCCTCGGCATCGCGGAATTTGCCCGCCTCTACGTGCGTGGCCTGCTCCGCACCCGCAGCTACCATGCCATTCCCCTGGAAGCCTGCGCGTTTGAACTGGAGGCCCGCTTCCAGTTCCATCGGGAACCCTTCGATGTCGAAGCGGAGGTCACCCGCTGGATGCACGAAAAGCGGTTCTAGCCAACGACCCGGTTATGCCGCCTGCGTCCGGGCCTCGGCCGCCCCCAGCCAGTAGCAGAACAGCGGAGCCGGAATTCGCAGTACTGCCGTACCGGGGTGGTTGGGGGTCGGCAGCACGCCGAAATCCTGCAAGGATTTCGTGACCACATACGCGCGAGCCACGTTCTTGCTTTCGCAGAACTCCAGCAAGCCCTTCAGTTCTTTCGTGCCCGCATGTTCCGCCCTGTACTTCACTTCGAACGGAATCACCTCGCGTCCCATTTCCACCACCAGATCCACCTCGTGGTTCTGTTTGCCCCGCCAATACGAAAACCGGGCCTGTTGGGCGTAGTAGCGAGCGAACAGATGTTTGAAAACGGCCGTTTCCGTCGCAATTCCCAGCGTGGCGGCGTCCTCCAGCATAGACTTCCCGCGCAACATCACCGCGGGCGAGATCGCCGCATCGGCCAGGTAGATCTTATACCGGGCCCGCAGCACCTCTTTGCCATATCCGTAGGGCTGTAGCCGGTAGATCAGATGGCACGCCTCCAGCAGGTCGATATAGTGTTGCGCCGTCTGCCGGTTCACCTCCAGATTGCCGCACAACGACGGCATATCCAGCAGCCCCCCGTCATGCAGGCACAGGTAGAGGAAGGTGTGCTCCAGGTCCAGAATCCGCCGTACCCCGAAAAGCGCCGTCATGTCCCGCTTCAGCGCTTTGTCGATGATGTCTTCCCGCAGCAACTGCTGGGCTTTGGGAATGCTCTCAACCAGCGCCGTCTGCGGAAACCCGCCGCGCACCAGATACTCGTGATAGTGGGCAATGTAGGGCTCCGCCAACTCCCGGATCCCAACCAGCCGCCCCGCCGGTAGGTCGAACAACTCCTCCAACCCTCCCAGTTTCGGCAACTCGGGCAAAGCCAACTGCTTGATCTTCACATACTCATAGAACGAAAGCGCCGTGATTCGGATCGTGTGCCACCGTCCGAGTCCGGATTCCTGTTTCGCCGTTAGAAGCGGCATCGCGGAACCCGTGAAGACAATCCGCCGGTTTTTCCGGAAGTCCACCTGGTGTTTGATCCACGTGCCCCACTCCCGGATGAACTGGGCCTCGTCCAGGAACAGGTACTCCGGTCCCGGGGCCGCCGCCTCCCGTTCCCGCCACGCCGCGAGAACCTCATCGATACCGGCCAACTTCAACAGCGGATGGTCGAACGTGACGTAGAGAATATTGGAGGCCGGAACCCCCTGCTCCAGCAAGGATTGAATCGCCTGCAGCAGCAGTGTGGTTTTCCCCACTTGCCGCGCACCGGAAAGCAGAACAGCCCGCCGCGCCGGAGGCGCCGTCAACCACTCGTGCAGCTCATGGTACGCAGCTCGCTTCCACGGCGCCAACTCTCCCACCGGTTCGCCGCGCCACCACGGGTTAAACTGGCCCAGTACGGTCAGCAGCTCCTCGGTTTCTACTTTCATGTCTCAATTCTACACTCAGACATCAATTTAGTACCACTATATACACACTAATAACTACTTTTAGTACGTTTTCCATCAATACTCTACACTTCCTCTACACCCCTCATAATCAATAAGGAACCCCATGACCCGCCGCTCCCTCCTCCTTACCCCCACACTCCTGGCCGCCGCCCAGGCCCCCAAGTTCCAATGGCCCAACAACAAACAGGCCGCCCTCAGCCTGTCTTTCGACGACTCCCGCCTCTCCCAAATCGATACCGGCGTCCCCTTCCTGAACAAACGCAACGCTAAGGCAACGTTCTACGTGCTCTCGTCCACATACCTCAAGCGCCTCCGCCCCTGGAAGGCCGCTCTCGCTGCCGGTCACGAAATCGCCCACCACACCAAGGCCCATCCCTGCACCGCCAACTACGGCATCGGCGGCCCTGATAACGCACTCGAAGACTACACCCTCGAACGCCTCGCTCGCGATCTCGATTCCGCCACCGACGAAATCCAAACTCACTTCGGCGTCAAACCCACCAGCTTCGCCTACCCCTGCGGCCAGAAGTTCGTCGGCCGTGGAGCCAACGTGCACAGCTACGTCCCCCTCATCGCCAAACGCTTCGCCACCGGCCGCGGCTATCTCGACGAAGCCGCCAACAACCCCAACGTCTGTGACCTCTCCGCACTCATGGGAACCGGTTTCGATAACCTGACCTTCCCGCAAATGAAGGCGCTACTCGACACCGCCGCCAAGGGCGGCCGCTGGATCATCTTCGCGGGTCACGAAATGAGTCACGCCGATGGACGCCAGACCACGAATCTCGATGCCCTCGGCGAACTCATCGACTACGCCCGCGCCAACAACATCTGGCTCGATACCGTGGCCAACATTGGCCAATACGTCCACAAAACCCGCGCCGCTACCGCAGCGGCTGCACGATAACCTCGGCCGCCCGGCACGACTGCCGCTGTACCTCGGCCGAACAGGCTCGTGCCTTCAAATCCTTCCCCAGGCACACACGAATCTCGCTCAAGAAGCGTCCGCCGCCGCAGCCCACCGTCACCGCTTCTTTCGGCGTGCCCGGAGTCGCCGCCAATACCTCATCCCGAATCGGCACCGGAGCCACGCGCCGCGCCGTCTTCGGGCTCTTGAGAGACGCAGGAATCTTCACCGCCCCAAACGCCGCCCGCGCCTTGCCAAAGTAGTCGGCCGCGCTCATGCCCGCACAAACGCCGTGTTTCTCCCACTCATGGCGGATCAGTCGCCGGCTCGGCATAATGTCCAGCATCTTCTCAACAAGCGGATTTCCTAGCGTCTCGCCCGTCTCGCAGAACTGTGGCCAGCTCTTTTCATACTGCGGCCACAGTCCATGCAGTACGAACTCATATTGCCGCTGCCCGCCGCACTGCATGTTGTCCCGCGCCCCCGCCGGCGAGGCGCAATACTGCGGCGACCAAGATAGCGACAACAAGTAAAAATCGAACTCTCCCGCCTTCCCGCGAGGCGCGTTCCGCCCCTGCCCCCAAGCCGAAACCGCCAGCAGGCTCAACACGAAAAGGCAACGTAGCATGACCATAATGTTAGCTTGACCGAAGCTGCCATTATCGATCGCGTCCACGCGCGCCTCCGCCGTCTCGGCCTCGCGCAGGGCAACGGCATCGTCACCGGAATCGGGGACGATTGCGCCATCTTCCGCCAAAAAGGCGCTGCCAACGATCTCATCTTCACCGCCGACATGATGCACGAGGGAGTACACTTCACTTGGGACGAAGACCCGCGCGACGTCGGCCACAAAGCCCTGGCCCGCTCCCTCAGCGATTGCGCCGCCATGGGAGCACGCCCTCTATTCTGTCTTCTCTCCCTCGCCCTTCCCGCCAGCGCCGAAGCCTGGGCCGATAGCTTCTACACCGGCTTTCTCAAGCTCGCCAAGACCCACAAAGTCATCCTCGCCGGCGGCGATCTGTCGAACACCGCCAAAATCTCCTGCGATGTCACCGTCTGCGGCGAAGTCCCCCGGAATCAGTCACTGTTGCGTTCCAAGGCCCGGCCCGGTGATCGCATCTGCGCCAGCGGTCCGCTTGGCCGCGCCGCCCTCGCCCTCGATTCGCGGGGACGCTACATTCCCCAGCCTCGCCTCGTCCTCGGCCAATCTCTTTATAAGCAGGGCGTCCGTTGTGCGATGGATCTAAGTGATGGGCTGTCCATGGACCTCGCCCGGCTCTGTCTCGCGTCCGGTTGCTCCGCTGAACTGGATGACGTGCCCATCGCCCGTGGCGCCACGCTCCAACACGCCCTCCACGGCGGCGAAGATTACGAACTCCTCTTCACCGTCCCGTCCAAACTCCCCATTCCGGCAGGTGCCCGCCCCATCGGCAAAATCGTCAAAGGCATTCCCGGGCAGGTCTTCTATTACGGCCAACCGCTCCCGCCCCAGGGCTGGGACCACTTCAGACCCCAATGACACCCAAACCCCAAATCGTCACCGATCTCATGGACGGCTACCGGCGCTCGAAGGCCATGTTCGCCGCCATCGAGCTCGGCGTCTTCGAAGCAACGCCCGTCACTGCCGCGGATTTCGCCGCCTCCATCCACGCCGACCCCCGTGCCACCGAACTCCTGCTCGATGTCTGCGTCAGCCTCGGCCTCCTCTCTTGTTCCACTGGCATCTACTGCAACACAACCGAATCGGAGCTGTTTCTCAAACGCACCAGCCCCCACACCCTCGCCGGCTACGCGCTCTACTCGCACGCCGTAAGCTGGCGCCTCTGGCATCACCTGCCGGATGCCGTCCGCCAGGGCACGCACCGTTGGCCACAGGCGTTTCAAATGGAAGGGCCCATCTTTAGCCACTTCTTCCAAACGCCGGAGTCCATGCGAACCTTCCTCACCGGGCTGCACGGCTTTGGCATGTTGAGTTCCCCCCAGGCCATTGCCGCGCACGACCTCAGCGGTGTCCAGCACTTTGTCGATCTCGGCGGCGGCACCGGCCACCTCGCCCTCGCCTTCCTGGACCGTTACCCCACTGCCCGCGCCTCCGTCTTTGATCTTCCTCAGGTCATCCCGCTCACCCGGGAACTCACCCACAACCGCGTCCAATGCCTGGAAGGCGACTTCTTCTCCGACGCCCTCCCGCCCGCCGATTGCTACGCTCTCGCCCGCATTCTGCACGACTGGTCGCCGCCTAAAATCGCCACGCTGCTGCGCAAAGTCTACGAAGCGCTTCCCCCCGGTGGCCGCCTTCTCATTTGCGAGACCCTAATCGACGAGTCCCACGACAGTCCTACGCATTCGCTCCTTCAATCCCTCAACATGCTCACCTGCACCGAGGGTCAGGAACGAACCGCGTCTCAATACGATGCCATCTGCAAAGCCGCTGGCTTCTCCTCGACAATCGCCCGGAAAACCGGTGCGCCGGTTGACGCCGTGCTTGCCATAAAATAGGCGCTGTACATGTCAGTAACCATCGAAAAGCAGGAATGGAAGGGCTGGCCCAACTGCTGGCGCCTTTCCAATGGAACCGTTGAGCTCATCGTCACCCAGGACATCGGTCCGCGCGTCATGCGCTACGCCTTCGTGGGCGGACAGAATCTCTTCAAAGAGTTCACCGATCAACTCGGCAAGTCCGGCGAATCCTCCTGGTGTATCCGTGGCGGCCATCGACTCTGGAAGGGGCCGGAGGACTATCACGCTACCTACGCCCTGGACAACTCGTCCATCGATATCCAAACCACCGAAAACACGTTGATCGCTACCCAACTCGTAGAACCGGAAACCGGCCTCCAGAAGCGCATCGAACTCCAACTCGCCGATAGCGGCACGGAAGTCATCGTCAAGCACACCATCTGGAATCGCGGCCTCCTGCCTGTCGAACTTGCCGCCTGGACCCCAACCGTCATGGCGCAAACCGGCCTCGGCGTCACCGGCTTTCCCCCGCGCGGAACCCATCCGGAGGATCTGGAGCCCACCAATCCCCTCATCATGTGGGCTTTTACGGACCTGACCGACCCCCGCTGGAAATTCACAAAGAAATACCTCACCCTACGCCAGGACCCGGAGAATCGCAATCCCCAGAAGCTCGGCCACTGGAACGGTCACACCTTTGGCGCCTATTTCCTCAATGGCGACGTCTTCCTCAAGGAATACTTCCCCACGCCCGGCATGACGCACCCGGAGTTCGGCGCATCGTTTGAAATCTTCACTAACCA
>DASTML010000101.1:0-4910 GCA_035714175.1 Bryobacteraceae bacterium | reverse complement strand
AATCGTCAGGTTGCTTCGCTTCATTGCCGCTCTCCGGCGCCTCCGGTCGCGTCAATAAACGAAACCGGATGCATGGCTGCCAATTCCTCCGGCATATCGCTTTCATCCAAAGCTTCGACATACGTCGATTGATAGAACTGAGACGACGTCAGCGCGCGGCCCATCACCAATCCCAGCACCAGGCACATCGCCAACGCGCCTACCAGCGCGCGGCGGCTCATGGTCACCCACTGCAAAACAGGGTTCCGTCGCGCCTCAATGCGTTGCCACATCATCGGCATGAAATTCGCACCCGGTTCTATCTCCGGACATGCCGCCTTATACTCCACGAAGAGTCGATCCAGACGTTGCTCGCGATCATTTCCCAACGACATAACGATCTCCCAAAATTCTACCCATTTTTCACCGGATCGTTCGATCCCGGATCAGGGGCTGCACTCGCCCGCAAGTCCTGGTCCTCGCTCTTGGCAAATGCCTTCAGCACGCGTTGCCGTGCCCGGAAAAGGCGCACCTTCAACGCATTCTCGTTCACTTTGTAGACTGTCTCCAACTGCTTCAGCGATAGCCCTTCTACTTCCTTGAGCGTCAATAGTACACGATCTTCCTCACTCACCGCACCCAGCAGCGAGTTCACAAAATCCCGCACCTTCCCCTGACGCACCTCTTCCCGCTGCGCGATCGTTCCCGCATCGGCATCGGCCATCATCACCTGCTGCTCACTCAGGTCGCTCATCCGTGCTTCCGGTCGCCGCCTCTGCCGGCGCAGATAATCGTAGGCGGCGTTCACCGTCAACCGATACAACCACGGCTCGAAGACATCGGGCTCCCGCAATTGATCCAGTGAGTAGTAGAGACGTACAAACACTTCTTGTCCTACGTCCTCCACATCCTCGGGCCGTCCAATAAGCCGGGATATAGTACCGAGAATCCTTCTCCGGTACGCCTGCACGATCTGATTGAACGCCTGATCATCGCCTTGTTTGGCCTTCAGGATTAGTTCGAAGTCAACCAGCATCGGGGCTCGCTACCTGGGTACGCGCGCCCCGGATGTCTCCGGCTTGCCCTCGTCCTGCTTCCCGCAGACCGTCCATATCAGTAGGCGCTTTACCACTCTATATAGGTTACAGCAGTTCGCGCCTGCGGCGAGGATTCCGCAAACCTTCAATATATTTAATGATCTAGGCTGCCGACCGGTCCTTCGTCGGCTCCGCTACTCCCGCCTCCCGGGAGTAGTTCTCTAAACACCGTATCAATTGATCAATCGTCTCGCGTCGTTGAAGCAGATATGACAACTGCTCCTCCACCGTCGCTGCACGCAGCGCGGGCGGAAATAACTCTTGGGGGATCATACGCTTGTCTTAGAACTATCAGTACTAGATTCGTATTGCAATAAGAAAAAAGTACTACACCCACGCGAAAGCCGCTTTATTTTCCTTCCTCTAAGGCAAACGCTACGTACGACCCGCTAATCCTTCCTTGCGTCGAAGGCGTCAATCCCACCTGCGCCGCCGCGCAAAACACCACAAACTGGCGGCCGCCCGCTTCATACACGGCCGGCATCCCTTCCAGCGCCGCGTCCACCTCCGTTTCCCACAAGGTACGGCCCGTATCGACATCCAAAGCACGGATGTGGCGATCCCTCGTGCCGGCAAACAATATCCCGCCCGCCGTCACCACTGGGCCCACCTTCGGGTAGTGCGACCCCGTATTTTTAATCCCTTTCGCCGCCAGGTGCGGCACATCGCCGAGCGGAATCTTCCACCGGATCGTCCCTTCGTTCAAGTCATAGGCCGTTAACGAGGACCATGGTGGCTTAATGGGCGACAATCCGTCGCTCGCAATCATGAACCCGAAGCCGCTCACGTACCGTTCCGCCGCATCGCCGCCCGTGCCAGCCGGGACCGTCGCCCGTGCCCGCGCCGGGTTGTACAGATAGGCGATCAGCGCGTCCATCTCAATGTTCGTCAGCTTGGGAAACCCTTGCATCGGCCCCACGCCTTGCCGGATAGCAGCCACAATCCTATCCCGGGGCATCCGTACCGCGATATCGTCAAGCGAAGGCATCGCCGGCGGATTGCCTCTCCGGTCCGCTTTGTGACAGTGGAGGCACTGCTCCTGGTAAATCATCTGCCCGCGCTGTTCCACGGAATCGTTGAATCCGGCCTTCGCCGTACCTTCCGGCTCCAACTTCAACATCGCCGGCAGATCCTTGGAGACCACGTACAAAAATCCTCGCTCCGGTTCCACTGCCGCCCCGCTCCAATTGGCGCCGCCGTTATTGCCAGGCATCTGAATCGTGTTGCGCGTACCGGGAGGGGTAAAAAGTCCCTCATTCCGGGCGCTCAGGATGTCGTCGCGGAACTTGGCGCGGTCGGCGGGACTGAGATAGGGGCTCAGATCATCCACGGTGAACTTCTGCCGTGCGAAAGGCGGCGGCTTCGTCGGGAACGGCTGCGTCGCCCACACCTGTTCTTTGGGCATGTCGGACTTCGGAACAGGCCGTTCTTCGATCGGCCACAGCGGCGCGCCCGTCACGCGGTCGAAAACCCACACAAATCCCTGCTTGCTCACCTGGGCGACGGCGTCGACTTTTTTCCCATTGTGGTTGACGGTCAACAACTTCGGCGCTGTGGCGTCGTCGTAGTCCCAAATATCGTGGTGCACCATCTGGAAGTGCCACAGCCGCTTCCCCGTCCGGGCGTCCAGGGCGAGAAGACTGTCGCTGAACAGATTGGCGCCGGCCCGGTCCGCGCCGTAGAAGTTGTACTTGGCGCTCGCCGTCGGGGCAAAAACGATTCCACGTTTCACATCGAGCGACATCTCGCCCCATACATTCGCCCCGCCCACCGTCTTCCAGGCGTCCTTCGGCCACGTGTCATAGCCGAACTCCCCCGGCCGCGGCACGGTATGGAAGGTCCAGACCAGCTTTCCCGTTCGCACATTGAAGGCGCGTATATCGCCAGGAGCCGAACCGTAGCCCTGGTTGGTCGCCGATCCCAGAATCAGAATATCTTCGAAGACGCGACCCGGCGTCGTTGACTGCACTAGGGAAATAGTCGCCGGATCGCGGTCTAATCCCTCTTTCAGGTCTACGCTCCCATTTTTCCCAAACGTCGAAATCGCCTGGCCCGTCACCGCATCGATCGCGCGCAGCCTATGGTTCGATGCGAACAGCAGCCGGCGCTCCTTGCCGTCTCTGCTCTGCCAATAGTTGATCCCGCGATTGGTAATGACTTTCGTATCGTCGCCCGCGGCGAATGACCACTTCTCTTTGCCGGTAGCCGCGTCCAACGCCACAATGTGGTTTGTCCGGGCCAGCACATACAGCGTGCCGTCCACCATCACTGGATTAAAAAAGTACCGTCCGGAATCGCCCGTCGAATACGACCACGCTCGCCGCAACTTATGCACATTGGCCCGGTTTATCTGTTTCAGCGGCGAGAACTGCGCCGCATCCGGCCCACCGCCGTAATCCGGCCAACTTTGCGCCCACGCGCACACGCCCGCAACGAGAACCACCAGAAGCCGCATTCCCACAGCATACCGCTAGCCCGGCATGTGGCCCAGTCGGATCACCGCACGGCGATCGTCACGTCCGGCTGTGTCTCCGCTCCTTCGATGGAAAGCACCAGCGGCACGGCCGGTCCCGCCACGGTTTCCAGGGGAATGCGAACGTTCACCTGCCAGAGCCCGGGCGTTGTGGTGCCCGAATAGAGAACGTCCGCATTCACTCCGCCTACCCGAGCCTGGACTGGCGATCCGCTGCCCCCCGTTCCAAATACCTGCACGATGGACCCACGTTCTGCCGCCGCTTCGGCGCCATTCACCGCATTGTCCTGGTTTAACACCGCACCCGCTCCAACGCCGGAACCGTCCAGCGTGAAAATCGCGGGAGCAACTGCCGCCACCGGCAACACGCGCTCCGACGTGCCCACACGCAGCACGGTTCGCCCGCTCAACGATTGCGGGACCAGCACGTTCGTCTGAAAAACGGAGGAATAACTTACCTGTCCTGGCTTTCCGTCAAACAGCACCGGTACGTCAACGCCCACGCCGTGTAGCGTCACGTATTGCCCTGGGGCAATAGGTCCGGCCAACCCCGAAGCGGCATTCACCACGGAGGCCAGCACCGGTGGATCGGTCTGCCCCGTGTATGGGGCGGGTTCCAAGTGAAACGAAACCGGAACCGTCACAGACTCCGTTCCCGCTTGTATGCGCACCGTGCCCCGGTAGTCTCCTGGCTCACCGTAGCACCGCACCACCACATCGAGCGGCGTGATTGGTTCGGCATTCCCATTTCGCGAAGGTTCGGCTGTGAGTTCGCAACCCGGCTGTTCCATTGCGGGAAAGGCCCGCACCTGGACGGGCAACCCGCCGCTCTCCACGCGAACTCGCCCCTCCGCCATAGTGCGGGCCACCCCCCGCATCTCCAGATTGGCTGGCGAAATGGTAAGAGCGGGAGTCTTCCCTTCCCAAATTGTCACCGAAACCGGCACTGTCAACGCCACCGTTCCATTGGACGCTAGGATCGAAATGGCGGTGCGGTGCGTACCGGCGCCAAGTTCCCGCGCGTCTGCTTCCACCGAAACCAGTCCGCCCACCCCAACGTTCCGTTTCTCCGCCTTCAGCCACCCCGCGGCCGGGTCCGTGGCAATCGTATACGAGGCCCCGGCCGGCTCGATTTGTACGCCAGCCAGTGTCACCCGCCCCGCGCCTTTTTCGAACGAATATTGAAGCGAAGAGGGACTCGCGGTCTCCGGCTTGGGAGCTTCCGGCGGACTGTAGTAACTCAAACTGACCGGGAAACGCAGCTTCTGGTCCTGCCCCTCCACCACAATTTGGGCCGAATATCCCCCCGGCGCCAGCCCAGCCGCATTCATCAGGTACGGAATCTCGAAAGGCGTCGTGCC
>DASTML010000100.1:0-10609 GCA_035714175.1 Bryobacteraceae bacterium | reverse complement strand
GACGAACCCGAATCGTGCTTCATTGAACATGTTCGGCCGCAGCGTCAACACGTCGCCGACAGTGGCAAAGTGCACTTCGCGAATATTGGTCGATGTACCGACAGACTCCGGGGGCAAGGTGGACCGCGCGCCTGGTATTTCATAGTCGCTCTTCTTCCACTGGTAGCGGGCGAAGGAGCTATGGGCATTGCTCCAGTTCTGGTCGAAACGCGCCTCGTAAATGCTGTGCGTTTCCGGCCCGTTGAAAGCGGCGCGATAGTTGGCGGCCGTCAGCGATTCGGGACCAAAGTTTGGCAGCGGGAACAGGAGTTCCTGCGCCTTTTTAGCCTGCGGGCTGATGTACTGCGGCAATATGCGGTTGCCGTCGAACGGGTTCACGCCGGAGAAAGGGTTTCGCAGCGCCGCCTGTCCGGTAAAGTCTCCGTTGCGCATAGCCACGGTAGGCACGTTCGGACTGAACAGATAGGCGCGTGAGCCGCGCGTCTGGTCGAACGTCAGTTGGAAGAACGTTTTGTCCTTTTTCAGCGGACCGCCAAAGGTTGCACCGTAGTTGTGTATGTTCTGGTAAGGCTTGGCGGTGGAGAAGGTGTTCCGGGCATCGAGCGCGCTGTTCCGTCCATACCAGAACAGGTCTCCGTGGTATTGATTGCCGCCGGAACGGGTCACGGAGGTTACCATGCCCATGCCGCCAAACTCCGCCTTGTTGCTCAAAAGGTTGGCTGTAAACTCCCCTACCGCCTCCATGGAGGGCTGGGAAACAGGATCTGGCGTGCCGAAATTGCCAAAATTGGACTCAATACCGTCCACTTTCGTCTTGACGCTATTTGCGCCTGCGCCGGGCGTCACCCATGCCGCACCCGCGCCCACCTGTACCAATCCCGGGATCGTCAGCGGCATCATCTGCGAGATTAGGCCGGAATCGCCCGCGTTATTGGAGACGCTGCGCAGCGTGGTCGGCAGTTCGCGCAGGGCTTTCATCGATAGGCTGGTGGAGACCGATGCGCTTTCGGCCTGCAGCACGCTGGCCACTTCGCCTTGCACTTCTACGGTATTAATCGTATCGCCAACCACGACATGCAAATCAGTGCGCACCGTACGGAAAGCGGCAACCGGGAACGGCGAGGTGGCTAGTTGTTTGAAGCCCTTGGCCTCCACGCGCAACTGATAGTCGCCGGGCAGCACGTTGGCAAAGACATAGACGCCGGCGTCATTGGATTGCGAACGGCTTTCCACATTGGTATCGGTGTTCTTGAGAAAGATCGCGGCATTCGGAACGGCGGCTCCGCTGGGATCGACCACCAATCCAGTTACGGTTCCGAGAGGGGATTGCGCAAAAAGCGCACACGAGAGGGCTATAAACCCTAGAAGCAAACGGTGCATTAAAAACTATTTTGACATGCAGGTTACACCTGCTGATAGGTGCCGGCCGGCAGCGCCCGGTAATCGTTGCGCGACATGACCATCCAGCAGATCGGATAGACGAGAAGCGGGAGACCCGTCGTGAACGTCAGCAAGACCCATAAGAGGCGCATCATGGTCGGGTCCATGCCAAAATAGCGCGCAAATCCGGAACATACGCCGGCAATTTTCCGGTCGTACATGTCGCGTTCCAGGCGGCGGGGCGGCTGTGGCGGCTGTGCCGCGCTCCATTGGTATTGACCCTCGGACGCAGGTTTGCCGCAACGGGCACAGTAGCGATGCTCGTCGGACATGTGGAAGCCGCAGGCGGTGCAGAACATGAGTCGATCTCCTTCTTTCTCTGTTACGCACGTGGCTCGCCAAATGTTCCGGCCTCATCTGGAATAAAGTGGAAAGCGTATAGGATAAACGGAAGGGAGGATCTGCAGAATGTTGATTCGAGAACCGCAAGGATGGGAGATACCGGAGCGTGAGGCCACACCGGAAGCGGTCTATTGGAACCGCCGCCAGATTCTCAGCGCGGCCGGCCTCTTGTCCGTGCCCTCGCTTGCCGGGCAGGTTAAGCCTCTCTATCCGGCTGCCAAGAACGAAGAATTCAACGTTCCCGCCGATCCCCTCACGCCCGAATGGGCCGCGACAGGCTACAACAATTACTACGAATTTGACCCCTACGATAAACAAAACGTGCAGAAGGTCGTGGGCAAGTTCGTCACCTCGCCTTGGACCATCAAAGTTACGGGTCTCGTCAAAGAGCCCCAGACCTACGACCTCGACGCGCTATTGAAGAAGTTCCCGTTGCAGGAACGCGTCTACCGCTTCCGTTGCGTCGAACGCTGGGCGATGGTCGTACCCTGGAGCGGATTTCCGCTGGCGTCATTCATCAAAATGGTGGAGCCGAAGGCGGAGGCGAAATTCGTACGTTTCCTTACCGCTAGCCGCCCCAATGAGATGCCCGGTATGAAGCAGGCGCCCTACCCTTGGCCGTATTTTGAGGGCCTGCGAATGGATGAAGCGATGCACCCGCTCACCCTTCTCGCCACCGGTCTCTACGGCAAGCCAATGCCCAAACAAAACGGCGCCCCGATCCGGATCGTCACACCGTGGAAGTACGGGTACAAGAGTCCGAAATCGATCGTTCAGATCGAATTCACCGCCAAAGAACCGCCCACCTTCTGGAACCGCCTCCAATCCGCCGAATACGGCTTCTACTCGAATGTCGAGCCGAAGAAGCCGCACCCCCGGTGGTCACAGGCCATGGAACAGATGATTCCCACCATGGAACGCCGTCCCACCCAACAGTACAACGGCTACGAAAAATTCGTGGCCGGCTTGTACAACGGGAAAGAGTTTTAGGCCTTCCACTTGTAGAAGTAAAACAACAGATTCTTTTTCCCGGCCTTGATGCCGTGAATTTTGTTTGCCCCGCAATACATCATCGACCCGGGACCCACCTGGTAGGTTTTGCCGTCAACCATCAACTCACCCGTGCCTTCGGTCACCACCATAAACTCTTCTTCCGGGTGCGTATGCGGCGGGTGTGGTTCCTGATTGGCGTACAGCAGCAGACTGCCGGCCGTAATCGTTTTCAATTGCTCGGTCGGCCCGTCGAAAAAAACCTTCAATTCACCGAACGGCGCTTTGCTGGTCCGCACCTTGGAGGCGTCAATCACGACGTTTTGCAGTTCGCCCGGCTTAGCCGCAAACAGCGCCATCGGTCCGAGTATCGCGGGCAATTTGAATATGTCTCTGCGTTTGGGCATGGTCTATTCTCGCCCATTTTCCAGTACGGCAAGATAACCCAGTGTGAAGTCTTGCCGCCGGTCGAGACCGTCCAGCAGAGGCAGCAATAAGGCCGCAGGCGCCACCGCCGCCAGCCACAGCAACTGGAAAGGGGCGGAGAAGTACTGCGCTCCGCTGAGCATTCTTCTTGCGAGCAAACGGAAATAGCCGCCCCCCGCCTGGAGAGAAATCACCCGGAGACCGGCCTTTCTTGCCAGCTCTTCCACGCCGAATTTGGTGTAGCGGAAAAAATCATGGGGATGTTGGTGCACTTCCCATTCGTGCGGCACGACGAGCAGTAAGCGGCCTCCGGGCCGCAAAACGCGGGCCAATTCGTCCATAACGCGCTGTGGTTCCCGTACATGTTCCAATGTGACGATATTGAGCGCCGCGTCAAATACGCCATTGCAGAAGGGAAGCGCGGATAAATCCCCCAGCACGTCCAGTTGCGTATAGTCCCACGCTGTATCGCCGATCCCGAGATCCAGGCCAGTGTAGCGCTGCAGCGGAAAATGGGCCTTGTAGGCGCCTTCTCCCGCGCCCGCGTCCAATACCCTGGCTCCGGCGGGAAGGCCAGCCGCAAATGCGCCTACGGCTTCCTCAATCCTCCGCTCAAAGTCCAACACATACCGTCGCAGCGGCCCCGGCAGCAGGCCGGCGTTCACTTCTTGCGCGCCTCGATCATGATCGTTGAGCCTGACCGGCACGCCGCTTCAATCATCGTGAAAGGCAGGCAAAGTGCCGTCAAACCCAGGTACACCAGGTCTTTGGCCAATCGGATCGGCGGGGTTTCCCGTACCTTCCGTACCCGGCGGCTCATCGGATCCAGCGATGCGGCGATGGAGGTGGCCATCCCCGCGGGATTGTCGCGCAGCGAAAAATACTTCCGGCGGAGAATCTCGAATCCGCAGGACTCGAGCAGCGCCGAAATATCACGTTCCTTGAAGTTCACCAAGTGCCGCGGCACATCAATGCCGTTCCAATTCTGTCCGAAAAGCAGAAATTGCCAACTCGATGCATTCGGGACCTGAACCACCAGCCTCCCATCGCTTTCCAGCAGCTTGTGCGCCTCTTCCACGTAGCTCGCCGGGTTATACAGGTGCTCCAACACATGAAACATAGTGATAACCGAAAAAGAACCCGGACGCAGTGGCGCGCGGGAAAGGGTACCGCACATCGCAGGAACTCGATTCACCGTCCAGGCAGTTCGCGCGGCATCCATTGAAAAGTCCAGCCCCATCACCTTCCGGCCTCGCTCCCGCAGCAGCCGCAAAAACAAACCACCGCCGCATCCCACGTCGAGTACCGGCCCCGTTGCCGCCGTCGATTCGATAGCGCGCTCCACAAATCGCACATGGTCGCCCAGCACCAGCCGGCGGTAGAAATCTTCCGCGCGGGATGCGGCGTCCTTGCCCGGCGCAAACCAATAATTCGGCGGATAATATTGGCCAAGTTCTTCGGATGTCGGCTGCGGAAATAGCCGCATAAGCCGGCATTCTCCGCACTCGACGACCTCAAAATGCCTCGTAGTGGTCGCGAACAGCCGGTCAGTGCCATGGAAAAGCGTGCGCATGTCTGAGCAGCCGCACGCCGGGCACAGATCTGCCTCGCGAATGGTTTCCGTTGAGACGGCTTCTTCCGTCACGATGCCACCTCCGTACCGCGCACAATACCGAACAATGCGGAGAGCGTCAACCGGTTGCGCAGGATGAGCTGCCGCCGTTCCGCCATTGTCAACACCGCCAAGCGGTTCACGGCGGCCCGCTTCCGCAGCGTCATCGGCAGCATCCGCAACGCCTGCCACTGGCCGCGCAATAAAGCCCCCAGAACACGCAGCTTGTTCCAGAATCCCGGAAACGCCGCCAAGTCACCCTCTTCCGCCGCCGCGGCAAACGCGCCGGCCGCCATTCTCACTGCGAAGAAAATCGGATTCCAGACCAGCAAACTCCACGGAAACAGTTTGGCCGCCAGAAGTATACGATTTCGTTCGATCAGTACCACTCGTTCGGGATTGCCTTGCCCCATCGTTGATCCCCGCCTATGCCGTACCACCGCCTTAGGCATATAAAGGCATCGCCAGCCCGCGATCCGCGCGCGCATCCCCAGCTCCGCATCGTCCCCATAGGCAAACAGATCTTCATCGAATAGGCCGATCCGATCGAGCATCGCCCTACGATACATGGCGGCGCACCCGTCTGGCCAGAGCGTCTCTTCCACGCTCTCATACTGTCCGCGGTCCCGCTCTCCCGTTCCGCGTCCCCGGTTCTGTCCATCCGGATAAATAAGGTGGCCCACTTTGTCGATACGTTCCACGTCTTCCCAAGTGACGATTTTTGAGGCGGCCATTCCAATCTCAGGTGAAGCTAGAAAGGCGGCTTGTAACTGTTGTAACCAATCGGGATTGGCGGCCGCATCGTTGTTCAATAGGGCGATAAACTCTCCCTGGGCCAATCGAATTCCCTGGTTGTTCGCCTCGCAAAACCCCAAATTTCGCTTGTTCCGGATCAATCGCACCTGGGGGAACTCCCTCTCCACCATCGCCGCCGATCCGTCGCTCGATCCATTATCCACAACCACGACTTCCACCGTCTTCGCCCGGCCTTCGTCCCAAACTTGTAACCCCAATGATTCCAGGCACTCCCGCAGCATTTCTCTCCGGTTCCAATTAACCACCACTACGCTGATGGCAACGGTTGTTTGACGCTTGGACAAGGGTATATTATAAGATTGATCCAGCCGGATCTTGGTAATGGTATCACTCGGACAAAAGTTGAAGGACGAGCGCCTTCGTCAAGGCAAACAGTTACGCCAGATCGCCGATGAACTCCGGATTGGCTCCCGGTACCTGGAAGCGATCGAAGCGGAAGATTGGAAACAGCTGCCCGGCGGTTTTTTCAACCGCAGCTTTGTGCGCCAGTACGCCCAGTCCCTCGGTCTGAATCCGTCCAAAATCGAAGAAGAGTTTAACGCTCTGGTCCGGCCCGATTCCGCCGTGGATATGGACGCTATGGCGAAGGCCTATGATCCGCGTGCCAGGCTGGACGAGGAAAAGAAGCTTATCTCCGTGGAACCATTGCGGGGCTCCTCCTCCGGTTTTTTTGATTCCAAGACGGGCCTCGCGGCGGCGGCTCTAGTACTTCTGGTCGCAGGCGGCGGTGCGTTGACCCTCTTTGTCGACCGTTGGAACAGCCCCAAGGACGTCCGGAAACAGAGTAGTGCCAGCATGCACGCGCCTGTTACGCCTGCCCCTGCCGCGGCCGTGGAGAAGCAAGCGGAGCAGCCTGCCGGGGCTTCGGAAGCACCGCCCAAAATCGTTCCCACGATCTCCACCGATCCCGATGGCAATCTCACTCTGAATATTGAAGCGACCGAGCAGACTTGGATTGAAGTTACAGCCGACGGCAAACGCATCTTCATGGGAGTCTTGGAGAAGGGCGACAAAAAGCGGATCTCCACTCTCCAGCGCGCCCGTATGGTGGTGGGCAACGCGGGCGGCATCGCTGTCAGTAAGGGTGGCCGCGATATCGGTCCCATTGGTCCGCGCGGCCAGGTTCGTACCGTGAACATTACGCAAGAAGGCGTAGAAATCGTCGAGCCCAAGAAGCCCGCCGATACGATTTAGCTACGGTAGTTTCTCCAGCAGCATTGCGGTCAGGTCGCTGATGAGAATGTTGCCCACGTTATCGGCCGAATAGTCAATTTTCGGCATGCCATCTACGGTAATAGCAACGGCATAAGCGGCCGTTTTTCCGGTCACTAGTCCCACGTCGCTTCGCAGCGCGTCCAATCCCCCGGATTTGGACGCCACCCGGAACCCGGCCAGATGCCTTCCAATTCCGTCCGTATACCGCTGGCGGTCCATCGTCGCCAGGATCTCTTTCGATGCTTCCGCGCTTACGATCTCGCCTTTGTACAACATCTCTAAGAGCCGGACCATTTCTCGCGGCGTGGAAACGCCAATCCCGAACTTTTTGTTCTCTTCCTTTTGCCCGAACGCGCTCCACCCCGAGGGCTGCGGCTTCAGGTTTTTCCCGTCGCCCAGGATCTTCCGGTTCGATCGCGTTTTCGTAAATCCATACTTTTCCATCACCGCGTTCACATAGTCCGCGGTAATACGGTCCAGAATCAGGTTGGTCGCTGTATTGTCGCTCACTACGATCATCAGGTTGGCCAAGTCGCGCAACAGGAATTTCTGCCCGGCAGTAAACTCAGACAAGACTCCCGAACCCGATACCTTGTCTGCCGCTGTCAGCGTCAGTTCTTCCTCCCAATTGGCTTTCCCGTCGGCCACCGCCTGCGCTACGGCCACCAGAATCGGCAGCTTAATGGTCGACGCGGTCCGAACGCGCTCGTCCGACCCAATGCCAAACTCGCTGCCCGTGCGAAGATTCTTCGCATGGAGTGAAACGACTCCCTGAAAACCCGCGATCCGTTCCCGGATACGCTGTTCCGCGGCAGGGGCATCTTTCGCGCACCGTATGCCGATATTTGGCTGCTTTTGCGTCGGCCGGACCCAGTTGCGGAAGAAGACCGTAATACGCCGGCCCTGGTCGGACCAGGCGCCGCCGCGAATAATCCGGTAGGTTCCGATTTCCGGTCCCTTGGGGTTCTCTGCCGGTGAGTTCTTGTAATATTCCCGAGCAAACCAGTCGGCGGTCCATTCCGCCATATTGCCCGCCATGTCGTAGAGGCCGAATGCGTTCGGCGGATATCGCCCGGGAACGCCTGGTCCCGTTTCCGTATTGTGGCGCGCCAGTTTAGCGTCGTACTTGTCGCCCCACGGATAATCTGCATTTTCCAGACCCCCACGTGCCGCCCGTTCCCACTCCGCTTCCGTCGGCAACCGTTTTCCGCGCCACTCGCAATAGCTCTTGGCGTCGTCCCAACTCACGTTGTAGGCGGCCGTGGAGCCGGTTCCATCCGGTACCTTTCCGCCGGCCCAGTGATAAGGCGCCTTCCGTTTGGTCGCGTTGACAAACTCCGCATACTCCGCCTGGGTCGTCTCTTTGGTGTCCAGCAAGTAAGGCGGCAACTTGACGACATGCACCGGCCGGTCGTCCAGAAGGATTTGCGGCCGCATCTTCGTCTTGTCGTCCGCCGTCAGCTTGCTGCGTCCCATGGAAAACGAACCAGCAGGGATCAACGCCATGTTCGGCTCGGCTGCCCGTAAGCAAACCAGCGCCAGCAGAATGGGGAGCGTCCGCCTCCGCATCAGACGAACAAATCCGCGATCTCGTCGTCCATCAGCATCTCGGTTGCGCCCAACGGGTCTACATACCGGTAGGCGCGCCGCGACGGCGTATTCGTGATGGCCTTAGTCCAGTCGATACCCATCGCAGAGTAGATGGAAGCATAGATATTCTCGGTCTTTATCTGATGCTTCTTGTACTTCCAGCCGGATTCCACCACGTTTTCACCGCGGGCATCCGTCTTTCCCAGAATCCGCCCGCCCTTCACGCCGCCGCCCGCGAATAGGGAAACATAGGCCAGATTGTAGTGGTGCCGGCCCGCGATGCCGTTCAATGGTCCTGGCACGCGGCCAAATTCAGTAGCCATCACCACGAGTGTCTCGTCCAGCAGCGTCTTGCCCGCCTCGCGCGGGGAGGGAGCCGCCGCCAGATCCCGGAGCAGGGAAGCCATCGCCCGGTCGAATTCATTGCAGCGAATGTAGTGGTTGCTCTTGGAAGCGTGGTTATAGATGTTCCGGTGGTGATCCCAGTCCGGATGCGTGATGTGGATGTACCGCGTTCCCGCGTCGGCCTTCACCGCGTTCCGGGCGAACAGGCAGGCCAAGCCGACGGAGTTGTCCCCGTACTTGGCAATCTCATCTTTCGACATTTGAAACGCCTGCGGCCAACGGGGATCTCCGAGCAATTGAAACGCGGATTTTTGGAAATCGCGGAACGCTCCGAATTGCCGGTCCCGCCCGGCGCGGCTGCCAGCCATGGCGTCGTCCAGTTGATTCAGAATTCGATACCGCTCTTCCAGAATCGCCAGCGCCTCCGCGCTTCCAGGCGCTGAAGCCGAACCCTCTTTCAGATTCACGTCCAACACGGAAAACCGGGGCGGCAGGAAGCCCGTGGACAGCGCCCCGCATCCTGACGTATCCAGATTGCAGCCGATGTACGTCGGGAACGTGTCTTTTTCCCGGCGCAGCTTTTCAAACTCATAGCTGATTACGGACCCTACCGACGGGATCTCCGGAGCCTGTGCCGGATTCAACGGCCTTCCGGCTTGCGTATAGTACTGCCCGCGGAAGTGAACCACTTCGTGGCTCTTCATGGACCGGATGATGGCGATTTTGTCCATCTCCTGGGAAAGTTCCGGGAACAGCCGGTACGGCAGATACAGGTCGTTGCGGATCTTCCGTACGTCGAAGTCTTTCTGCGTCCCCTCGTCTTCCTTGAAGTCGAACGAGTCAATGTGGCTCAAGGCGCCAGCCAACTCAATGACAATACAGAATCGCGCCGTTCCTCGCGGATTCGCCCGGCCCGCTGCGCGCACCTGTACCGGCAACAGCGCTTGGCTGGCAAACGATCCCAACAGCCCGTGGCCGCCCATCTGCAGAAGATCACGGCGAGTGGGCAAAAAATCGGATACACGCTTGTCCATATGGCCTCAGTAGTTGAACAGAAATTCGGGCGAATTCAGCAACGCCCACTGTAAGTTTTCCGCGCCGCTTTTCCGGTCCTTTTTCAGCGCATCAAGCCCAATCCGAAGCTCCGGCGCCGTCGGCCGCCGGGAAACGGTGTGCAGGTACATCTGCTCCACCAGTGCCTGGTCGTCCCGGGTCTTCTCGAGCAGCGCTGCCAGCAGACCGCCCTGGGATGCATTCACGCGCTCGGTCACCACCTTGGATTGCATCAGCAGCATCGCCTGTAGCGAACTCGGCGGAACCTTCTTCGGCATATCGTCCCGGTTGGATTGCCCAAACGTTCTCATAAAGCTCTGCACGTCCGCTGACGCCTTTTTCGGCTCCGGCATCTGCATCACCATGCCGACCTTCTCCGTCCCGCTCGAAAACGAACCCGGCCGTCCCGTCGCTAGCGCAATGGCGTCATGCAGTTCCGGCGCACTCAACATGCGGACATACTTGCGGGCGTAGTAGGGGGTATAGCTCTCCTTCCACTCTCCTGGAAAGCTGGAAGACAGTTGATAGGCGCTCGACTTCATGATCGTCCGGATCACATGCCGGAAGCTGTACCGGTTGGCGCCGAAGTCTTCGGCCATCGCGTCGAGCAGGGCCGGGTTGGAAGGCTGTACCGTCCACGGAGCCGGCAACGCCGCTTTCGCGTCATACCGTTCCAAATCGAAATCGTCCACGGGCTCGACAATCCCGAAACCCATCAACTCCGCCCAGATTCGATTCACAAACGCCCGCCGGAATTGGATATGGCTGGTCATCATACGC
>DASTML010000099.1:0-20976 GCA_035714175.1 Bryobacteraceae bacterium | reverse complement strand
CCATCAAGCAAGCTAAGGAATTGGTCGAACAGCAGGATCCGGTGGTCTGGGACATTCTTGAAGAAGTCATTCGTGACCATCCCATCCTTCTGAACCGCGCACCCACGCTGCACCGCCTCGGCATCCAGGCATTTGAGCCGGTGCTGGTGGAAGGCAAGGCGATTAAGCTGCATCCGCTGGTTTGTACGGCATTCAACGCCGACTTCGACGGTGACCAGATGGCGGTCCATATTCCGCTGTCACCCGAATCGCAGATCGAAGCCTCGACGTTGATGCTCGCCTCGAACAATATCCTGTCACCCGCGCACGGTTCGCCCATCGCGATCCCGTCGCAGGACATGGTGTTGGGTCTGTACTACCTGACCAAATCGCGTGTCGGCTCCAAAGGGGAAGGCAAGAAGTTTGCCTCCATGGACGATGTGCTCATCGCGCTCGAAATGGGCGAAGTGGAGACGCTGACGCCGATCAAGCTGCGCTATTCGGGTAAAGTGCTCGATCTGACCACGTCGAAAGACGGCCAGAACCTAATGCACTCCGAAGCAGTCGAGTACAATAAGCAGGACATGGATACGACCGTCGGCCGCGTCATCTTGAACGACGTGCTGCCGGAAGACATGCCGTTCGTCAATGGCCTTCTGAAGAAGAAGGGCCTGACACAGCTGGTGCAGTACTGCTACCTGAAGTTCGGGTTGCAGACGACGGTGAAGATGCTCGACGACATCAAGGCGCTGGGCTTCCAGTACGCCACGCGCGCCGGCATCTCGATCGGCATCGACGACATGGTGGTGCCGGAAGAGAAGCAGCAGATGGTGAAGGACGCCGAGAAGCAGGTTATCGAAGTCCAAAGCCAGTACCAGTCGGGCGCTATCACGCAGGGCGAACGCTACAACAAGATCATCGAAATCTGGACGCGCGTGACCGAAGAAGTGTCCGACAAGATGTTCAAAAAGATGGAATCCGACGACCGGTCGGGCCGCTATCTGAATCCGATCTACATCATGGCCGACTCCGGCGCCCGCGGTTCGAAACAACAGATCCGTCAGCTGTCCGGTATGCGTGGATTGATGGCCAAGCCGTCGGGCGAAATTATTGAAACCCCGATTACGGCCAACTTCCGCGAAGGCCTGAACGTATTGCAGTACTTCATCTCGACGCACGGCGCTCGTAAGGGTTTGGCCGATACCGCGTTGAAGACCGCCGACTCGGGTTACCTGACCCGCCGTCTGGTGGACGTGGCGCAGGACGTGATCATCAGCGAACACGATTGCGGTACGGGCGAAGGCATATACGTCGAACCGATCGTGGAAGCGGGTGAAGTGATCGAACCGCTGCGCGACCGGATCGTGGGCCGCGTGGTTCTGGAAGATCAGCTCGACTTCGAAGGCAACAAGATTGTCGGCGTAAACGAGTTGATTACCGAAGACCTGGCGACCTCGATTCAGGCGGCCGGTATTGAGCGAGTGAAGATCCGCTCGGTGCTGACCTGCGAAAGCCGGCGTGGCGTTTGCCAACTCTGCTACGGACGCAATCTGGCCACGGGCCGGATGGTGGAACGCGGCGAAGCGGTAGGCGTAATCGCGGCCCAGTCGATCGGCGAACCGGGTACCCAGTTGACGATGCGTACGTTCCACATCGGCGGCGCGGCGACGCGCGCTTCGGAACAGAACACGCAGGAATCGAAGGGTGCTGGCTTCGTCAAGCACATCGACATCCAGACCGTGAAGAACGCGGCGGGCGAAAACATCGTCATGAACCGGAACGGCAAGATCGCCGTTGTGGACGAAAAGAGCCGCGAAAAAGAACGCTATCAGGTTGTTTACGGCGCCAAGATCAAGTACTTGGATGGCCAGGCAATCGGAGCGGGCGACGTGATGGTGGAATGGGATCCGTACTCGTTCTCAATCCTCACGGAAATCAGCGGCAAGGTGCACTTCAAGGACATTGACGAAGGCATCACGGTGCAGGAACAGGTGGACGACGTTTCGGGCCTGTCGCAGCTGGTCATTGTGGACTCGCTGGACGGCAAGAAGGTTCCCACGATCATCATCCGGCCGGAAGGCGGGACCAAGCACGACGAAAAGCGGTATTTGATGCCGACGCACGCTCACCTGATGGTGCGCGATGGCGACATCGTACACGCGGCCGATGTGCTGGCCAAGATTCCGCGCGCGACTTCGAAGACGAAAGACATTACGGGCGGTCTGCCGCGCGTGGTCGAGTTGTTTGAAGCCCGCAAGCCGCGTGATCCAGCGCAGATTGCCGAGATCAACGGAGTGGTCCGCTTCGGTGAAATCACCAAGACCAGCCGAAAGATCTACGTGACGGGCGATGACGGGCAGGAACGCGATTACGCGATCCCGCGCGGCGCGCACATCAACGTACAGGAAGGCGAACGCGTGGAGGCCGGCGACCAGTTGATGGACGGCCCGATCGATCCGCACGACATTCTAAAAGTTCGCGGCGAGAAGGAACTGCAGAAGTACCTCGTCAACGAAGTGCAGGAAGTCTACCGGTTGCAGGGTGTGAACATCAACGACAAGCACCTGGAAGTGATCGTGCGCCAGATGCTGCGTTGGCTGAAAATCGAAGACATCGGCGATACCGACTTCCTGCCGGAAGAGGTGGTCGACCGCTTCAAGTTCAAGGAAGAGAACGAGAAAACGAACGACAAGGGCGGACGGCGTTCCCACGCGCGGCCGATCCTGCTGGGCATCACGAAGGCCTCGCTGTCGACCGATTCGTTCATCTCCGCAGCCAGCTTCCAGGAGACGACGCGCGTGCTGACCGAAGCCGCCATCAACTCCAAGCGGGACGGACTGCGCGGCTTGAAGGAAAACGTCATCATGGGCCGTTTGATCCCGGCCGGCACGGGTATGGATTACTACCGTGGCGTGCGGATCGCCGGAGAAGGCGTGCCCGAGGAAGAGCCGCAGCAAGAGCCGGAAATTTCGTTCAACGATTCCATGTCGGACTACGAAGATACGGCGCGAACCTTCTACGCGGGCGGGCTTTCGGAAACCGAAGGCGCCCCGGACGAAACCATCGTCGAGTAGTTTTTCGACCCAACCTAAAAAGAAAGCCGGCGGCAACCCCGTCGGCTTTTTCTTTTGCGGATAGACTGGTTGGCCGTGGACCCCAACCTTCTCTCCCTGGCCGTTAAGGCACGCGTCTATGATCTTGCGCAGCCCTACTATGTCGGCATGCCTCATCATCCTTCTCATCCGCCGTTTCTCTATGCGATGACGAAAAAGCACGGCGATATGCACTCGCCGGCCGGCCACAGTTCGGCAGCCGATTCCATCGCGCTGGGCAGCCACGTGGGCACTCACATTGACGGATTCAGCCATTTCTCTTGCGGCGGCCGGTTGCATGGCGGCCACGTGGCGGCGGATGTACAGAGCTACGGCGGCGGCGTTCGTGTGCACGCGGTGGAGGAAATTGCGCCGATCGTGCGGCGAGGCGTGCTGCTTGATGCGATGGGCGAAGGAGAGCCGCTGCCGGAAGACGCGGCGTTGACCGCCGATATCCTGCGAGATATCGCCGTGAGGCAGGCGGTAAAGGTTGAGCCAGGCGATGTGGTGCTAATCCGAACGGGCTGGGCCCGGTATTGGGATGATGCGGCACGATATATCAATGCCGGGAAGGGAAGTCCGGCTGGCCCGGGGCCGGAGATTACAGGGGCACGTTGGTTGAGCGAACGGGGCGTATTTGCGGCCGGTTCTGACACAGTCGCCTTTGAACGGGTGCCGGATCCTGATATGCCGGTACATGTGCATCTGCTATTTGAGAAGGGGATTCATCTGATAGAAGCGCTGAACCTGGAGACATTGGCACAGGACCGGATCTATGAGTTTCTTTTCGTGGCGGCTCCGTTGAAACTACGGGGCGGGACGGGAGCACCGCTACGTCCGATGGCGCTGGCATAGAATAGTGGGTCCATGGCAAACGGAATTACAGGCAAGACAGCGATTGTGACGGGTGCGTCCCGGGGAATTGGCGCGGCGACATGCCGCATGCTGGCAAGGGAAGGTGCGGCGAAGATTGTAGTGCATTACCACTCGTATCGGGAAGGCGCTGAGGAGTTGGCGAAAGAGCTCGCCGGGACAGGTACTGAGGTGGAATTGTTGGGCGCTGACCTGGGGACGCAAGAAGGGATCGCCGGCTTTGTGCTCTCAATCCGGGAAAAGGCGGCGGGGGCGCAGATTCTGATCAACAACGCCGGTCACCTTGTGAAGCGCGCGAAAATGCCGGAATTTACGAGCGATTTGTGGGATGAGGTGATGAACCTGAATGCCAAGAGCGTCTATTTCCTTTCCCAGGCGGTGGCTCCGGGCATGGCGGCGGCCGGCGGCGGCGTGATCATTAACCTCAGTTCTATTGCGGCGCGGAACGGTGGTGGGCCGGGTGCGACCATTTATGCGGCGTCGAAGGCCGCGGTGGCTTGCATCACAAAGGGCATGGCGAAGGAGCTGGCGCCGCAAGGGATCCGGGTCAACGCTGTGAGCCCGGGTACAGTGGACAACTACTTTCATGAAAAGTACTCATCGAGGCAGATGCTGGACGGCGTCATCGCCCAGACGCCGGCGGGCAAATTGGGCACCAATGACGAGATTGCCGACTGCATTCAGTATTTGTGCTCAGACGGAGCCGCCTACATTATTGGGCAGACGATTGAGATCAATGGCGGGATGTATATGGTCTAAGCGGAGATATCTTCCGCCCGTCCGAATTTCTTCGCGGCAAAGCGCTTCCCGGCAAGCGCTTTGCTACACTACGGTAGATAAGGAGTTTTTTCATTGGCTAACGAAAGCAAGCTTTACAGCGCGGAATACATTGGCAGCGGCACATTCATCATCAGCAAGCCGAAGCGTAACCCCCGGAAGCGCCGGCAATCGAAGTTGAAGGGCCTCAAGCGCGGCATGCGGAAGTCCTAGTTTCCCTCTCGTTTTCTCCCAGTTCCCGTGAAAATCAAACAGTTGAAACTCCACCCAATTGCGGTGGCGGATGGTCCATTGCGGTCGTCCTATGGCTTGCACGCTCCGTATGCGCTGCGCACGGTTGTCGAGGTAGTTACCACCGACGGCATCACGGGGATCAGCGAAACGTATGGCGGCGACGGTCCTATAGCTGCGTTGGAAAGTGTCCGGTCTCGTGTGGAGGGGATGGACCCATTTCAATTGATGGGCTTTCGCCAGTACATCGACACCCAGGCGGCCAGTGCTGCTAAGGATGCCGAAGGTGGACGCTCACAAACCTGGCTGGTGCCGGGCGAGAACCCTCTCGATACGCATGCACGGACTTTCGCCGCGATTGAAGTCGCTTGTCTAGACGCAATTGGCAAGGCGCTGGGACGCCCGCTGTGTGAGTTGGTGGGCGGGCAGTGCCGGGATCGTGTTCCGTTTTCCGCCTACTTGTTCTATAAGCACGCGGGCGGTGGCGGTCTGGGCGCCGATATCCGTGAGGACGAATACGGTGAGATTCTGACGCCGGAAGCCGTCGTCCGCTCCTGCAAGCAGATGATGGCCCAGTACGGATTTGAAGAGATCAAATTGAAAGGCGGCGTGCTGCCGCCGGACGAGGAAATTGCCGCGATCCGGGCATTGCGCGCCGAGTTTGGCGATCGGCATCCGTTGCGTATTGATCCGAACTGCGCCTGGAGCGTGGATACTTCGGTGTATGTCGGGGAATCACTCCGGGATGAGTTGACCGGCGGTGGGTATCTGGAAGATCCCTGTGCCTCTATTGAAGGAATGGCTCAGGTCCGGAAGCGGTTGCTGGCACAAGGAATCGAGACGCCATTGGCGTCGAACGTTGCCACTACTTGTTTTGCCCACGTTCCAGTGGCGAAGCAGACCGATGGCGTGCAGGTGATTCTCTCGGATCCGCACTATTGGGGCGGTATCCGGGCACAGCAAAAATTGAGCGATCTTTGTGAAGTGCTGGGGCTGGGCATGTCGATGCACTCGAACAATCATCTGGGCGTGAGCCTGATGACGATGGCGCATGCGGCGGCCGTATGCCCGGCGCTTACCTATGCCTGCGATACCCACTATCCGTGGCAGACGGAGAAGGACGAAGTAGTGGTGGGCGGGCGTATTCCCTTTGAGAAGGGTTGCGTTGTGATTCCGGACAAGCCGGGATTAGGAGTCGAACTCGACTATGATCAAGTGGCGCGCGGCGAGGAGCGATATAGGAATCTGCCGTTCCGCAAGCGCGACGATGAGGCCGAAATGCGAAAGCATATTGACCCGAACTGGAAACGCATTCTTCCGCGTTGGTAAAGGATACCTATGATCGATCCGAAAAAGGCATTTCATGGCGTCTTCGGCTTTCCTGTCACGCCATTTCAACAAGACCTGTCGCTGAACTTGGCGGGGTTGGAGCGCAATTGTGACTGGATGGCCGGGTTTCCGTTCTGTTCGCAGGTAATCGCTGGCGGTACGGGCGAAGTCTACTCGATGACGCCGGACGAATCGATCGAGTGTGTGCGGGTGGCGGTGAAGGCTATCAACGGGCGCATGCCGGTGGTGGCCGGTGTTGCCTACAATGCCACGATCGCCAGTTACATGGCGCGCGAGATGGAGAAGGCCGGCGCAGAAGCGCTGTTGGTGATGCCGCCCTACTACATCAACGCTCCCGAAGAGGGAATGATCCAATATTTCGAAGCGATCGCCAATAGCTGCGGCTTGGCGCTGTCATTCTACACGCGCGACTGGGCGGGTCTGGCTCCCGCACAAGTGAAACGCTTGCTGGACCGTGTTCCGTCGCTCAAAATGTGGAAAGACGGCCAAGGAGATATGCGGAAGTATCAGCGGATCATCGGCGAAGTGGGTGACCGGCTGGCTTGGGTTGGCGGCATCGGCGACGACTGTGCACCGGGCTATTTTGCCGTTGGCTGCCAAGCTTATACGTCAAGCATTTCGAATATCGCGCCGAAGCTGTCGTTGAAAATTGCAGAACTGGGGTTGGCTGGCGACTTCAAGGGCTTGGCGGCACTGATGACGAAGTATGTGCACCCGCTCTACGCGCTTCGTGACCGCAAGAAGGGTTACGAGGTATCCATGATGAAGTCGGCCATGGAAATTCTCGGACACCCGGCCGGTCCAGTGCGGCCTCCCTTGGTGAACATTACCGCCGAAGAGCATGCCGAACTCCAGAAGTTGATGGAAATCTACGCGGACTACATCTAATCCGCTTGTTACGATACAGAAAGATTGCGTGAGTCCTCGTAGCGACAGTGTCGTTGCCATTTATCCAGGGTCATTCGACCCGCTGACGAATGGGCATCTTGATCTGATTCACCGCGGCCGCCGCCTGGTGGGCAAGTTAATCATTTCTGTGTTGAACAATGAGGCTAAGCTTCCGTTATTCCACGTGGAAGAACGGATGGAAATGCTGCGGGAAGCCGTGGTAGGCATGGACAACGTAGAGATTGACAGCTTTGACGGGTTGCTGGCCGACTATGCCTCGCGGCGCGGCGCCAGCGTGATCATGCGTGGTATCCGCGCGATCTCTGATTACGAATACGAGTTGCAGATGGCGTTGATGAACCGGCGCCTGCGGCCCGATATTGAAACCATGTTTCTGCTGGCCGGGGAGGGGAATTCATTTCTCAGTTCCCGGCTGGTAAAGGAAGTGGCCCGGTTGGGCGGAAACGTTTCCGGACTAGTGCCGCCTGCGGTGGAGCGCCGTCTATCGGTGCGATTCAGTGCGGCCGGCGTTGAAACTAAGGTGTAATGAAAGGATGAGTTCCCCTGTGCAAGCTTCCCAGCTTACGATTGCCGATAGGATGTCGACTATTACCGTTTCGTCGACGATGAAGGTGGCCGCCGACGCCGACAAGATGCGTCGAGATGGGATTGACGTGGTTGATTTTGGAGCCGGTGAGCCGGACTTCCCCACGCCGGACAACATCAAACAAGCCGCTTTTGACGCGATCAACAAGAACTTCACCAAGTACACCCCGGCCGGCGGCACGCAAGAGTTGAAAGCGGCCATTTGCGAACGCCACAAGGTGGATTACGGCACCAATTACACACCCGCGGAATGTGTAATCAGTGTGGGCGGCAAGCATGTGATTTTCAACGCTATGCAAGCGTTGATCAACCCCGGCGACGAAGTAATTATCCCCGTGCCCTATTGGGTGACATACAACGACGTCGTCAACTTTGCCTACGGCAAGTCGGTGTTCGTGGAAACGGACGAAGCGCACGGCTTCCAGCTCACAGCCGCGATGATTGAGAAGGCAATCACGCCAAAGACGAAGATGGTGATTATCAATTCGCCTTCGAACCCGTCTGGCGCGGTGCTGCCAAGCGAAGAGTTCATCAAGATCTTCCAGCTCACCTCATCCCGCGGCATCTGGCTGTTGACCGACGAATGCTACTGCCGTTTTCTGTATGACAGCGAGCCGTTTTCGATTGCGGCGCAGCCGGGGGCCAAGGATTCCGTCATTGTCGCCGGTTCCCTGTCCAAGACCTACGCCATGACCGGTTGGCGCATCGGCTTCTGCCTGGCCCCGGCGGCCGTGGCCAGCGCGATGATGAAGTTGCAGAGCCACTCCACCTCCAACCCTACATCCATCGCGCAGAAAGCGGCAGTGGAAGCCGTGAAGGGGCCGCAGGAAGGCGTGGGCGTGATGTTGGCCGAGTATCGCAAACGCCGCGATTACGTGATCGAGCGGATTCGCCAGATTCCGGGCGTGACGCTGCAAGTGCCGCAGGGCGCTTTCTACGTCTATCCGGACATCAGTGTTACGTTTGGCAAGGGCGGCATCACGAATACGATGCAGTTCTGCGAGAAGCTTTTGGCGGAAGCCCACGTGGCCGTTGTACCCGGCGAAGCGTTTGGGACCGAGAAGCATATCCGCATCAGCTATGCGACGTCAATGCATGAGTTGGAACGCGGGTTGGACCGCTTGCACGCCTTTATTACCGGCTTGGCATGAAACCCGTCCGGTTGGAGCCGCGGTTTGTAGAACGCGTGTGGGGAACCACGGATTTGTCTCCGTGGTTCCCGGACCGCCCGGAAAATACGGGCGAAGTGTGGTTGACTTCGGATGAGAATCAGACTTCGGAGGGGCTTTCTCTCCGGGCGCTGATGGATCGCGAGGGAGATCAGCTTCTGGGTACGGCAGTGACGCGCGCCTACGGCGGCCGCTTTCCGATCCTGGTTAAGTTTCTCTTCACGAACGAGAAGCTATCGGTGCAAGTCCATCCGGACGATGCCTACAGCGAGGAGCACGAAGGATCTCCAGGCAAGACGGAGATGTGGTACGTGCTGCGTTCGAGGCCCGGAGCCACGATTGCGGCCGGATTCCGGGAGACGTTGCAGCCCGCGCAATTGCGGCGCGCCGTTTATGAGGGAACCGTTGCCGAGGCATTGGAATGGTGGCCGGCGGCGCCGGGGCAAACCTATTTTATTCCTGCGAAGACCGTGCACGCAGTGGGTGCGGGCATCGTGATCTGCGAGATTCAGCAGAATTCGGACGTTACCTATCGTCTGTGGGATTACGGTCGTCCGCGTGAACTGCATGTGGAGAACTCCATGGCGGTGGCTGATTTGGGACCCCATCCAGGCCCCCTGGCGCCCAAGCCCTTCGGTGGCGGAGAACTGTTGGCGTCCTGTCCGCAGTTTGCTGCGGAGCGGCTCGATTTGAATGAGCCGGTTCAGTGGACTTCGGACTCGGAGCGGTTTCACCTGCTGGTGGCCACGCGGGGCAGCGGCTTGATGAAAGCTGGCGGAACGACCGTGCATATCCGCATGGGGGAGTGCTGGCTGATTCCGGCCGCGTGCGGAAGTTACGCCATAGACGGGGCAGATTTGGAAATTTTGCGTATATACGTGCCGGCATAGGGTAAACTCGTAAGTGCTCTGGCGCAGCCGGTAGTAAGGCTCATGCGCTTATTTTTTGTACTGACATTATTTGTATTCGCCGGGCTGACATTCACTTCCTGCTCAGACAAGCCCGAACCTGCGTCTGCAATCGGTGAGGCCTATGCGGGCCCAGTGACGCTGAATATCCGCCAGGAATTGGGGCTGAAGTCGCCGGTTGTAGCGACGGTAAAGCACGGGGACTTGTTGGAAGTCCTGAGTGTGCGCCGGCGCTTTATGCGGGTACGCACGCCGGCGGGTGCGGAGGGCTGGTGCGACAGCGAGAAGCTGTTGACCACAGAGCAGATGGGGCGCTTGCGCGCTGTTTCTGAGGTTGCCGCCAAGCTTCCCTCACAAGGCGAAGCCACGGTTTACGACGCGCGGAATGTACATACGGAGCCGCACCGGCAGGCGCCGAGCTTCCTTGTGCTGAAAGAAGAAGAACGCTTTCAGGTACTGGGACATAAGCTGGTGGAACGGACGCCGTATGTCTCCGAGATCACGAAGAAAATTGAAAAGGCCACCGCTCCTGCGCCCCGAAGAAAACGGCCGCCGCGTGGTTCGAAGTCGAAAGACAAAAAAGGCAAAGACGGCGAACTGGAAATGCCGCCGATGCCGCCTCCGCCTCCGCTACCTGCCAACTGGCGGCAGTTGTCGCACCGGTTGACGCCGGCGGAAGCCGCTGCGGCGGAGCGTAAAAAAGAAGAGCGCTCTGCTTTGTCCATGTTGATCCGTCAGCCGCAGGAACCGCCGAAGTTCGAAGATTGGAGCCTCGTGCGTACGAAGGACGGCCGCGCGGGCTGGATACTCACCCGCACCCTGACGATGACGATTCCTGACGACGTCGCTCGCTATGCCGAAGGGCACCGGATTACATCCTGGTTCCCATTGGGGGAAGTACGCGACGGCGACTTGGTAAAGAAACATTACCTGTGGACCACTATCGTCAAGGGCGGAGAGTCCTATGAGTTTGATGGCTTCCGTATCTTTGTCTACAATGCGAAACGGCATCGGTATGAAACCGGCTACCGCGAGAAAAATGTGCGCGGCTATTTTCCAAGCGCGTTGCATCCCGTGGAAGTCACTGAAGGCCGGAAAACATATACGGTGCAAGGTTTTTCGCTCGTAGTGGAGGGCGAAGGCGGGGCGTTGTTGCGCAAGACCTATTCCTTTGAAGGCTATCGAGTACGGTTGCAATCCACGACGCCGTGGACGAAATTGGACGATCCTTTGGACCTGAAAGCCTTGGCCATTACCCAACCGGCGAACCAGAAGCCCGCGCCGCCGCCAGGATGGTGGGATCGCCTGAAACAAAGTCTGCCGTGGAGCAAGAAGTCGTAGCGGCAAATCTGGGACAATCCAAGCTATATGCGGCGAAGGGCGTTCCTGACTATGACGGCGTTACCGTTGGTTTCGCCCATGGTAGTGCCAATGACAGGGGCCACGAAAATGACAAAACCCAAGGCGTTGCGGAAGGGTGACACGGTGGGGCTGGTTACCCCGTCCACCTTCGTCTCTTCCCCCGACGAGATCGCGACTGCGCAGCGCACGGCCGGGTATTTTGGCTTGAAAATCAAGATGGGAGCCAACGTGCGGAAGCGTGCGGGCTACTTAGGCGGGACGATCGCGGAGCGCGCTTCCGACATAAACGCCATGTTCGCCGATCCCGAAGTGAAGGCTATATTCGCCATTCGCGGCGGATACGGCAGCGCACAGATCCTGCCGGAACTCGACCTCGACGTGATTGCGAAGAATCCCAAAATCTTCCAGGGATATAGCGACATAACGGCGATGCACCTCGCCATCCACCAAAAAACAGGGCTGGTGACGTTCCATGGACCCGTCATGTTATCCGGGTTCACTCCCTACACGATAGAGCATTTTCGCCGTGCCTTGTTTGAAACAAAACCAATTGGTTCCGTTAGCAATCCGGTGGAATCCAATCAATTGCGGCCGAATCACACACTGCGGACCGTCCGAGGGGGAAAGGCGCGGGGCCCGCTTGTAGCCGGCAATTTGACGCTGATTTCGACGACCATGGGCACGCCGTACGAGATTGACACGCGCGGCAAGATTCTCTGCATCGAAGACGTGGGTGAAGAGCCCTATTCCATGGACCGGATGTTGACGCAACTCCGCTTGGCCGGAAAGCTGGACGCGGCGGCGGGCATCGTATTTGGAGAATGCGCACGTTGTACGCCGCGCGAGTACAAGCCGGGGTTTGACTCCAATTTTTCGCTGGGAGAGATTGTGGACGATATTCTGGGCGGGTTGCGGATTCCGGTGTTGGCCGGATTGACGTTTGGGCACACGGCGGACCAATTAACGTTGCCGTTGGGATGCCTGGCGGAGTTGGATGCCGACCGCGGGACTTTGATTATCGAAGAATCCGGCGTGGTGGCCTGACAGTGGCGGGGCGTTACGACGCGATTATCGTAGGCGGCGGACATAACGGGCTGGTTGCCGCCTTCTATCTGGCGAAGGCTGGCCGCAATGTATTGGTATTGGAACGGCGCGAGATGGTGGGCGGTTGTGCGGTGACGGAGCCGCTCTGGCCCGGCTACAGAGTATCGTCGGCAAGCTACCTGGTGAGTCTGCTGCAGCAAAAGATCGTGGACGATATGCAACTTGAGCGGCACGGGTATCGCGTGGATGCGAAAGACCCGGCGTTCTTTTCGCCATTCCCGGACGGCCGCTACTTCTATACTTGGCAGGACAGCGGGAAGACGCTGGCTGAGGTGGCGAAGTTCTCCAAACGCGACGCGTCCCGGATGCCGGAATTTGATGAACAGTTGGAGCGTTTGGCCAAGCTGGTGGAGTCCCTGCTGCTGACCTGTCCGCCGCCGTTTCCGCCGCGGGGTGTCGGTGAGATTATCGAGTACCTGAAGCTGGCCGGGCGGCTGCGCGGCCTGTCGGCTAAGGATTTGGTTGCGCTTGTGAAGGTCTTCACCATGAGTGCCGCCGATTATCTCGATGAGTGGTTTGAATCGCCGGAAGTGAAAGTGACGCTGGCGACGGATGGCGTGATCGGCGCCAACGGCGGTCCTCGTTCGCCGGGAACGGCCTATATTCTGCTGCACCATTGTATGGGCGGCGTAGGCGGCAAACGCGGTTTATGGGGGTTTGTTCGAGGCGGAATGGGCGCCGTGTCGGAGGCGATGGCGAGCGCCGCCAAAGCGGCGGGCGCGGAGATCCGCTGCGGTGCGCATGTGGCGCGGTTGAAGGTGAAAGACAACGTGGCGATGGGCGTCGTTCTCAAAAACGGCGATGAACTGGACGCGAAGCAGGTGGCCTCCAACCTGGATCCTGCCCGGACATTTCTTCGTCTGTTGGATCCGGATGTGCTGCCCCCGGAATTCGCCGCCTCTATCCGCAATTACCGTTGCGAAGGAATAAGCGCAAAGCTGAATCTCGGCGTTAAGGCCCTGCCCAATTTTCGTGCGTTGCCGGGAGCCTCTATGCCGCATCACAAGGCCACCATGCATATCTGCCCCTCCATGGACTATGTGGAGAAGGCGTGGGACGATGCCAAATATGGCCGGCCGAGTGAGCGTCCCATGCTTGAATTGACTTGCCCGACTATGTACGATCCATCGCTTGCCCCGGAGGGCCGGCACGTGATCGGCGTTTTTCTGCAATATGCGCCTTACACCCTGAAAGCTGGCTCCTGGGACGATCTGCGCGATCCGTTCTTCAAGCGAATACTGAAGGTCATAGAAGAGTATGCCCCCGGATTTTCCGGTGCGATCGAACACGCGGAACTGTTGACGCCGCTGGACCTGGAAAAGCGCTATTCCATCACAGGCGGCAATATCTTCCACGGGGAAATGTCGCTGGATCAGATGTTCTCGCTACGGCCAGTGGCGCGCTATGCCAATTACGGTACGCCGGTGACAAACCTTTTTCTGTGCGGCAGCGGTACGCATCCTGGCGGCGGGGTAATGGGCGCGCCGGGGCATAATGCGGCGATGGCGATGCTGCGCCGGTAGACGCGAAAAAATATTTGCGACATTGCCCAACATGGGGTGGGGGTGTGTCGTCTAATCGGTCGGTAGTAGGAGAGACTGATTGGCCGGAGACGTTCTGCCCATACCGATAGACATCCTGGCTCCGGCGGACTCGGCGCTGCAGGCCGTGGAGTCCGTATTCCGTGTTCATGCCGTGCGCATGAAGTCGATCGCCTATAACCTGTTGGGCAATCAGCCGGATGCCGAAGATGCAGTCCAGGAGGCATTCTTGCGCTCCTGCCGTTCGCGGGATGCGTTCCGGAACCAGGCATCTCTGCACACGTGGGTCTACCGGATTCTGATCAATCTGTGCGTGGATGAAGGGCGAAGGCGGCGGCGGACCCCCTGGCAGAACGCCGGAACGGAGACGGAGAGCCCGCAGACGGGCGCCGATGTGCGCGCGGCGCTGCGGCAGGCGCTGGACAGGTTGCCCGTACGGCAGAGGACGGTGTTTTTGATGGCGGCGGTGGAGGGTCTTCCTCACGCCGAGATCGCGGCCATCCTGGAAATTTCAGAAACCAACTCACGTACGTTGCTGCTCGATGCACGCCGCGAACTACAGACGATATTGCGAGCATGACACCTGAAGAATTCGACAACCTCGCCAAGGAACTGCACCACGAGTGGGAGAGCCCGCAACTATGGCCCGCTATTGAAACCGCCGTTCGTTCGCCGCGCCGTTGGCGGCGGTGGGCCGTTTGCGCGGCGGCCGGACTGGCGGCCATGCTCGCTGTTGCGTTGTACCTGGAGCCCCGCGCGCCGTTGGGCAAGAGAGTGCTGGATGGGAAGTCGCCGCTATTGACCGAACAGGCGCTGGCGGAAGTGTCGGCCGCCGAGAAGGTGTATCAGCAATCGATTGACCGGTTGGCGAAATTGGCGGAGCCGAAATTACAACAGCCGGCGAGCCCTTTGCTCCGTTCCTACGCGGAGAAGTTGACTGTTCTCGACGAGGCCATCGAGGGACTGCATCGTGAAATGAACCGGAATGGATTCAACACGCATCTGCACCGGCAGATGGCGTCTCTCTACCGGGATAAGAAACAAACGTTGGAAGAGGTGTTGCATCATGACTAGGCTCGTATTCCTTTTGGCTGTCTGGCCGATGGCGGCAATGCCCGCGCGGGAGGAAGTAGCCAGGGAGTTTGCCAAAACGGTGACGATTTCGCCGGGCAGCCGCATATCGGTCGAAAGCCGGCATGGAGATGTTGTCGTGCGCGGCGCGCCGGGGAACCAGGCTTCGGTGCGTGCTTTTATCCGCGTTTCCGCGTCGGAGCGTCCGGCGGCGGAGCAATTCGCGGCAGGCATCGTTGTGGACGTGACCAACGGAGCCGGTGAACTGCGCGTGGCTGTCCGGTATCCGCAGCAACCGGGGGGCGGCAGTTTTTGGGATCGCATTTTTGGCGGCCAGCACCTGGGCTACTCCGTGCGTCTGGAAGTGATGGCGCCTGACACGGCGCCTCTCACGCTACGGCACGCCTTTGGACGGGTGGAAGTAGATGAGATGAAGGCCGGCGCTGCCATTACAAACGACAATGGCCAGGTGACGGTACGCAAAGGACGGGGATCGCACCGCGTGGAAACTTCGTTCGGTCCGATGCGCCTGGACCGGATCGCCGGCGACGTTTCCGCCGTGAACAACAACGGAGAGGTAAGCATCTCTGACGTGGCCGGCAATGTGACAATGCGTAATAAGTTCGGAGCCACGGATCTCGCTCGCATTTCGGGAACCGTAGATGCGCAGGGGGATAACTCGGCGGTTTCGGCTAGCGATGTCGGTGGGCGCACCAATATCGTCACCTCTTTCGGTGCGGTGACCGCGCTCCGGATCCGGGCCGACCTTGTAGTGAAGAACGACAACGGCGCCGTGGAGATCTCCGACGTTCTCGGTCGCGCGGACGTGACGACGAAATTTGCGAAAGTCCGTTTTTCAAATATCGGTCGCGGACTTACCGTGCGGAACGACAACGGCGGGGTGGACGGCTTCAAGGTAGGTGGGAATGTGATGATCACTTCGTCTTTTGCCGGTGTGCAGGCGGCGGAAGTACAAGGCGATGTCAATTTGCAGAATGACAACGGCTCCATCACCGTGCGGGATATCAAGGGGAGCGCGCAATTGCAGACTAAGTTTGCGCCTATTGAGGCGAGCGACGTCCGCAAGTCTGTGTCAGCCACGAACGAAAACGGCGCGGTGGCATTGCGCGGTATCGAAGAAGGCGCCACGGTTCGTACAAAATTTGGCGAGGCCGTCGTAGAGCGCGTCAACGGCAAGGTAGACGTGAGCAATGACAACGGAGCGATCACCGTGCGACAGGTTAAGGGCGGCGTGTCGGCATCGAATAAGTTCAGCCGTGTGAAAGTCGAAGACGTGTCGGGAACCGTGGACATCTCGAATGATAACGGCGAGGTGTTTGCTAGCGGTCTACGCCGGACGCCCGGTAAAAGTTGTGAGCCGATTCATCTTTCCACGAAATTCAGCTCTCTGCGTGTACAACTGCCCTCGGATGGCGACTACGATCTTACGGCCTCCACCCATGCGGGAAAGATTCAATCCAACGTGACAATTGGAGTGACCGGACAAGTGAGCGCGGAGCGCTGGAATGGAAAAATTGGCCGCGGCGGCTGCGAGTTGCGGCTCACCAATGACAATGGAAACATCGAAATCAGCGGCGGACGAAGCTGACCCCGCGCGCACGGTCCACGGTTGCGGTGAAGGCTGTCACTGGCCCGTTGGCGCTGCTTTCGGCGCGGAGTTGGAACAGACCGGCGCGATAGCCGCCGCCTTCTTGCGGATGAACGGGCAGAGAGGCTCCATCGGTCTCCAGCCAGAGCGCTCCATTCCGGGTTTGCAACTGCCACACCGCGTGAAGTTCTTCGCTCCAGTAACTGCCTGCGAGGGCGTCCTGTTCCCCCTGCTTCCATCCGGTGGGCAAGGGCTTGATGGGTGGCGCGGGAACGGCCGGCCGGAACGTGGCGCCGTAGACGGCGGCCACGCGGGACGCGAGTGTATCCACGCCTGCGGCGCCAATGTTGCATAAGCAGATGATCGTGAGTCGCCTTTCTGGCACGCGCAGGAAGAAAGTGCTGTATCCGTTGGCGCCGCCGCTATGGCTGTACGTGCCATCGCGTTTGATGATCCCGAGCGCATAGCCGCCCGGTGTGGGCCGGCCATCGGCAAGGTGGCCGGGCGTCTGCAACCGTGTGAGTAACTCTTTGCCTACAACGGGCTCCTCAAAGTTCCTGGCCCACCGCAGCATGTCCTCGATATTGGAATAGAGTCCGCCGCTGCCGGTCACGTCGAAATTCACATCTGTGGTTTTCCAGGCTCCCTCACTCTTCCGGTACCCGTGCGCGCGGCGTGGAATAGGCGCCGAGTGGTCCGCCTGAAACGCGGAGGCCCGCATCCCTAGCGGCGTGAAAATCCGGTCTCTCGCGAACTCCGCAAGCGGCTTGCCGGTGGCCCGCTGTAGAGCGATCGCCGCGAGCAGATAGCCGCTGTTGCTGTAGCTATATTGAGATCCCGGCTCGAAATTCAGAGCTCGTTGCCTGGCAATCATTGCGAAAGAAGGTGCTTCGCGCAGTACGCTTTCATTGCTGTATCCGCGCATGTCCCAGAGCGAGAGAAAGTCGCGAAAGCCTGCCGTGTGGTCCAGAGCTCGATACAGCGGAATAGTCTCGGCATAAACGGGCAATTCGGGGATATAGGTGCGAATGCTCTTGTCCAACCGTAGTTTCCCATCGGCTTCGGCCAGCAGCAGCGCAAGCGACGTGAATTGTTTAGATACCGAGGCCATATAAAATCTGGACTGCGGCGTAATCGGGATGTTCTGCTCCAGATCCGCTAGTCCATAGCCTTTGGCGAGCGCCGTACGCCCATTTTGCAGTACTCCTACTGCGCATCCCGGCGAACCGGCGGCCCTATAAGGGGCGAAGATGGCATCCACGCCGGCTTCCTCCGTTTGGGCGGCCACCGCCGCGGCCGTAATCAGCCAGAGAAAAATTTTCGGGAGGGTGTCGAAACGGGGCAGTGCCATTCGTTTCCAGTGTAGAAAGGAAATAACGACATGAACGAATACCTCCTGATTTTGCACGACCCTACGGACAGCGCGTTTCTGCAATTGAGCCCTGAAGAGATGCAGACGGCGATTGCCCGCTACGGGCAATGGGCCGAGCAGTTGGCCAGTCAGGGCAGGATGCGCGGCGGCCACAAGTTGGAAGATGGAACGGCTCGCCAGTTATCCGGCACGCTGGGAAACCCAACCGTTACCGATGGCCCTTTTCCCGAAACGAAGGAAGTGATCGGCGGTTATTTTCTGATAGCGGCTGCCTCCTACGAAGAGGCCGTCGTCTTGTCTTCCACCTGTCCGCATCTCGATTTCGGACGCATTGAGATCCGCCGCATCGAGCCCATGTAGCCCGATGGCGGAACCCGTTCACGCTCTGGTGGATCATCTGTTCCGGCACGAGGCGGGCCGCATTACCGCGGCCCTCGTCCGAATTTTGGGGGCCAAATATTTGGAACTTGCGGAGGAAGCCTCGCAGGAGGCGCTCGTTCGTGCGCTTCAGCTCTGGCCCTTCCGCGGCGTTCCTGAAAATCCGGCCGCTTGGCTGCACGTTGCTGCGCGCAATTATGTGCGGGATGTTTTGCGACGGGAGCAGAGCTGGCGCGAAAAGGAGCCCCTGTTGCAACGTTTCCTGGATGCGCGGGGGGCCTGCGCGGAGTGGGAGCCTCGGCTAGACGACACATTGGCGATGATGCTTCTCTGCTGCCATCCAGCCCTGCCTTTTGAAGGGCGTGTGGCTTTCACGTTAAAGGTTGTCTCCGGCTTTTCGACGCGGGAGATTGCGGCAGCTTTTCTTGCCCAGGAAGAGACCGTGGCCCAGCGGATCGTACGCGCAAAACGGATATTGCGCGTACACAGTCTGCCGGTCTCCATGCCGGAGGGACAAGAGTTGGAGGAACGGCTGGATGTCGTATGCGAGGCTCTGTATGCGCTCTTCAATGAGGGTTACATGGCATCCCACGGCGAATCGGCGTTGCGCAGGGACTTGTGTGAAGAGGCGGTGCGCCTTCTGGGCTGCATACTCACCGCCGGGCACGCCACGCCGGAGCGCTGGGCGCTGGCCGCTCTGTTTCATCTGCATCTGGCGCGTTTCGCGGCCCGCCAAAACGCCGACGGACAGTTACGCGAATTCAGCGAGATCTGCGCGGCCAGCCTGGACGCGGCACAACTGCGGCGGGCGGATGCATTGCTGCTGCGGGCAATGGACACGGATACCTTGAGCGCATGGCACCTGGAGGCGGCGATAGCAAGCGCACACTGCCGCCCAATACGGAACTGGCGGCAAATCGTTGCGCTCTATGACGCTCTTCTCCATGTGAAACCCTCGCCGCTGGTCCGGCTCAATCGGGCGGTCGCGGTTTTTCGCGCGGGACGGAGGGGCGAAGCCCTCGCTGAGCTGGACGCGCTGGAACAAGAAAAAGGCCTGCGTAACTACTCTCTTCTCCCAGCTACGCAGGCCCGCCTCCAGGAAGAGGCTGGAAATCGTATAGAAGCTAAGCGGGCTTATGCTCGCGCGCTTAGCTGCGCCATGAATGCACCGGCCCGGACATTCCTACAGCGCCGTTTGGAAAACGTGCCGGATTAGGCTGCTGGAGATTTCGCACGCGGGGCGTGTTTGCCTTTGCGGCCCTTCGACAGGTGCTTGGCGAGTTTAGCGCGATCTCCTTCTTGCAGGCTCGTGCTTCGCGAAATCTCTGCCAAGTCTCGCAACGCCTGCCGCGATGCATTGCGATCCACTGAGCCTTGCCCGCTCTTGCGGGCCGCGCGCCGCTCGTCCAGCGTATGCAGCGCCGCCTCGTATTTCTGTTTCTCGTCTGCGGTCAGGTTGCCATTGCTCACCGCGGCGGCAAGATCCTGACGAAAGGATTTCAGATTGTCCACACGCTGCCATTGTCCAAATGCAGGCAAGGCGAGTAGCGTGAGAACTACAATCCACTTACTCATATCTAATAGAACCCCGCCGTCTGCAATTGGTTTCGGAATGTTTTTACCAGATATAGTCTTTGGCGTCGTCCCGTCGTGCATGGCTGTCCAAAATGTGCACAACGCGTAGCTGCTTTAATTTCTCGGTACTCAAGGCCCCCGCCGGAAGGTAAATGATGGAGCGGTTTAACTTGGCGGCCATGCTGCGGAAAATGCTGCGAGGCGGTTTCTTGGCGACATAGACGACGTGCTTCTCCACCGAGTAGTCCAACGCCGCCATGAGCAGCGTCTCTGGTTTGGACTCGGCAAATGCATAGTCTGGATCGGACCAAACGTAGGCCATGCGGCGCGGAGGCAACGTCATGAGAAATCCCCCGTACTCGGAGCGCCCAATGCCGGGGCCTACGACATTCGCCATTGGGTCCGTGGCATAGAAGGCCATGTCCGATTCATTTTGGTGTTCACCCTGCCAGGTAGCCAGATAGGTGTAGCGGTCATCGTCGTCATCGTCGAAGATTACCACCAGCGCGCCGACGGAACCGGCGATGCGATTCGCCTCACGCACATAGATTTTGTTCTGATACCAATTTCGCAATGTCTCGCGCAAATCGATGCCGTCCAGCAGGGACGTAGTGAACGGGTGAACGCGCAGCCGCTCTTCGCTCAGCAAGCTATGGGCCTTCTGTTTCAGAAACCGGCCGTAGTTCTCGATATGAATGTCTTCCGGCGGATAGCTGCAAATAGAATCGCCGTCGAGCTCGTGTTTCCAGTCGCCCTTCGTTTTCTCCTTCTTCCGCTCCTTTAGTCCACGCGGCATCAGACGCTGTTTGGGTCGCGGCAACCGGCGGCGGAGCCGGATGCGACGCGTGTCCATCCATACCCATTCGCCCGAGATGCGGACGGTCTGCATGTCGGGCGCAATCTGCTGGAACGGATAGCGGTTGGCGAGTTCCCATACCTCCCAACCGAAGTTATCGTCGACAATGCCCCGGGAGGCGACGATCAGGTCAAAGAGTCCTGCTACAAGATCGCCCTGTATCCGTGCCAGATTGCGCGTGTACTTGGCCATCAGGCGGCGTTGCCAGTGGGCAATACTGTCGCCAGTGTTCTTG
>DASTML010000098.1:0-27056 GCA_035714175.1 Bryobacteraceae bacterium | reverse complement strand
GGCTCTCTTCCCAACGCATCATGCGGACAGCCGGCTCCGCCGGCGATGCGCCGCGCGAATAGACCAGCACTGCGCCGGGTCCCCACTCGGCCCCAATGCGTCCTTCCGGATCCCAATACTGCCGCACGCGCGGGTCGCCGGTGCGCGCCATGGCATCTGTTGTGGGAGCCCAGTCACCGCTGACTTTCTTCTGCCAGACGACATGCGCATCCAACGGATTGTTTTCGTACTCCAACAGCAGTCCTTGTAACTGCTGGGCAATAACCAGGTCCGATGGCGTGGTCGGCGAGAGCCGTGCTACCAGCCGTATTTTTTCGCTGCCCGCTTGAAATGCCCGCCGGAAGTCTCCAGGGTCGCCCAAGGGCTGCTGCCCGGTGGGAACGGACCCGGGTGCGAAGAGATACCACCACGCCGTACCGCCCAGGGCGGCGATAAGCAGAAACCAGGCCACCAGGACCATCCGTTTCACAGCGCCGCCTCCACATAGGCACGGACCGCCTCTGTGCACTGTTCCACCGGATGCTCCCCGTTAACCTGGATTCCCGCGTTCCACGGCACGTAGGTTTCCGTTAGCTCCCGCACCCGCTCATCGGTCAGGTCCAAACCCGGATGATGGCCGCGCCGTTGCCGGTTGCGCTCCAGCAACACGGGAAGGGGCGCATAAAACTCCGCGACGTACAGCCGTGCGCCCGTTTCGACGGCCAGCCGCACGCACGCCTCCCGGTCCTCGGCATGGCCATATCCTCCGTTGCAGATCACGATATCCGTATAGCGCAGCAAATGGGCGGCGGCCCAGAGCACGGCCCGGTAGGCGATCTTCCGGTCATCTCGCGTGTGCGGGGAATCGGGCAGGAGCGCGACTCTCGCCGCGTCCATCTCCAGATGCGCATATCCCAGCGCTCTGCCGATCGTGGATTTTCCCGTGCACGGAGGTCCGGCGAAGACCACCAGCTTCTTCATGGCGTCGCGGGTTCCAAAGTCAATGTGCCGCGGGTCTGCCAGCCGCCTCCGTAGTGCAGAGGGTAACTGGCGCCCTGCGCATAGGACGGCCATTGGTCCTTGAAGTTGCTGGAAAGGGCATGTCCGCTTTGCCCGATCGGAACGTTCAGCAATCCGCCGGCGGGATCGCCAAAGTCCACGACCATGCGCATGGAGGGTCCCATGCGCGGCGTCGATTGTTTCACTGTCGTGGATGACCCGGAAAGTCCTGTCGGACCCACTTGCAGATATCCCGCCACCAACGGCAAATTTCGCAGAATCGGATTGGCGATGGTCAGCTTGTTGTACTCGCCCCACTGCCACTTGCGGACATCGTTGCCTTGCCGGCGAGACCCCTCTTCGACGCCCTCTTGCAGGCATCGCAACAGTTCGTGGTCCCAATCGTTGAACCATCCGGAAGGCCGGGTTCGCAGCAGCGTTTCCAATACTCCAAAGTAGACATTGGGCTCCCACTCCACATTGGGCGTACCCGCCGCCTTCGCGGCCACGGCCCGCCGCAGATGGTTTGCCGCATAGGTGGCGATCAGCGGCGCGGAAGCCTCGGCTCTCATCTGGCCGTCCCACTCTTTCAGCAGCGCGATAGCGTCCGCGAGCCCAGGGTTGGTGGCCTTTTTCTTGTCCCAGGCCGCTAGGATCTGCTTGGCAAGAAAATGGGAGAAGGGCGAATAGATATCGGCTTGCAATTGCACCATCTCCCCCGGCGTCCACTGTTCTTTACGCCGCAATTCATCCAGAATGCGGTTGGCCCGGTAGTGCGGCGCAAAATTGCCGCTCACCGCGTACGGATATTTCTCCGGGAACGGGTTCTGATTAGCGCTCACGATATAGCCGGGCCCCGGATTGTAGAAGGAAGGCAGTTCTTCAAACGGAATGAAGCCTTGCCATTCGCAATTGCCGTCGGCCAGGACGCGCTTGCCGTCGCAATCCTTGCGGATCGGGAGCAGCCCGGTTACCTGGAGGCCAATATTTCCCTCTTTGTCGGCATAGGCGATATTGGATGCGGCTCCAGGGAATTCGCGCACCGCCGCGCGGAATTCGTCCCAGTTCCGGGCCCTGTTCAGTTTCACGATCCCCAATTGGAAGGGGATGTTTTCCGCCGCTACCCAACGCAGCGCCACCGGTTTACCATTGGGGCCGGGCAGCATGGGACCATGCGCGTTCACCAACTGTTGGAACGGTTCTCCCGCCGTGCCCTTAATGGCAATACGGTCCCGTTCCAGCATGGCTTGTGGTGCGGCGGGCGCGTAGAGATCCTGTACGTCGAACCCAAGATTCGTAATGCCCCAGGCGATATTTTCGTTGCGTCCCACCACTACCGCCGGTACGCCCGGAATCGCAACGCCCGCAACGTTCACGCCGGGACCGCGCAAATGAGTCATATACCAGACGCCGGGCAGCGACCAGGCAATGTGCATGTCATTGGCCAGTACGGCCTTGCCGCTCCGGGTGTGTGCGCCGCTGACGGACCACACGTTGGACCCCGGCTGGTGCTCTGACCCAGTCCGCTCCGGATAAAGCTGCGCAATCTTGGCGGGGTCGCCTTTTTCGTACATCGCCTCGCGCGTCAGGTCATGCCGGTAAGTGTTGCTCAGCGACTGTTGCATCATCAGACCCACCAGCATGGTGTCCTCCACCCGCCACGGCCGTGGTTTATAGCCGAGCAGGGTAAACTCCACCGGCAGCCGGTCCGCATGCGTCTCAAGATAGTGGTTCACGCCCCGCGCGTAGGCAACCAATGCGGCGCGGTCTTCGCCGGTAACCGATTTCGCGCGTTGCTCCGCCAGCCGGGACATCCGCAGCCGCCGAAACTCTTTGTCGCTCTCCAGCGCAGCCGCGCCCGCGACCTCCGCCAGTTCGCCCGCCGTCAACCGGCGATAGGACTCCATCTGCCAGAAACGGTCCTGGGCTGTGACAAAGCCTTGCGCGAAGTACAGGTCATCCGCCGACTCCGCCGTAATATGCGGCACTCCCAAAGAGTCCCGCTCCACGCGCACCATCTTGCCGACCGGCGCCGGAAACCGGCCGCTTTCCTGGGGAACGGGTCGCCAGGCGAACCAGTACACGGCCCCAGCCAAGACCAGGATCGCGATCCCAATCAGTACGTTGATAAACTTGAGTATCTTCGAGGCGCCCACCTCCACTAGTATGGCCGACTCCAGTTACGGTTACCGATTCCTCTTGGTGGGGTTCATCGTCGCGGCCAATGCTTTTTTTGCCGCCGCGGAAACCTCCCTCCTCAGCTCCCGCAAATCCCGCCTTCGCCAACTCGCCGAGGAAGGCGACTCCGGCGCCAAGGCTGCCCTCCACCTCCTGGAGTCGCCCGAGCGGCTCCTCTCCGTCACCCAGGTCGGGGTAACCATTGCCTCGCTCGGGCTGGGCTGGGCGGGCGAAGAGACCATCCACCAACTGCTGATGAGCTGGTTCGCGCCGCTCATGATGCCGGTCACCGAAAAGATCATTCCGATCATCGCGCTGGTAATCTCTTTCGCTTTAATGACTTACATGCACGTCGTCATCGGGGAGGTGGTTCCGAAAAACATCGCGATCGAGACGGCGGACCGCTTCGCGGTCCTGGTTGCCCCGATTCTTGTGGTGTTTGGGCGGATCGCAGGGCCTCTGGTTTCGATCATTGAGCGCTCCTCGAAGCGCATTTCCATGCAATTGGGGCTAAAAGGGGAGAGCGAGGGCGGGGGCGTGCACACGGTGGAGGAGTTGAAACTGATCGTCGCCATGGCGGAGGCAGAAGGGAAAATTCAATCGTTTCAACATCTTGCGATTCACAGGTTACTGGAGCTGGAAGACTATTCGGCGCGCGAAATCATGGTGCCGCGCAACCAGATGCTGGCCGTTCCGGTGAACACTTCCCTGGAACAACTGTTGATTGTATTGAACGAACACCAGTTTTCTCGCATTCCGGTGTACGAGGTGAGCCCGGATCAGATTATCGGCATTGTGCACCTCAAAGACCTGGTCCATACGCTGATGCAGCGGCGCGGATTGACGCAATTTAGCGTCAGAAATGCCATGCGAGTGCCTATTTTTGTGCCAGAAACGCGCTCTTTAAGCGACTTAATCGACGTTTTTCGCGCACATAACACGCATATGGCAGTGGTTGTGGACGAGCATGGGTCCACTACGGGTGTAGTAACACTGGAGGATGTCCTCGAACAGGTGTTCGGCGAAATCGAGGACGAACACGACATTTCCCGTCCCAAACAGGACCGCCACGCGGCGGCGTTGGAGTTGGACGGCGCCATCAATATTCCCGATCTGGCGCACCAGTACGGGGTGGATCTCCCGGCCGACGGCGGGTTCGAAACGCTGGCCGGCTACCTGCTCTCCAAGCTCGGGGACCTGCCGCAGCCAGGCGCCGTGCTGGAGGATGACGGGCGGCGATTCACGGTGCTGGAGATGGAGCGGAACCGGATTGCTCGGGTGCGGATCGAACGGCTGGCGGTTGGCACGGACGAGCCGGAATGACGCCGGAGGAGATGCACGAGGCCATCCGGGCGGAACTGATCGCGCGGTCTGAGCCCTGGAAGCTGCCGGTGATGCAGAGGTTCTTCAAGGAGCCGATTGACGCCTACTGCACTTACACCTTGCATGTGAGGAATTTGGCCAAGACGCATGGCGCGGAGTTTGCGACGTGGCGGGACCAAGAACGAACGGCGCTGACGAAAGCTCTGTGGGCCAGCGGCAAGTTTGAGGAAGGATCCATGGCGATTCAACTCTTTGCAAGGATGCGGCGGAAGTGCGGGGAGTGTGAATGGCGTTTGTTTTCCCGGTGGCTCGACCGGCACATCCACAATTGGGCCCATTGCGATGCCTTGTGCGCGGATGTGTTGGGGCAGATGTTGATTGCAGAGCCGGCGCGCATCGGCGAGATGTTCGAGTGGGTGCAGGCCTCACCCCTCTACAAGCGGAGAGCAGCGGTGGTAGCTCCATTGAAGGGCATCCGGAAGGGTCTCTTCCGCGAAGAGGGACAACGTTTGGCGGCGCAACTCGCCACGGATCGCGCCGATATTCTTAAGAAGGCAGTGAAGTGGATTCGCGTGGAACTGAAAGGTCGCAAGACGGTTTCGTGTTAAGACTGTACTTCGAATGACTACACGCCGCCGTTTGTTGTTGACCGTGCCCGCCGCGATGGCCGCCCGCAGCCAGGAGGCCCCGATCGCGATTGGCGGGCGCCGGGAGTTGTTCGTCGATGACTATTTGATCGATTGGATGCGCGGGGCCGAACTGCGGCTTGCGACTCCGGTGGAAAAAGAAGTGGCGCTGCGACTGGACCGCGCGCACGAAGGGCCTTTCAGCGCCTATTTCACGGTGCTCCATGAGGAAGGGCGCTACAGGTTGTACTACCGGGGCGTGCCAGACGCGGGCAAAGATGGCCGCGCGGGCGAAGTGACCTGCTATGCGGAGTCCCGCGATGGGATTCGTTTTGAAAAGCCTGCCGATAACATTGTGCTGAAAGGCATGCCGCCTTATTCACACAACTTCTGTCCGTTCATCGACCGGAACCCGAAGGGTGGGGCGCGGTACAAAGCGCTGTCGGGAATTGCTTCCAGTGGGTTGAAAGCGTGGGGCTCCGATGATGGAATCCGGTGGCGGGCGCTCCAGGAAGAGCCGGTGATGCCGGCAACGAAAATGCCCATGTTCGATTCACAGAATCTGGCGTTCTGGTCGGAGAGCGAAGGCTGCTACGTTGCCTATGTCCGGCAGTTCCGTGACCGGGTGCGCTCTATCGTGCGTACGACTAGCGACGACTTTCTCCACTGGACTCCCTATGCGCCGGTGGACTTGGGCGGGGCTCCGGCAGATCATTTGTACACAAATCAGATTCATCCCTACTATCGCGCGCCCCATTTGTACGTGGGTATCGCGGCGCGGTTCAATCCGAAGCGGCAGGTGCTTACCGCCGAGGAAGCCAAAGAGACCGGGGTGCATCCGGACTACTTCAAGGACACGAGCGACAGCGTACTATTGACGGCGCGGGGCGGGAATACGGTGTCCCGCTACTTCCGGGAATCCTTCCTGCGGCCGGGGTTGGGTCTGCACCACTGGGTGAGCAGGGACAATTATCCCGGGCTAAACATCGTGGAGACGGGCGAAGGCGAGATGAGCTTTTACGTCAACCGCCACTATGGCCAGCCAACCGCGCATTTGCAACGTTTTGCACTGCGAGCTGACGGACTGGCGAGCCTGCACGCCGGTTGGCGGGGCGGGGAGTTGACGACCAAACCCTTTGTGTTTTCGGGGCGGGAGTTGGAACTGAACTTCGCGACGAGCGCGTACGGTGGGATTCGCGTGGAGGTGCAGGACGCCGAGGGGCTGGCGATTCCCGGCCTGTCGTTGGGCGAATGTACCGAGGTGATTGGCGACCGGTTGGCCAAACGGGTGCAGTGGCGCGGCGCGGTGGGCGAGTGGGCCGGGAAGCCGGTCCGATTGCAGTTTGTGCTACGCGATGCGGATATCTATTCGTGGCGGTTTACCGGGTAACGAGTTGTGCAATGTGGAGCTGCCGGGTCCAGCCGGCGGTCTCCAGCGCGTCGAAGCAGATTTGATCGCCGGTGGACTTCCAGCGGGGGTGAAGGTCGCAACGAAGATCGGTGCTGATGTAGTTCTCCCCGGCGGACGTTTTCATTGGGAATTCCCCGAGAACAGTGGTTTCCTTCGTCTCCAGGTGGTAGAGCAGGAGCCGCTTGGCGGGAATAGCCGGCAAATTCCGGTCTGTGACCAGGAGTTGGCGGTCCCGTCCGAAGCTGCAGTGGCCATCGGCGTCGAGTGTTTCGGCGCCGATGATGCGATAGGCGGGGTTGTCCTGATCGGCAAACAGGACGTGGCGAACGACGCCGTCGATACGGAACGTCGCCATGATTTCGCGTGGGCCGCGCCAGGCGAAATGGGACACGCCCTGGCCGTAAGGGACGACTTCCCGGAGTCCGGAACCGTCCAGACCAGCGGTAAACATGGCGGATGTGAGGGAACCGCGCTCGATGGTGCGGGCCAGAAAAAAGAAGCGGTCGCTAGACGGATTAATGACCGTGTGCTGGATGAAAAGCGCCTTATTCTTCAGTTCCGGATGGCGCGGCGCCAGCGCCTCATAAACCTGGCGGAGCGAGACGGCCAGACGGCTGCCGCCCGATTTAAGGTCCAGGATGCGGACGCCGTCCTGTAGCGGATGATTGTCGTCCGGATAGGGATCTTTTGCGGCGGCGTATCCAACAACGGGCCGCAGGCGTGCGAGACGGCCGTAGGTGACGCAACTGGCGGAGCGGCCGTTCGGGGCTACGCTTTCGATGGCGCGGTCATAGGTGCGGCGGACGCCGGTTTTCAGGTTGTGAGCGACGGAGACGATGTTGCCGGACTGGGCGTCGTTGTAGAGGATCGTCCGAGTGTCCGCGGGGGACCAGTTGAGCATGCAGCCCTGCTGCAGATTCCAGGCGCGGGTTTCGGCGATTGGGGCCGTGTCTCCGGATACGGGGTCAATGCCGACGATGACCGCGGGTTCGTTGGGCCGGGGCATGCGGTTCTGGAATTCCGATTCCAGCGCGATCATACGGTCCCCCGCACGATTCCAGGGCGACACGGCATAATAGCCGAAGAAGTGGTGTTTGGGGCCGCGGGTGAGAGTCCTTACGTGGGCGCGCGGGGCGGCGGACAAGGCAGCGGCGGAGAGCAACCACTGGCGGCGAGTAAACGGCATGGCCGCTATTTTGTCACTCTTTGACGCTGACTTCCTTGAAGTAGACGATGGACTGCGCGTCGTGGTTTTGCAGGCCAATGTAGCCTTTATTGGCGCGGGGTCCGCGGATGGGTTCGTACCACTGCTTGCGTTCCGGGACGGCTTGGCCTTCCTTGAACTCATTCACCAGTTTTCCATTCAGGTGGACGCGGGTTACAGGCCCCTTCAGTTCGATTTCCAAGGTATTCCATTCCCCGGCCGGTTTCTGGTTCCGGGCGGTGACTTTGGAGAGCGAATAGATGGCTCCTGTGCAGTGCCAGTCATCGCCGCTGGAGTCGATCTGGACTTCGTAACCGTTGTGTACGCCGTACCAGGCGTCCTTGGGCTGTTCGGGCATTCGGATGACGACGCCGGAATTGCCGCGCTCACCGGTGGTTTTGAAGACGATACGAATGGTGGTGTTTTCGAACGCCCGGGGCTCAAAGTAGAGAAGTCCCATTCCGCCGCCGGTCTTGAGCATCCCGTTCTCCGTTGTGAAGCCGGGCCAACCTACCTGTTTCCAGCCGGACAAATCCTTGCCGTTGAACAACGGTTTCCAGGCGGCGAACAGAGCGGGCGTCAGGAGCGTGAGCAGCAGGAGGATTCGCATGGCTTTTCGACAACCAGTATGGCGCTTGCGGGCAGGGAAGTGTCAATCGGCGGGGGGCCGGCGGAGCAGGCGATAGGCCAAGCCCAGTGCGGCCCAAGCAGCCCCCAACATTAGAGATTTCGGGCTGAGGCTGGCCCACATGTAGAGGCACAGCAGCAAGCCGCCGAGCGGGGCCAGTATCGCCGCCGCGTTTTCCCGGCGGGCGCGGAGAAGCGCGGAGAGATTGACGCCGATGAAGCCAATAAACGCTCCGAAGTTCAGGAGTTCGGCTCCCACCTCATAGGTGATGGACAGCGCGCCCAGGAGCGCTATGGCTCCGATGAGCAGTACGTTGCGGGCGGGAACCTGGCGCACGGAATCGATGTGCGCGAAAAAGGAGGGCGGCAACACCTTATCCCTGCCCATGCCGAAGAGGAGCCGCGCGCCGGCCATCTGCCCGCCGGAACCGGAGCCGATGGTGGCGACCAGGAGCGTGAGATTCACCGCATGGAAGAGCCAGGGGCCGCCGGCGCGGCCGGCAATGTAGACGTAGGCCGTATCGACATCGGGAAAGGCCTCGCCGAAGGGCCATACGAGTTGCGCAGCGTAAACTTCGATGGCCGAAAGGATGCCGATGAGCAGGCAGACGAACACGATGGCCTTGGGAATGACGGATTCGGCGTTGACGGTTTCCTCGGAAAGGGTGGAGATGGCGTCGAAGCCGATGTAGGTCAGCACGGCGAGGGCTGTACCGGCCGAAAAGGTGGAGACCGAAAACGTAGAGGGGTCGTAGAAGGGCTTGAGGAAATCGGCTGGGTTCGTTTGGAGGAAACGGACGGAAGCAAAGAGCATCCAGGCGACGATGCCGCCCATGATGAGGGCGAGATAGCGGTGCGTGGATGCGGCGGCCTGGATATTGCGCAAATTCAGCCATGTGAAAACCACGGCGAAGAGAACCGCCCAGGCGGGATACGGCACCGCGGGGAGCAGGTTGCCGGCCGCCTTGGAACACCAGATGACGCAGATCAGGGGGTTGATGACATAATCCAGGAGCAGGCCCCAGCCGGTGAGGAAGCCGAGCGTGGGATGGATCTCCTTGCCGACATAGGTGTAGGCGGAGCCGGCGCTGGGATAGACGCGCGCCATACGGCCGTAGCTGACGGCTGTGAGCAACATACCGACCATGGCCACGAGGATGGCGGAGACGACGTGGCCGCCGGCCTTGTTATTGACGACGCCGAAGAGCGGCATGGGCGCAGTGGGCTGGATGATGATGAGGCCCATGAACACGAGGTCGCGGAGGTGTAACGCGCGCCGGAGCACGGGAGCGGTGGCCATCGTTGTATTGTCAACGATATGGGGAAGCTTTGGCGGCGCGCGGCGGAGGCCTGGCGGAAACGGCTGGACCAGCGCATTACCAAGGCTGGATTGTCCTTCACCTTGGCGGTACTGTTGACGGGCGCGGCGGCGTTCCTTTCGGCCAATAATCTGATTTTCCTGATTACGTCGGCGCTGCTGGCGACTTTGCTGGTGTCAGGGCTGGTGAACCGGTTGTCGCTGGCAGGGCTGGAAGTGGAATTTCAGCCGCCAGAGCATTTGTTTGCCGGTGAGCAGGCAATGGCGAAGCTGGTGGTTCGCAATGATAAGAGCTGGATGCCGAGTTTTGCGACGCGTCTGCAATCGATTCACGCCGATGGCCTGGTGCAACCGTTGTTTTTTTCGATGATTGCGGGAGGAGAGGCGATTTCCGAGTACGCGGCCGTCCGGTTTAGCCGGCGCGGACGTTTCCGGGACAACTCGCTAGAGTTCACGTCCCGGTTTCCTTTCGGATTTGCGGAACGGCGAGCGCGTGTGACGCTGCATGCCGATGTTCTGGTGTATCCGGCGCTGCAGCCGCAACCCTATGCCCACGACTTTCTGGCGCAGGTGGAAGGCGAGGTGCAGGCGCGGAGAGGCGGAGCGGGGGATGATTTTTACCGGCTGCGGCCTTATACGATGACGGATGCGGCGAGACGAATCGATTGGCGGTCCTCCGCGCGGCATGGAGAGTTGTATGTGCGGGAGAACGCGCAGGACGATTCGGTCACCGTACATATTGTTTTGGACCTGTATGTGGGGGAAGCGGGGATGCCCTGGCTGGAGCGGGCGCTGGAAACATCGGCGTGGCTGTGTTCGCGGCTGGAAGAGTCAAACGTGCCCTACTCGCTGCGTACCCAGGAGCGAACGATCGCGGTTCCGCACGACGGGGATCTCTATACGGTTCTGCGGTACCTGGCCGTTGTTGAGCCTACGCCTTTCGGCGAGAAGCACGGGCTGGAGGCGGCGCTACCGGGTGACGGGGATGGGCTTGTGATCGTTTTGACGGCCGATTCGGCGCGGGTTCCGGCTGGAACCAGCGTCGCTATCGGCTCGTGATACTCTTCGATTTCGTGATGAAATTTCGCTTACTTTCGATCCTCGGGCTCGCGGCCCTCTCGTTTGCACAGGACCAAGAGAAATTAGAGCCGGTTCGGACCGAGATTACGGTGAACGAAAAGATCGCCGCGGAGGCTCCGGCCGCGATTACGGTTTGGCCGAAGCTGCAAATTCAAGGGAATCCGGGCGTGAACGTGGACGACCGGCTGCGATCCGTGCCGGGGTTCAGCCTATTCCGGCGAAGTTCGAGCGTGGTGGCAAATCCTACCACGCAAGGGATTTCTCTGCGAGGGTTGGGGTCGAGCGGCGCGTCGCGGACGCTGGTCCTTTGGGACGGTGTACCAGCGAATGATCCGTTCGGCGGATGGGTATATTGGACGCGGTTTTCGCCGGAGGAACTGGATCGCATTGAAGTGGTGCGGGGGGCGTCAACCAGCGTGTTCGGAGACCGGGCGATTGGCGGCTCTATCCAACTGTTTTCGCGCCCGGCGGAGCCGTGGCGACTGCATGGCGCCTATGAGGGCGGCAACAACAACACGCATCAATTGAGCGGCGGCTTCAGCCACCTGCGGCCGCGATGGGCGTTGAGCACTGAGGCGCGGGCGTTCCGGACTGACGGCTACTACATCATCGAGGACGGTCGCCGCGGGGCCGCCGACACGAAGGCCGGCGTGAACTTTGCGGCGGGCGACGTGAGGCTGGACTACCTGGGGGCGAAAGACCGCTTCTTTCTAAAATTCGATGCGCTGGCGGAGGACCGGGCTAACGGCACCGTGTTGCAGCGGAACTCCACGAGCTATGGGACGATCTCCGGGCAGTATTTCCGTGAAATGGGGAAAGACAATTTGTCCGTGACGGCATGGCATGGACGGGAAGCTTTTCGAGCGAGCTTTTCTTCGATTGCGGCGAACCGGGAAACGGAACGGCTGACGATGTTGCAGCGCGTACCCGCGGACGTTACCGGGACGGCCGTCCTCTACAGGCTGCAGCGAACGGGCGCCAACGCACTGTTCGGCGGGGACTTTACGCGCGTGGAAGGGTATAGCGCGGAGACGAGTTTGCCATCGGGATTTGCCAACCGGGGCGGCGTGCAGTGGCAGCGAGGCGCCTTTTTGCAGTCCGACGTGAAGGTGGGACTGTTGAAACTCTTCGGCGGCGGACGTGTACATGCGGCGGGCGCGCAGGGAGCATTCTTCTCCCCCAGCGGCGGGTTTGTGCTGGGGCGCAACCAGTGGCGCGCGCGCGGTACGGTATACCGGTCGTTCCGTGCTCCCACGTTAAATGAGCTGTATCGCGAGTTCCGGGCCGGTAATGCGGTGACGCGGGCGAACGCGGCGCTGCGGCCGGAGTTTTCCTTTGGGTCCGAGGTGGGCGTGGACTATTCGGGCGAATCGACGCGAGGATCCGTGACGTTTTTTCGCACCTCGCTGACCGATCTCATTACGAATGTGACATTGCTTTCGACGCCTACGCTGATTGAACGCCAGCGGCAGAATGCGGGGTCGGCGATGTCGCGGGGCATAGAAGCGAACCTGACACAGCGTTGGCGCGAGGTGCGGCTGGAGATGGCGTGGTTGTTCAGCGATGGGCGGTTTGCCAATGGGCTGCGGATTCCGCAGGTACCCAGGCATGCCGGCAACGCCTTGCTGATGTGGAGCAAGGGCCGGACGCTGGTGAGCGGCGGCTTGCGGAGCTTTGCGGCCCAATACGAGGACGAATTGAACACATTCCGGTTGCCGGGGTACGCGACGGTGCAACTGGCGATGCGGCACAACCTGACCGAACAGGTATCGGCGCAGGTGTCCTTTGAAAACCTGCTGGACCGGCGGTTTTATACCGGCTTTACGCCGGTGCCGGCGATCGGCGCGCCGCGGCAGTGGCGAGCAGGACTGCGTTGGGAAGGGCGGATTCGGAAGTAGCGCGGTCTACGGCTGCGGCTTGACGGCGCGGGGATCGGCTTGCAGGAGCGTCCAGGGGCGGGCCGACATATCCTTCAAGTACGGCCGCGCCCACTTGAAATCCGGGTGCTTCGTCAAGTGGCGGGAGGCGCGGAAGGGCGGGCCGCACAGCGGGCCGATCGCGCCAGTGAAGGACATCTGGCCGGCAAGGGCGGAATCCACCACTTTGTTTTGTGCGGCTCCGGCGAGGCCGAAGGGGGGTACCCAACCGCCGACGCCGCGCGGAGAGAGGTCGATCCTTCCGCAGAGAGTGCGCTCGTTGGGGTCCAGCTTGCCTGTGAAGCTATCGGTGGCGTCGGCTAGAAAGAGTTGGCCGGCCTTGACGTCGATTTTCTTCTTCCATTCGGCCATGAGCTGTTCCCACCTGGCGCGGCGGGCGTTGGCGCTGATGCTGCGATCCTTCATGGGGAACGACGTTTCTTCTTCGGCGAGCTTCTGGCTGACGGGGAAGTTGGCTCCGACGAAATAGCCGTCCATGGTGCGGCGGAGGGTGACATTTTTCAGGCCAAGTTCCAGGCTGGCGATTTCACCGGTCTTGTTATCGCCGATAAGCCAGTTGTTGGCATACCCGCCGTTATTGCCGTCGCTCATGATGTGGGCGAATTCATTGATGGACGTGGCGTATTGCATCGCCTTGCGGGCACGCACGAATTCGGGAATGCCTTCGGGGTCAAAGCCGCTGAACTGACTGATGGTGGTTTCGGTGATCATCAGGCCCGCGGAGTTGATGCCGAAGTCCGAGGCGCTATGGACGAGGCCCGGGAGGCCGTCCATCAGAATGCGGCTGCCGCGCTCCGGAACGATATCGAAGACGATGTTCCACCGCTGGCCGTCGAGATAGCCGCTCCATGTGTTATGGCCCATGACGATCTTGCCGTCCGTGGTGTAATCGCCGGTAGCAATAAATGCGCTGCAGCGTTCCGGAAGCGGGATATGTTTGGCTTGCTCGCCATCGGGCTGCTTACTTTCCCAGAAAGGCACATAATAGGGCCCGAGTTCCAGGTAGGCATTCATGGCGACGACATCCCAGATATCGAGCTTGACGCCACGGGCGAGCAGGCCGTTAACAATGCCTTGCAGCTCTTCGCGGTACTCGGCGTCAACTTTCGGCCACAGCACCTCTTCACTGGCCCTGCGAAAAAAAGCCCAATCCTTTTTCGTATCGCGCTCGAGTTCCAACTCAATCACTTTTTGCAGTTCGGCAATTTCTTTCGAGAGGAGGCTGCCGTGTTGATAACCGATTTCGGAAGGAGACCCTTCGAGGTGAACCTGAATCCAGCCGTTCTGATTGAGTTTGCGTGATGCCTTACGCAGAACCGCGTCCGGGTTATCGGGGGACGCCGGGAGCAAAGTGGTGAGGGAGAGTAAGCAAACGACTAGCGAAACAAGTGCGGGCCGAAACGTCACGTTATCTCCTGAGCTTCGTCATCCAGTATATGGGGTTCAGTACACTGAAAGAGATGAAGATTCGTTTGGCCGCAGCGATTTTGGCGGCAACCAGCGCGTTCTCCCAGCCGACCTTGCCGGCTCCGCCGCAGCCGCTTACCCTTGATCCGACGCGTCCGCAGGACGTGGTGGCCACCGTGGACGGCAGACCGGTCACTGGCGAAGAATACCAATTCCTAGCCGTCTCGATCGACCCGAAAACGAAGGAGGCGGCGCGCAACGATGCGCGAGAGATCCTTAAATACGTGGGTTGGCTGCGTCGCATGGGCGCCGAGGCCGACCGCCGGGGGTTGACGGCGAAGAATCCGTTGAAGCTACAAATCGAGTTTGCGCGGATTCAACTTTTGTCGAATGCGGTGACGCAGGCGCGCGAGTATGAAGAAGTCGTCACGCCGTTTGAGCAGCGAGGGTACTATCAGGCGAATCAATCTTTGTATTCGGGCGTGAAATTAAAGTTGATTTATTTCCCGTTTTCGACGGCAACCGAGGAGCTTCAGGCCAAGCGAAAGGCTGAAGAGGTCTACAAAAAGATCCAGGCGGGGGCGGACTTTGTCGCGATGGTAAAAGAGCACTCCAAAGACAAAGCTTCGGCGGAACACGAGGGAGACTTTGGCGAACTGCGGATGGGCGATCAGAATCCGCAGGCGGTGAAGGATCTGGCATTCAGCCTGAAGGATGGGGAGGTCAGCAAGCCGGCCCGGTTTCCGAACGGCTACTTTCTGTTGAAGCGCACGGGGAGCGTGGCGGATCCGTACGAAAAAGTGAAAGATCAAATTTTCACGGAAATCAAACAGAAGCGGGCGATGGAGTGGGTGGAACAGAACCGCAAGGCTGTGAAATTGGAGATGAAGCCGGAGAGCCAGAGTAAGGACCCGCAGCGGGTGGCGGCGGTACTGGACGGCCAAAACATAACGGCGGCCGACATGGATCTGTATTTGGCGGCCATGGATGACAAGCTGCGGAAAACACTGCGTTCCTCGCCGGAAGAGATGCTGCGCGGCATTGGGTTTATGCGACGGATGGCCAAGGCGGCGGAAGAAAAGAAGCTGGACGCAACGGGCGTGGTGCGCACGCAATTGGAGTTGATGCGGTTGCAGGCGGCCACGAATGCGTTGCTGCAGGAAGTACAGCAATCGATGACGGTGAGCGAGGCCGAAGTGAAACAGGCCTACACGGACAACTTGAAATATGTGTCGGCAGCGAAATTGAAGATCGTGTTTTTCTCCGCGGCGCAGGATAATGAAGCGGAACTGCAGGCGGCGCAGCAGTTAGCTGCTGAGGTTCGCGAGAAGATTCAGGGCGGGGCCGATTTTGTGGAAATGGTGAAACAGTATTCGAAAGACCCTGTTTCCCGGGACAAAGAGGGCGACTACGGGCCGCTGCGGATTACGGATGACATTCCGGCGGCGGCGAAACAAGCGATCTGGGTGGCGTTGAAGCCCGGAGAGGTTAGTGCGCCGGTACGGTTGCCCAACGGGTTTTACCTTTTCAAGTTGATCTCTTTTGAAGAGCCTGGGTTGGACAAGGTTCGGGAAGATCTGACAAATCGATTGCGCGGAGCCAAAGCGAAGGATTGGAGCAATTCTTTGCGCGGACAGGTGCAGGTGAGTATCGTTGCGCCGAAGCCGGAAGCCGCCAAATGATAGGATAGGGGTTTGGCAGCATGCTGCAAACTGTCCCCGATATACTTGCCAGAATCGTTGCGCACAAACACCAGGAACTGTCGGAACGAAGCGCGGAGTTGCGCCAATTAGAGTCCCAGGCGGAGGCCGCCGCGATTGGCCGGCGCGGATTCCGGCAGGCTCTGGCATCGTCAACGCCTGCGATTATCTCGGAGATCAAGAAGGCTTCGCCCAGCAAGGGGTTATTGAGCGAGACGTTCGATCCGCCCTCGATAGCGCGGATGTATGAGCGCGGCGGCGCGGCGGCGCTAAGCGTCCTGACGGATGAGCGCTTTTTCCAGGGTTCGTTTGCCGATTTGCAAGCGGCGCGCCAGGCTGTCCGGCTGCCTGTTCTGCGGAAAGATTTCACGGTGGACCCGCTGCACGTGGTGGAGGCCGCGGCCCGTGGCGCGGATGCGATTCTATTGATCGCGGCGATTCTGGAAACGGACGAAATGCGCCGATTGCGGGAGCAGGCCGAGGCCTATGGCCTGGATGTGCTCGTCGAGGTGCATGATGACGGCGAGTTGAACCGGGCGCTGGAGTCCGGCGCTACGATTATCGGCGTGAACAACCGGGATCTGCGGACGTTTCAGGTCCATCTGGATACCTCGCTCCGGTTGGCGGAGCGGATGCCGCAGGGGATTCTGACCGTGAGCGAAAGCGGGATCCACTCCGCGGAGGACGTGCGTTTGCTGCGGGCCGCGGGATATCAGGCGTTTCTGGTGGGTGAGCACCTGATGAAGTCACCGGATCCGTCGGCGGCGCTGGAGGCGCTGCGGTCGTGACCGTTGTCAAGGTCTGCGGGATTACCAGCGTCGAGGACGCACGGGCGGCGGTTGCCGCCGGAGCGGGCGCGCTGGGCTTCAATTTCTATCCGAAAAGCCCTCGTTATGTAAGTCCGGCGGAGGCTGCCCTGATTGCGGCAACCGTGCCGGCCGGCATTTTGAAGGTCGGTGTTTTCGTGAATGAAACCGCGGCGCGGGTAGCCGGGATCGTCCAGGAAGCCGGACTGGACGTGGCGCAGTTGCATGGGGATGAACGTCCGGAAGATGTACCGGCCGGGATTCCTGTTTGGAAGGCGTTCCGGGTGACGGATTCTTTTCGCCTGGAGCAGTTAGCGGAGTTTTCCGCGGAGGCGTTTCTGTTGGATACGCCCACGGAACTGTATGGCGGCAGCGGCCATACCTTTGACTGGACGCGGGCGCGCGGCGCGGCGGGCCGGATTCTGCTGGCCGGCGGATTGGACGAAAGTAACGTGCGGGAGGCGATAGCCGCAGCGCAGCCATGGGGTGTGGATGCGTGTTCCCGGCTGGAATCGGCCCCAGGAAAGAAGGACCATGGCCGCATGGAGCGATTTATCGCCGCGGCCCATTCTGTATGACGACATCGCAACCGGACAAGGGCGGTCATTTCGGCCCATATGGCGGGCGCTTTGTGCCCGAGGTGCTTATGGCGCCGCTGGATGAATTGGAAAAGGCGTACGAAGCCGCCAGGCAGGACCCGACGTTCCATGCGGAACTCACGGACCTGATGACGAACTACGCCGGACGGCCGACGGCGCTGTGGGAAGCCAAGCGGCTTTCGAGCACGCTGGGCGGCGCGCGCATTTTCATTAAGCGGGAAGACCTGCTGCACACCGGCGCGCACAAGATCAATAACTGCCTGGGCCAGATTCTGCTGGCTAAGCGCATGGGCAAAAAACGGGTCATCGCCGAGACGGGCGCCGGGCAACATGGCGTTGCGACGGCCACGGTGTGCGCTCTCTTCGGCATGGACTGTACCGTCTACATGGGCGAAGAGGACATGCGCCGGCAGCGGCTGAACGTATTCCGGATGCGGTTGTTAGGCGCGAAAGTAGTCGGCGTCACCAACGGATCGCGTACGTTGAAAGACGCCATCAGCGAAGCGATGCGGGATTGGGTAACGAATGTGGAGAATACCCACTACTTGCTGGGTTCGGCATTAGGATCGCATCCCTACCCGATGATGGTAAGAGACTTTCATAGCGTGATTGGGCGGGAAGCGCGGGCGCAGATGCTGGAGCGGGAAGGCCGCCTGCCGGATACGGTGATTGCGTGCGTCGGCGGCGGGTCCAATGCCATCGGGATTTTCCACGAGTTTCTTAGCGATGCCGGCGTAGAACTGGTGGGTGTGGAAGCGGGCGGACGCAGCTTGCGGTTGGGCGAGCACGCGGCGCGTTTCGCAGGCGGCTCTCCGGGCGTACTCCAGGGTTGCTATAGCTACGTGTTGCAGAACAACGATGGACAGATTGCCTTGACGCATTCGGTGTCGGCGGGGTTGGATTACGCGATGATCGGGCCGGAACATGCCCATCTGGCGGACCAGGGCCGGGCGACCTATGTGAACTGTTCGGACGCCTCGGCGCTGGAGGCCGCGAAGCTGTTGTCGCGGACGGAGGGGATCATCCCGGCGTTGGAATCATCGCATGCCGTGGCCGAGGCGATTCGCCGGGCTCCCTCGGAAAAGGGAAAGATTCTGCTCGTGAACCTGTCCGGACGCGGCGATAAAGACATGGACATCTATCGTGAGAACTTGAAGGACCTCGATGAGTAATACACGAATCGGCCGCCGGTTCGCGGAACTGCGGGCAAAGAATGAGCCGGCGCTTGTCGCCTATTTGACGGCGGGAGACCCTTCTTTAGCCGGAACGGTTCGCCTGGTGGCGGCGCTCGAACGGGGCGGCGCTGACGTGATTGAGTTGGGAGTGCCGTTTTCCGATCCGATTGCCGATGGTCCGGTGATTATGCGGGGCGCGGAACGGGCGCTAGCCGCCGGCGCGAGCCTGCGAGGCGTGCTGGACTGCGCGGCGAAGATCCGGGAAGCGTCCGATGTGCCGATCCTGCTGTTTTCCTATCTGAATCCGATGATGCGATATGGTTTCGCCAAGTTGGCGCAGGAAGCGAAGGAGGCCGGAATCGACGGCATTCTGATGACGGACGCCAGTGTGGAAGAAGCGGAACCCTACGTGCAAACAATCCGGGAGGCAGGGCTGGATACCGTGTTTCTGGCTGCTCCGACGAGCACGCCGGAACGGATGGCCCTTGTCGGCCGTTACTCTTCGGGTTTCGTCTATCTGGTGAGCCGCACCGGCGTAACCGGTGAACAGGCGCAGCTTTCGGCGCAGGCTTTACCTTTGGTGACGGCCATGCGGGAGCATACGGACCTTCCGTTGGCAGTGGGATTCGGCATCGCCAAAGCGGCCGATGCGGCGGCGGTGGGACAGTTGGCTGATGGCGTGGTGGTAGGCAGCGCGTTCGTTCGCGTGATAGAAAATTACGCGGGGACGCCGGAGTTGGAAGAGAAATTGGAAGCCCTGGCTCGTGAGTTGAAGTCCGGCGCCCTGCAGGGCAGGGGAGCAGCGTAGGATGACGTTGGATGAAGCCAAACTGGCGTTGGGCGAATGCCGCACGGAGATCGATGCGATTGACCGCCGGCTGGTGGGCCTGCTGAACGAGCGGAGCCGCGTGGTGGAGAGGATCGGCGAAATAAAGCGGAACGTGCAAATGCCGGTGTATGAGCCGAAGCGGGAAGACGAAGTGTACGCCAATATTGAGGCCGCGACCGAAGGGCCGATTACGAAGGAAGCGATCCGCCGGATTTTTGAACGGATCATCGATGAAATGCGCACGTTGCAACGCACCCGAATGGAGGGCAGGTAACGCATGTTGGTCGTGATGCAGGAGGGCGCGCCGGAGAGCACGGTGCAGCGGGTTATCGACAAGCTGGTGATGATGGGATTCACCGTGCATCGCTCCACGGGCGTGACTCACACCGTATTGGGGGGCGTGGGGCCGCTGGAGACCTTTGATCCAGCGGAGTTTGAAGTGATGGAGGGCGTGCAGGAATGCCACCGGATCGTGTCGCCGTACAAATTGGCGAACAAGCGTTTCCGTCCGCAGGGCACGGTGATCACGATCGGCGGGGTCAAGATCGGCGGGCCGGAAGTTGTGGTGATGGCCGGTCCTTGCAGTGTGGAGAGCCAAGAGCAGATCGAATTGTCGGCGGCATTGGCGGCCAAGGGCGGCGCGAAGGTAATTCGCGGCGGCGCGTTTAAACCGCGTTCCTCACCCTACAGCTTTCAGGGCCTCGGCGAAGCCGGATTGCGCATGATGCGCGCGGCCGCGGACCGCCATGGGTTGCTGGTGGTGAGTGAGGTAATGGACCGGTCCCAGATCGGTTTATTGACCGAATATTCCGACATTCTGCAGGTTGGGGCGCGCAATATGCAGAACTTCAATCTGCTGCGGGATTTGGGGTTGGCGCGCAAGCCGGTTTTGTTGAAGCGCGGCATAGCGGCCACCATCGAGGAACTATTGCTGTCGGCCGAATACATCATGTCCGGCGGCAACTACGATGTCATTCTCTGTGAGCGCGGCATTCGCACGTTTGAAACAGCAACGCGGAACACCATGGACATCTCGGCCATTCCGGTATTAAAACAATTGACCCATCTGCCGGTGGTGGGGGACCCCTCCCATGGCGTGGGCAAGCGGAACCTGGTGCCGGCGATGGCGCGTGCCGCTGTGGCCGCGGGCGCGGACGGGCTGTTGATGGAGGTCCATCATGATCCGGACCATGCGCTGAGCGATGGCGCGCAGTCGCTATACCCGGAACAGTTTGCGGAATTGATGGAGCAGTTGCGCGGCATCGCTTCGGCCGTTGGACGGTCCATCGCCTAATGAAGACGGTTGCCATTGCCGGAGTAGGATTGATCGGCGGGAGCTTTGCTCTCGCGCTCCGGCAGGCCGGATTTCCGGGCGTAATCGCCGGCGTCAGTTCGCCGCGCACGATTGCCGAGGCGCTGGAACACCGGATCATCGACCGGGAAATGACCTTGGCGGAGGCGGCGCGGGAGGCCGATGTCCTGCTGCTGGCGCAGCCGATTGGCCGGATCATCGCGTTGATCGAGGAGATGGCGCCGTATCTGGGGCCGCAGACGCTGGTGACGGATGCGGGCAGCACGAAGAGCGCGATTTGCGCGGCGGCGGCGCGTTACCTACCGGCGGAGCAGTTTCTGGGCGGTCATCCGATGGCCGGCAAGGAGTCCCGCGGCGCGGCCAGCGCGGACGGGGGGTTGTTCCGTGGAAGGACGTGGGTGTTGACGCGGGAGAGTTCGCACCCGTTTGTGGAGTGGGTCCGGAAAATTGGAGCGCACATTCTGACGCTAGGGCCAGAGGAGCATGACCGCACCGTGGCGCTGACTTCCCATTTGCCGCAACTGTTGGCCACGGCATTGGGCTGCACGGTGGGAACCGGATTGACGCGGGATGAACAGCTACGGGCCGGCGGTCCGGGCTTAATTGACATGACGCGGCTGGCATTGAGCCCCTACGACATGTGGAACGACATTTTGACGACTAATGCCGAACATGTGGATGCGGCCATTGGGGCTTTGGTGGATCGCCTGCAATCCATGCGCGGACGACTGCGCGACGGCGCGCTGCGGCCCGACTTTGAGGAAGGCGCCTCATTGCGCAGGAAACTGGTGCAACCCGTCCAATTGCGCTAGCCGGACGGCGGCGCGCCGCGTTTCTTTTGTAACGATTCATCCGGGAGCGGCCGGTGGGGCTCCGGGAAACGGCGGGGTGTGACGATGCGGCACAGGTGGCCCACTTTCCGGTGGCCGCCGGCCGCCGCTGTCATGTGGAATCAATAACTTGCACTTTGGTTCGCCGCGTGCAAACGATGGGGTCATGCGACGTAACTCCCCGTTCGGCCGTATGGTCGCCGCGGTCTTCCTGGCAGGGTTTCTCTTCGGGCTTTTTTCAGCCCGGGCGTTCTCTTGGAACCCCAGCGACGACACGAACGTCAATTCGCGATACACCGTGGAGAGCGTAGAAATAACAGGCGCCAGCGAGAGCCGTCTTTCGCGCGGTTTGCGGGACGAAATCAAGCAGTACATCGGACAGCGTTTTTCTCCGGATGCCTTTGCGCGGTTGTCGGGACGGGTGAGGGAAGAGTTGCGGGCGCGGCTGGTTTCTCCGAAATTGATGCGGGGATCGTCGCCGGAAAGCGTCCGCGTTGTACTGGACGTCATGGGGCGGCGGGTGAACGTGAGCACGGACCAATCGCGGTTGGCCTGGCACGGCACACAGGGGCTGAGCGGCGCCTTGACGCTCAATGTCGAGCAGCGGGACAAACAGAAACTGACTGTCAGCGGCTTTTCCGATACCGATGCCCATGTGGAGCGGTTGAGCGGGGTATCGGCCCGCTATGGCCTCTCCTTTCTTCGTGGCCGTGTCCAGCCAGCTTTTCTGGCTTCCACCGGCAGGGCCGAATATGACTCCCGCACGCGGTTGGCGGCGGGAACCAACGAGTTGTACCGCAGTGTCGACAGTTTCCAACCTACTGTCACGTTCATCCCGTGGCGTGGTGACGACCGGGAAGAACTGGCAGTGGAGGTCGGCATGCGGTTACAGCGGTTCGCACTCATGTCCCCTGATGCGAATCGCAATGTAGCCTCCCACGCGCTGGTAAATACTCTGCGCTACCGGCGCGTGAGAGGCGATGTTGAAAACGGCCGGTTTACATTAACCGGATCCGCGGGGCTGGTGAACGGACTGGGCGGTGACTATTCGTTCGACCGGCAGGAACTACGCGGCGGATTGGAGTATCACCATGGTTCGTCCCGGTTGACAGTGGACGTGACCGGTGGCCGTTTGTCGGGGAATGCTCCCTTCTTTGACCGTTTTACGGCTGGGAATGCCCAGGTGCTGCGCGGTTGGAACAAGTTTTCGCTGGCTCCGCTCGGGGCGAACCGGGTAACGGCATCGTCGGTGGAGTATGGACACCGGCTGAAGGGCAAGTGGGAAGGTGCGGCATTTTGGGATGCCGGCGCACTTTGGAATCAGGGGCAGACCGCGGTGGCCCGCCATTCCGCCGGGTGCGGTTTACGGACCCGGAACGGATTTTACCTCTATATGGCTTTCCCGCTTCGGGATAGCCGCTTGGAAACGATGATCATGACGGGAGCTACCTTTTGAAAACTTCACACCGTCTGTTGTTCCTCCTCTTGCTGCTGGCGGCTATCCCGTTCCTGCGTGGATGGTCTCCGACGACGTTAACAGTTCGAAAGGATGATGGGGTGCTGCGCGTCGCAGCGCCCAATTTGCGTTTTCTGGAAGGGAAAACGTTGCGGCGCCTGCAAGATGGCGCTGGATTGGTCTTTTCCCTGCAGTTGTCCTTATCCACGGATCAGTTCCGCACTATCTCTCGCCGCCAGTTGGACCGCTATGTGGTTAGCTTCGACCTATGGGAGGAAAAGTTCGCCGTTGTACGGTTGGGAGGAGCGCGACAGCAGGCGTCGCATCTCTCCAAGGAAGCCACCGAACGTTGGATGTTTGATCACACGGGTCTTCCCGCACAGGGTTTGTCTCCCGACAGCGCGCATTGGGTACGCGCCGAGTTGCGGGCTGACGATCCACGCGACGCAGGCGGTTTCCTGTTGGACCCGACGGTCACGTTGACGCGGCTAGTGGAGTGGTTCGGTCGAGCCCAACGCGGCGAGGCGGAACGTTGGAATCTGGAACATGGACCGTTTTACCCCGGCCAACTGCAACCGGGCGAATTACAGCGCTAGACTGCAACCGTGAGTCTGCGTACCAAGCTGATCGTGATCTTTTTGGCCGCCACGCTGGCTCCGATGGCCGTGATGGTGTGGGTAACGATCCACCTGTTTGAAACGAGCCTGAGCCAGGCGACGACCGTGGAATTGGACGAGATTTCGCTGTCTTTACGCGCGACCGGGCTGGAAATGTATCAAACTGCGCGAGAGATTTTGAAGGAGGACGCGCTGGCCGGGCGCGTGCCGCCGCAGAAGTGGAAATTGGAAGAGGAAGGGGATTGGCCTGCCGCCGTGACGACATTTGCCTCCAGCGGAGAACAAGAGTGGTTTGGCACCAGCGGCGCAAACGGAGAAGCGTTGCAGTACCTGGTACGCCAGAAAGATGGCGATATCTGGCTCTATGAGCGCCGGTTGGGCGTGGGTATGGACCGTTTGAAAGACCAGTTCACGCGGGCACGCGAGCTGGTGGATCGTTCGCAGACCTACGACCTGCGCAAAGGCCTGACTCTGACGCTTTTGACGACGGCGGCGGCTGTCTATCTGGTAGCTCTGGCGATACTCTTTTGGATCGCATTCCGTGTCAGCCGGCCGATGCGTGCCTTGCGCAAAGGCTTGCAGACATTAGCTTCCGGGGACCTGTCGGTGCGTTTGGACGGAGGGGGCGCGGACGAAGCGGGGCAGGCGATTGCATCCTTTAATGAAACAGCGGCCCAACTGGAGGCTTCCCGCGACGAACTGGTACATATGACTCGCATCGCTTCCTGGCAGACGCTGGCGAGAAAGATGGCGCATGAAGTGAAAAACTCATTGACGCCGATCCGGCTGACGATGGAGGAGATCGGCGCGCGGAATGGGACGGTGGATGCCGACTTCCTGCGCCAGGCGTCGCAGATCGTGGCCGATGAAGTTACCACGCTCGAAAAGCGCGTCCGGGCTTTCTCCGACTTTGCCGCGGAACCGCCGGCCTACCTGCGGCCCACGGATTTGAATGCCCTGGTGGAAGAACGCGTGGCATTCCTGCGCCCTCTCCACCCGGGCGTGCACTATAAGCTGCAACTGGCGGAAAGAGCAGCCGCGACGGCCGACCCCGACCTACTGCGCGGCGTGCTGACGAATCTGCTGGAAAACGCGGCGCAGGCGGTGGGCGGCGAGGGCCAGATACTGACCAGAACCTTCGTGCAGGGGGCGCGAACGGGCATTGCCGTGGCGGATTCGGGACCGGGAGTCAGCGAGTTGGCTCGCTCAACCCTCTTTGAACCGTCGATTTCATTCAAGAAAAACGGCATGGGGCTGGGGCTCTCCATCGCGCGCCGCAGCGTATTGCTCTGTGGCGGGGACATAGAACATCGGGAAAGCGAACTAGGAGGCGCGGCGTTTGTCGTGATGCTGCCGGCCGCCGGAGTGGAAACGGGAAATGCGAAGAGTCTGGATCGTTGACGACGAATCGAATATCGGACTGACGCTACGGCTCATTCTGGAGCGGGAAGGGTTCACGGTGACCGCGTTTACGAGTGCATCCGACTACCGGCGGGCGGGGGGACGGGACCAGGTTTCGCTATTTCTACTGGATGTGCGGTTGCCGGACGCATCCGGACTTGATTTGCTGCGGGAACTGCGGGCGGCCAACATACAGACACCCGTGGTGATGATCTCTGGTCACGGAACGATTGCCGATGCGGTGGAGGCGGTCCACGCGGGAGCCTTTGACTTTTTGGAGAAGCCGCTCCACCGGGAGCGCGTCTTGCTGGCTGTGCGCAATGCCCTCGACCAATCCGTGCTGCGGGAAGAGAATCGCCGTTTGAAGGAGCAGGTGGGTAGCCCGCGGATGATCGGCGCTTCGCCTGCGTTTCAACGGGTGGTGGAGCAGGCGACGTTGGCGGCCAAAAGCGATGTGCGTGTGTTGCTGATCGGCGAATCCGGGACAGGCAAAGAATTGATGGCGGCGCATATTCATGGCAATTCTCCGTTCGCCTCCGGGCCCTTCATCAAAGTGAATTGTGCGGCTATTCCAAATGAATTGATGGAAAGCGAACTGTTCGGCCACGAGAAAGGGGCGTTTACCGGAGCCGCGGGGATGCGCCGGGGCAAGTTTGAATTGGCCGACGGCGGAACTTTATTTCTGGACGAGGTGGGCGATCTGCCGCAGGCCGCGCAGGCGAAGTTGCTACGTGTGCTGCAAGAGGGGGAATTTCACCGGTTGGGCAGCGAACAACCGGTGCGCGTGAGCGTCCGCGTGATCTCGGCTACGAACAAGGATCTGGCGGCGGAGGTAGCGCAGAACCGGTTTCGGGAAGATCTCTACTACCGGTTGGCCGTGATGCCGCTGCGCGTGCCGGCGCTACGCGAGCGGCCACAGGATGTGCGTGTTTTGGCGACTCATTTCCTGGAAGAGTTCTGTGCGCGGAACAATGTACGGCAGAAGGCGTTGGACGGTGCGGCGCTGGATCTGTTTGAGCGCTATACGTGGCCCGGGAATGCGCGGGAGTTGCGGAACATAGTGGAGCGCATGGCGATATTGAGTCCGGGAGATGTATTGGACAGAGAGTCCGCACCTATTGAACTGCGGCTGGGTCGCGATCCGGATGCGCCGAATTCGGTGGAAGAGGCGCGCCGGTCCGCGGAGCGGGAACATATCACGCGGGCTCTCGATGAAGCGAGTTGGAATGTTTCGGCCGCCGCCCGCGCGTTAGGCATGGAAAGGACTAGCCTACACAAGCGGATTCGCGCGCTAGGGTTGGCGCGAGGATGATGGGTCCGATTATCATAACTGTGTGCCAGCCCTTACAAGACTGTTACTCCTTCCGGTAGGGTTGGCCGCCCTGCTGGGCGCGGAATTTGACCGGGACGTGCGCCCCCTGCTGGCGGCCAAGTGCGTGCGGTGCCATGGCGGGGAGCAGACGGGCGGCGGGTTCGATATGCGCACCGGCGAATCGTTCGCCAAAGCGGGCGTGCTGGTGAATGGAGACCCCGCGGCCAGCAAGCTCTATCAACACCTGGTTTCCGGCAAAATGCCGATGGGCGGCCCACGGTTGACGCAGGATGAAGTCGCGTTGGTGGGCGACTGGATTCGCGGCGGCGCGCGTTGGGGCAGCGATTTTCAGGTCTCGAAGCGGAAAACGTGGTGGGCCTTCGTACCTCCGGTCAAACCCGCTGTGCCGCAGATCGCAGGTGCGGCGAACCCGATTGACGCTTTCCTTCTGGCCAAGCTGCAATCCAAAGGGCTTGGCTTTTCGCCGCGCGCGAATGACCGGGACCTGACGCGCCGACTCTACTTCCGCCTCACCGGGTTGCCGCCGGCAGCCGCCGATTACGGTCGCAGTTACAACGACAATTTGGATCGTCTGTTGGCCTCCCCGGCCTACGGCGAGCGCTGGGCGCGGCATTGGCTGGACGTCGTCCGTTTCGGCGAGACCGATGGAGGAGAGCATAACTTCGAACGGTTTCATGCCTGGCGGTATCGCGATTACGTGATTGATGCGTTGAATCGCGATATTCCGTATACGCAGTTTGTCCGGGAGCAGTTGACCGGTGATTTGCTCGCGCCGAAAGATCCGCGGTTAGTGGCGGCTACCGGGTTCCTGGTGGCGGGTCCCTGGGATTCGGTGAGCGCGGAGCTAAACCGGGATGCCCTGATGAAGAAAACGGCACGGATGGATGAGCTGGACGATATGGTGACCAC
>DASTML010000097.1:0-21306 GCA_035714175.1 Bryobacteraceae bacterium | reverse complement strand
CGTTCCCCAGGATCATGAACTATATGCTCACTGATCCTACGAATGTGTCTCTGATCAACGACTATTCGAGCGCCGAAATCGAGCGTAACTTGGCTGCGGTTGACCTCATCACTGGAACGAATGGAGACTCCACGCTGGGCGCTGGAGCGTGGGTCAATCGTCTTCGCAGGATCAATCCGAAGCTGCAGATCATTCCCTATCAGCAGGCCTTCATGACCCAATACTTGGACCGATTGCCAGTGTGGAGCGCGGCCGATATGACCGCGCTGTTCAATCAGTCGGTCCATCAGGAATGGTTCATGTACGATGTGCGGGGGCAGCGGATTTTCTCGCCGGACTTTCCGCAGAACGTCCAGATGAACCACTCGCCGCACGCTCCGGTCATCGACGGCGTGGACTTTAATCATCAACTGGCGAAGTACTTGCAGCGGGGCATCCTGCCGTTCGGACTCTGGCAAGGATTTCATTTCGATCAGCCGGAGTGGTACCCCAATCCGCTGTTGGCCAACAAGGCCGGTGAGTTCCCCCAAATTGATATGAACCGAGACCAGCGTCCGGACACACAGTTGGAACTACATGATGGATGGAAGGCGGGATTTATCAACTTTTTCCGCAATGTACGGGAGCAGTTTGGCCCGGACCGTCTGTTGTTCGGAAATGCGGGCTATATCGCACAGAATCCCTCCATGTTGCCTTACTTAAATGGATGGCTGCGCGAAATTCTCACACCCTATGACATCGCGCCGAACGGGGATTGGAAGACGGACGAAGCGAGTGGCTGGTATCAGCTTCAGCAGGCTTATCAGATGTCGATGCGATACGTGCAGGCCCCTGCCATTACGGGGCTGGAGTATACGGGGGCGGGGCTTGGCACTCCGAACGGCAAGATAACTGCCAACGGCTATCCCGACCGCGTATCGGCTCTGGAGCCGCGAGACTATCGCCGGGTCCGGCTTGGGTTGACCTCCACCTTGATGGACGACGGCTATTTTGAATACGATCTGATCGACAATACAACGGTGCCGCTGTGGTTCGACGAGTATTCGGTTGACCAGTTCGGCGTCGCCACGCGCGACCTGAGCGGCAAGGGATATATGGGCGCGCCGCTCGGCGATGCAGTCGAGATCCGAACGCAGGAGCGTGTCGTCGCGATGCTTGATTTCGAATCGACGCCGGCGCAGGCAGGACTTTTCGCCGGACCGTCGGTCATCATAACATCCGACCCCTCGCAAGTTATTGATGGTCAGTACTCCGCGATTTTTCGCAATCTGGATCTCGCCCAGCCGCAATTCATTGCGTCCACCCATCCGGGATTATTGCCTCTGGAGGAAGGAAAGACCTACGAGGCCACGATGGAGTATCGCCTCCTGGAGTATAAGCCGGCCACTTACAAGGGGTTTCTAGCCTTCGGCATCGGCCTTACCGATGAACCCCTGCAATCGGGGCGCTCCAATTTTCAATTCATCCCCGATGTGGATGGGCCCGGACAGCAGGGAAAGATGCGCGTTGTCGCCCGGATTCCCAGGGGCAAGACCGGAGTTCTGAATGCCGGATTTCTGGATGCCGGTTCCGTCGTCGTCGATAACATTAAAATCTCCGAAGGCGGTCCTGGGGTGTGGCGGCGGGACTTCGAGAACGCCATCGCTCTGGTCAACCCGACTCCGAATTCGATTCGGGTTACCCAGGCGCAGATTCAGGGTCCTCTCAATCGCTCGGGTGTGCGAAGAATTCGCGGCGCGCAGGCCCCGAACTGGAACGACGGCTCCACCGTGTCCGCGGGCATCGACTTACCACCCGGCGACGGCGTCATTCTACTGGCCGATCCGCTGCCCTCTGCACCTCTAAGCAGCCCCACCAGCGTGGTCGCCGACCGCGGCATCAACGATCTGAAAGTATACTGGCGTGGAATCAACGGCTACCCGGCCGGATACTTGATCCGTTACGGTGAGGATCCCGTGACGCCCTCGCAAGAACTCATGGTTACCAGGCATCACACAACCGCCCAGCTAACCGGGCTTCAGCCGGGAACTCGCTACTATGTGCGCGTTGCTGCCGTTGACTATCGTGGCGGAGTAGGCGCCTCCTCCACGGTACTCGAAGCGTCCACGCAGGGTACCCAACCTTCCCGTCCCGAGTTTTCCCTTTCGCCAGCATCCCCCGCCATTGCACCCGGCGCGCTGGTTGTTCTCAATGGAATCAACCTTGCTTCAGGACAGGCTGCGGTTTCCACAGCGGCGAGCCTCCCAAATACCCTGGCGGGAACGGCGGTGCTGGTCAATGGCGTACCGGCGCCGTTAGTGTCGGTGAGTCCATCGCAGATCGTCTTCCAGGCTCCTTGGATCCTGGGCGGAACTTTCTGCTTTGTCCACGTTTTGAACAGCAGCACACTAAGCGCGGAACGTCGAATCCCACTGGCGAGCGCGGCGCCGGATCTGGTTGTTGACGATGAGGGCGGCCTCATCGCGATACATGCGGACAACGGGGCAGTTGTAAGCGAATCCGATCCTGCACTGCCGGGGGAGGTGATTACGGTTCGCGCAACAGGGTTGGGGCGAGTAGAACCTGCACCTGACGTTGGCGGCCTACCGACGCCCGGTTCGCGGCCGGTTACCGAGGAACCTGCATTCGTGTCGATAGGCGGCCAAGCAGCTGACGAAGTGTCCGCTCAACTGATGCCGGACGATGTTGCTGCTTATGTTGTCACCTTTACTGTTCCAGAAGGTGTAACGAACGGTCCGCTGCCATTGACGATTCGTGCCGCAGGGATCCCAGGGCCCTCGCTTCCCCTTCAAGTCCGGTCTATTGCGATCAACTTTGAAAACGCGAAGCACGCACGGCGTCCCAAACGCTGAGCGCTGGCTTGGGCGTGCCATCTGGCCGGTACATGCCAGTGTAGGCCCAGCTCAGCGCTACGGGATCGACTCCATACGCCGTTCCATAGTCCACGGGAATAAAGTTGACGACAAACTGAAAATTTCCGGTCACGGCCTCGCGCAGGATAAATCCGATGAACTGTTCCTGCGCTGCTTCCGATCCAGGAAGTTCGATCCCCAGAATCTGCAGCGGAACGGAGCTGAACCCCGTCTGGTCGACTGCCAGTGGAATTCGCCGCTCCTGGGCCAATTCCTTTGCAGTGCCGTAGTAGGCCGCGTCTATCTTCAGATGCTCGATCATGTGCGGATAGGTGCTAATGGCCAGAATGTCGGAATACTGCAATAGCTTCTTCACCTCGTTGATCAGTACATCCGGATACGTTTCGCTCAGCCGGTCGCGCAACCGTATGGAATCGCCATGAAGCCCCAGTAAGTGTTCATATTGGATGGAGGTAAAGACCGGAAGCTTCGGATAAGACTTTTTTAACTCCGTGTATAGGTGCCGGTGCAGATCAAGATAGGCCGGCCAGTGATCGAAGTTCCTGGCAAGCAGAATGTTTACTTCAATACCAACGTTGAGATACTGCGGCTCAAAGAAGTCAACCAAGGCCCGCAGGTGGTTTGTAATGACCTGCTTCACATGAGCATGATCCAGGTCGTAGGTGTTCCAGGGGTAGAGCAGCGGCTCGTTAATCTCGTCGGTCCAACTGGCTGCTAGTCCCCTGTAGTCAACGCTCAACGGGTTGAACGCCAAATAACGTGCTTGGGACGGCGTAACAGCGCGTATCAGTTCCAGTTGGAACTCGAGGAAGGCTCGAATTCCGCTGGGATACTCACGAACGGCCTTACCGTCAAAGGCGTGCTCCCACGGAAGGCCGTCCTGAATGAAGAGCGCAGTTAAGTCGCCATGCCTGGAGATCGTCTGAAATGCTCGCGTCCAGCCATCCACCGTCTGTTCCAGTGGGAACGGCGTAAAGCCCATGCGGAATGTCCGGGTCATTTCCTGCGCTGCCAATACCCCGGCGCCCCAGGCGCCGGCTAGCGCAATTCCCTTTAGGGCATCCCGGCGATACATGGTCTTTTTCATATCACCCTCAAGAACGGGCTTGAATCAGGCCACGGAGGTAGTCTCCATAGTTGGAACTCTTGTAGTATTTCGCGCGTTCGGCCAGTTCAGCGTCGGTAAGCCAACCCATGTTAAATGCTACTTCCTCGGGACACCCGATTTTCAGCCCCTGGCGCTGTTCGATCGTTTCGACGAAATTCCCGGCCTGCAGGAGGGATTCGTGGGTTCCCGTGTCGAGCCAGGCCATGCCGCGGCCGAGTTGTTCGACACGTAGATCGCCGCGCTCCAGGTATCGATTATTTACGTCCGTAATTTCCAGCTCGCCCCGCGCTGACGGCTGCACCGCTTCAGCGATTGCGGTGATCGATTTGTCGTAAAAATAGAGGCCAACCACGGCATAGTTTGATTTGGGCGAAGCTGGTTTTTCCTCAATGGACATTGCGCGTCCATCCGCGCCCAACTCCACGACGCCGTAGCGCTCAGGGTCCCGGACCCAATACCCGAATATCGTGGCGCCTTCCTCCCGCCCGGCCGCTCGCTGAAGTTGATGGGAGATACCGTGGCCATAGAAGAGGTTATCGCCCAGGATCAGAGCGGCCGGCCCGCCATTAATAAAGCTTTTCCCCAAAAGGAATGCCTGAGCCAGCCCTTCGGGCTTCGGTTGCTCGGTGTACTCGATCGAGATTCCGAGAGCGGATCCATCGCCCAGTAGACGGCGATAGGCCGGCAAGTCGACAGGCGTTGAAACAATCAAGATCTCACGAATGCCCGCCAACATTAAGGTAGTCAGCGGATAGTAAATCATCGGCTTGTCGTAAATAGGCAGCAGTTGTTTGCTAATTGCCTGGGTAATCGGATAGAGTCGAGTCCCACTCCCGCCCGCCAAAATAATGCCCTTCATATTGACCTCCATAGCTGTCAAAAAATAATGTTTCATGATAGCCAAGAGCGTTCTATCATTTCAAACCTTGTCAGTACTAGTACTTAATGTCCGGTCCGGAGCGAGGATTTCTTGTTCGCCCCTTCTGTCGATGGTAAACTTCCGTATACTCTCGGCCCTAGGAGAATTTGACAATGATTAGATCTCTTGTCTTGACTTGTGTTTTGTTGGCTTTCGGCGGTGTCTTGCCGGCAGCCTCGTATGCACCCGTTGGCGGCACAAATGTTGTCGTCAGCGTCGTAACCGATTTTTCGACCCTCGCCAACTGGGACATCCGGGGCGCTGGCAGCTTGGTTGCCACCCCTCCCGGTACGGCGTTCGGCATCTTCGATTCCGTGGGCGGCACGGATATGGCGTTCAGTGGCGCTCTTCCATATGGTAATGCTGTCCTGTTTATGCAGGCAGGGAGCGATTTCGGCCAATTGACCTTCGATTTTGGGTCCCCGATATTTCTTGGTCCCGACCTCGTTCTCGGTGCAGTCGGCACGCCTTTGACGAGCATAAGCGACATCGCTCTGCAGGGCGCGATTGCCAACTCCCCGTTGACATTCCTCTTTGCGTACGCTTCAACGACGCAGATTCCCAACGAATCGAATTACCTGGTTCAGTGGCAGTTGAGTGCCGCCATTGATTCGGCCTCAGCTGAAGTCCCGGAGCCTGCCACGTTTATCCTTACCGGCGTAGCCGGATTGCTCATTTGCAGCCGCCGGCGGCGGGCTGCCGGGTGCTAGCATTTCCGGCAGAGAACCTTCCAAATTAGGCTGGGTGGTCGCCGCCAAACTGTTGGGCGGCTTCCACTCGGCGTTGATCAGCCTTGTAGCGATGCGCCGGATGGAGGCGGGTGAGTTTGGCGCGTTCGCGTTTGGGGTGGTCGCAATTACAGTCGTTGATGGTGTAGTCGGCTCCGCGGTCGATCTTGGTGTACTAAAGCGGATTTCCGAATCAAAAGCAGAGCCCGCTGCCGCTACTGTCGAATATGCGGGCCTTGCCGGCAAAGTCTTGATCGGTTCGTTGCTGCTGCTGGCGGCCATACTGGTCGGGGCACCCCTTGCGCAGGCGATTTTACAGCGGGAGAGTCGATTCTACTTCCCGGTCGTCGCTGCGGCCGTCCTATCGCTTTTTTTGTTCCGTTCGCAGCAGATCTATCATCAGGGCCGGCATGAGAACCGCCGATTCGCGGCGATAGAGGCGCTACAGGTAATCCTGCGGTGCGCACTGGTCTTTGGCTATCTGGCGGCATCGTCGCCAAGCCCGGAAGTGGCGCTGTCGCTCTTTGCCGTTTCTCCGCCGTTGGTTCTCCTTGTGTCGCGCGCATGGTCGTTCGGGATAGCGCCATGGAGGCACGTGGCCATTGCCGATCTTCAGGATTTGGGCCGGTTCGTTCGCGGATCATTGCTTGCCACCGCCACGGGAGCGGCTGCGTCGCGAATCGATATCGCTTTCGTTGGCCGGTTGACATCTCCCGCCATGCTAGGCCGCTACTCGGCCGCACAAACCTTGGCACAGATCCCGGAAATCGCCGCCACGTACCTTTCCAATATCCTTGCGCCATCGATAAATCCGCGGCTCCGCGATGGTACTTTCCTGACTTGGTTTCGCAAGATTACCGCGGCTGGCGCTGCGGCTTGCCTAATGGCAGGGGCGCTTGGAATCCCCTTGATGGATTGGGCTGTCCGCGGGTTCTTGCCCGAAAAGGCTCATGCCGCTATCGGACTGGCTGAAGTCCTTGTGGCCGGCTACTTGGTGAGCGCCTTGTTGTTTCCAGTGACCCTGAATCTGCTGTTATTCCACCAGCCGGCAACGTTTGTTCGATATGACCTATTCACCGTGCCGTTCTTGCTTGTCGGCTACTATTGGGCGGGAGTGACGTTTGGCGCCTATGGCATAGCCTGGGTGTCTGTAGCCGCACGTGTGCTGAAAACCGTCACCATGCACGCAATAGCATTCAGTGTAGCGGGCCGCATTCAGAGCGCCGCTGAATGACAGACGTGCTTCAGTATGCCAATTCCGATTTGGTTCGATCCTTGTCAAGCTTTCGATGATTGACAGCAATCGCGGGTCATGGAGGTCAGGCATCGGAGTGCCGGTCCGGTCAACGGCCCGCCGGTCACAAAGTCCACCGGCCACTCTTTGTAGCCTTTGGCAGAACACGCCTGGCACGGCAGGCTGCCGGAGCAGCTTGCATCTCAGTCGCCTTACCATTGATGTTGGTCTTGTAGACCCGCTGCACGCGATTGGCGCTCGCTTCGCGGCCCTGCTCGGCCTTGGCGGCTGCCACGTGCCGCCTTTGCGCGATAAGCGGCGTCCATTTTTTCCGATGGCCGATTCCGGGCTTCGCAAGTCAGGCTCAGGTCCGCGACCAGCCGTTTCAGCCGACTTTTTCATCGCCCGCCTCCCGCAACCTTCGCTCGCCGCTGACCCCGATTGCACCACTCGCATCGCGCCGTGCGGGATGTCTTCATAACTCCGTTCCTCGGTGTGCGGGCTCTTCTTCATCGTTCCCGCTCCCTTTTTCTGTTTGGTGCGACTTAGAAGGCCAACGACACTGTGGCGGAAAAGTTTGTCGCTGTCGCGAACAGTCCCCGGCAATGCGCCAGCGCAGGTCGATCATACACTCCCGAAACCTCTGGAAGCGGGCAGTTGACTGACGATGATGTCTGTCCGCATGGCGTAGGAGGTAATAATTGTGCTAACGTCATATTTGTGCAGGGCCGTTCCCACAGCCTTAGCGATTACACCGCATTTCATCTTGCGCTGATTGCTTTTCTCTGTGGCGTGATGGTTTTCCTCAGCGGCAGTTCTCCGTCTCAGATGGGAGGCGCTGGTTCGCTTGCTCGACAGACTCTAGATCGTGTCGAGCAGATGGAAGCTTCTCACCCCCCTGCTGTGCCGATCGTTCCGCTCGAAATCGGTTCTGAAGAAGACGTCCTCGAAGAGGTCGTCGAACTCGCCGAAACCACGGATGACGACTATACCGATCACTGGCTTCTGCCATTAGATGTAGCCGCCTTTGGACTTCAAACAGGCCGCTACGAATGGTCGGCTGACCAAGCGCTAGCACTAACCCCTTTTCGACTACGTGCATTTTCGAATCGCGGGTCCCCCGTCCGCCTAGCCTAAGCGACTTCCAGCTAGTACTGCCGAATTGATGGCAGCGAGCTGATTCCCTATAACGCATCCCCCGCTGGATGTCGGCGGGAATTGCGTAATGTCCTAATTGCCGGACATAGAGCCGAAGGCGGCTTTATGGTGCGTCGGTCGATCAGGATCTGATGGACGTTGGGTATCAAGGAGCTGCAAGCCACAATGCACGAAATTGGGGAAACAGAGTCCGGCGCTAAGGCCGGACGAATAGGGCGCCCGCTCGCCGCGATAGTCCTGACATTAATTGTCACGATGGTGACCGGGTGCGTTCCAAAGCCCCGCACGGGAATGGCCCGCCCCCCGAACCGCGCGGTGCCTGACACGTTTGCCGGGATGAGCGACACGAGCAATTCCGGAATGATCCCGTGGCGCGACTTCTTTAAAGACGCCAACCTGGTCGCGCTCGTCGATGCGGCGCTCCAGCAAAACCAGGAGCTAAACATCGCTATTCAGGAGACGGTAGTCGCCAACGCGGAGGTAATGGCCCGGCGTGGTGAGTACCTGCCTAAGGTGGGCTTCGGCGTCGGAACCGGGGTCGAGCACGTCGGAAAATTCACGAGCCCGGGGCAAGCCGACGAGCGGTCCGAGATCGGACCGACCCTTCAGAAACACGAGTTCGGGCTCTACTCGTCGTGGGAAATCGACGTGTGGGGGCGTCTGCGGAATCTAGCCAACGCCGCGTCCCATCGATACCTGGCGAGCATCGAAGGCCGGAACTTCATGGTGACGCGTCTCGTCTCCGAGATTGCCAGTAGCTACTACGAGTTATTGGCGCTCGACCGGCAACTCCAAGTGGTGACCGACAACATTGCACTCCAGCAGCGGGCAGTTGATCTTGCACGGGCGCAGTTCCAGGCCGGCCGCGCCACCTCCGCCGCGCCTGCACGGTTCGAGGCCAACCTCAGGGCCATGCAGAGTTCCCAGTACACGATCCAGCAACGGATCGTCGAGACTGAGAATCAGCTTAACTTCCTGGCCGGCCGTTTTCCGAAGCGGGTCGAGCGGGCGACGACCAACTTTCTCGACAGTCAACCTGCCTCAATGGCAGTGGGCGTCCCCGCTGAACTTCTGGCGAATCGTCCCGACGTTCGGCAGGCGGAGCTCGAACTTAAGGCAGCGGGGCTCGATGTTGAGGCTGCCAGAAAAGCGTTCTATCCATCCATCGGGATTGAATCCGTGGTCGGCTATCAATCTTTCGACGCGACCAAGCTGGTGAGTACGCCCGATTCACTGCTCTTCGGACTCGCCGGTAGGGCGCTTACGCCCCTGCTCAATCGGAGGGGAATCACGGCGGACTACAACTCGGCGAATTCCCGGGAGATGCAAGCGGTACTCCGCTACGAACGAGCCGTGCTGAACGCCTTCGTCGAAGTAAGCAATCGCGTGAGCCTCACGCGAAATCTCAGCCAGAGCTATGGGCTGAAACAACAACAGGTCGACCGCCTCGCCCAGTCGGTCGATATCTCGACCGAACTCTTCAAATTGAACCGGGTCGAGTACCTGGAAGTACTTACAGCGCGGCGCGAATTGCTCGAGGCACAACAGGAGCTAGTTGAAATGAAGCAACGGCAGTTAGTTGCCACCGTAACGCTGTATCAGGCCCTTGGGGGCGGCTGGCGCAGCACCGGTTTGCAGCCTCCCGACGGCACTGACCCTAACCATAAGGTCACGCAGGGGGTGCACCCATGAATCGACGGGCCATGCTCATCGTAACCGGCCTAGGCCTCCTTGCCAGCGCTTGTTCGAAGCATCATCAGGCAGACGGCGCCCATCACGAAGAGGCGCCGCAGCCTGTGGTGCTGACTACTCCCAGCGTCATGGACGTACCCACAACGCAGGCCTACGTCTGTCGAATGCAGTCCCGCCGCCACATCGAGATCCGCGCCCTGAATGAGGGGTATCTCGAAGAAATTCCAGTGCAAGAGGGGCAAAGGGTGCGTGCTGGGGAGCGTCTTTACGGGCTCTATCCCGTCCTCTATCGGACGCGTCTCGAGGCCGAAAGGGCCGAACTGAGACTCGCTGAGATCAATCTACAGAACACGGAGCAACTCGCGGGACGAGGCTTCGTGTCAGCCCCAGAACTAGCTCGAGCCACAGCCGAGCGAGACCGGGCAAAAGCCAAAGTTGACCGCGCCACGGCCGAAGTTGGATTTACGAGTATTGTCGCTCCGTTCGACGGCATTGTGGGCCGGCAACTGATGCAGCAAGGAAGCTTGATCGAAGTGGGCGACACCCTCACGACCATGTCCGACAACGCTGTCATGTGGGTCTACTTCAATGTTCCGGAAGCCGACTACCTGCGATTCAAGTCCTTACGGGGAGCAACCGATGTCGAATCTCCCCGGAAGCTCGAGCTTCCAGGAGCGACCATCCAGCTTCGACTTGCAAACGGGCAGATTTTCGATCGGAATGCCGCGACGGCGTTGACCATCGAATCAGAGTTCAACAGGGAAACGGGAAATATTGAATTTCGCGCGGACTTTCCCAATCCCGAGGGCCTTCTGCGCCACGGTCAGACCGGAACGCTGCTGATCAACCAGAGGCTCTCAGGGGCCTTGGTCATCCCGCAGAGCGCCACATTTGAGATTCTCGACCGCCAGTATGTCTTCGTCGTCGACAAGGACGCTGTCGCACACCAACGCGCGATCACCGTGGCCCGTGAGCTCGAGGACATCTACGTCATCAAAAGCGGTCTGTCGCCTGGCGAGAAATTTGTACTCGAGGGAGTACGCCAAGTCCATGATGGCGAGCGCCTGGAGCGCGCAGAGACTCGTCCGCCCAAGGAAGCGGTCAAGAATCTGAAACACCACGCCGAATAGGGAGATCGCGAACCATCATGTTTACGAAAATTCTCCACCGGCCCGCGCTTGCGATTGTCCTGGCGATTATCATTCTGCTGCTGGGATCACTTGGAATAGTGAGCCTTCCGATTGCGCAGTTTCCTGACATCGCGCCGCCAACGGTCTACGTTTCGATTGCATATCCCGGAGCCAGCGCCAAGGTCCTGACCGATTCCGTGCTGATTCCTCTCGAGCAATCGATCAACGGCGTTCAAGGGATGCGCTACATCGTATCCGACGCGACGAGCGCCGGAGAGGCGACGATTCGCATCTTCTTCGAACCGGGCACGGATCCCAACATTAATGTCGTGAACGTCCAGAACCGGGTCAACATCATGACGAGCCGGCTGCCCGAGTTGGTAGTCCGCGAGGGGATTCTCGTCAGCCAGGTCGTGCCTAGCATGTTGATGTATCTCAATCTGTACAGCAAGGACCCCAAGACCGACCAGAAAGACCTCTTCAACTACGCCAGCGTATACATAATGCCTGTGCTGAAGCGGATTAAAGGCATGGGTATCCCAGTCAACCTGGGTAATCGCACCTTTGCGATGCGCATTTGGTTGAATCCAGAGCGCATGCGCGCCTACAACGTGTCGGTCGACGACGTGATGAAGGCTCTCGCTCAGCAGAGCATCATTGGATCACCGGGCCGGCTGGGTCAGGCGACAGGCATGACCTCCCAGTCGAAAGAGTACGTACTCACTTACATCGGCCGTTTCAATGAGCCAGAGCAGTACGCCAATATCATCTTGAAAGCCATGCCGGACGGCGAGATTCTCAGACTCAAAGACGTCTGTGTGCCGCCGGTCGTCAACGACGGCAAGGGCGCAACCGAGAGTCATCAAGATCACGCCAGTGTCGAGCTTGGCTCGGAGTTCTTCGACATCTATTCGGACGTCAATGGTCATCCGGCCGCCTCTATAGTTTTGAAACAAGCGCCAGGATCGAACGCCGCCGAGGTGATCGCGGAAGTGAAAAAGACGCTCGAAGAGTTGAAGCCGTCATTCCCTCCCGGTATGGACTACGAAATTTCGTACGACGTATCCCGGTTCGTTGAGGCCTCGACGGAGCAGGTGCTCCACACGCTTTTGGAAGCGTTCATCCTGGTGTCGCTGGTAGTCTTCCTGTTCCTGGGTGATGTGCGCTCCACAGTTATCCCGGCGCTCGCGGTGCCGGTATCGCTGGTCGGAAGTTTCTTTGTGCTGCAGTTGATGGGCTTCTCCATCAACCTGATCACGCTTTTCGCCATGGTTTTGGCCATCGGTGTCGTCGTCGACGATGCCATCGTGGTGGTCGAGGCCGTGCACGCCAAAATGGCTGAGACCCACCTTTCGCCGTATCGGGCCACCATGGAAGTGCTCAACGAGATCAGCGGCGCTATCATCGCAATCACGCTGGTCATGACCGCCGTATTTGTTCCGGTGACATTTGTCCCGGGGCCGGTAGGCGTGTTTTACCGCCAGTTTGGCGTAACGATGGCTTCGACGATTGTCCTTTCGGGCGTAGTTGCGTTGACGCTTACCCCGGTGCTGTGCGCCATGGTCCTGAAGCCTCATTCGCACGAGCCCGAGGACGGGGCGGCGCACAAGGGTCTTCGGGAACGGCTGCGGGAGCTGAGAGTCAAGACCGTGCTCGGGTATGTTTTTGTGGGGCTGCCCCTACTGGCAGGGATCACCTACCTTGCCTATGAGCTTTGGGGCCGCTTAGGGTTCCTGCTGATCCTCGTGCCGTTCATACAAAAGCCTTTCAGCCGCGGCATCGACAAAATCACCAATCTGTACGCGTGGCGTCTGCTAACGCCAATTGTTTCGCGCCGTGTGGTAACCATGGTGGTCATCGGTGCATTTGCGTACGGCATTGTCGCAACAAGCGCCATCCTGCCGGAGGGCTTTATTCCTGGTGAGGACCAGGGTATGATCTACGCCGTTCTCCAGACTCCGCCTGGGTCGACGCTGGAGTATACCAACGCCAAGGCGCAAGAGCTGGAACGAATCGCAAAAGAAATCAAGGGCATTCGCAGCGTCACATCGGTTGCAGGGTACGAAGTGCTAACAGAAGGTCGCGGCTCAAACGCGGGTACGGCCATCATCAACCTCGATGATTGGTCCAGCCGAGCACAAACATCGGCGGAGATCATCGAACATCTCGAGGAAAAGACTCGCGAAATGACGAACGTCAAGCTCGAGTTCTTCCAGCCACCGGCGATTCCCGGTTTCGGCGCGGCCGGCGGAATAGCGTTGCGCGTTCTCGACCAAACACAATCAAGCACGCCCGACTACAAGCTTCTGGGAGATATCAACGACCGGTTCATCGCCGCACTGAAGAAACGGAAAGAGGTCGGCAGCCTATTCACGTTCTATGCATCCGACTACCCGCAGTATGAGGTAGTCATCAACAACGATGTGGCCATGCAGAAGGGCGTATCGATTCAGGATGCGCTGAACAACCTCAATATCCTCATCGGCAGCACCTACGAGCAGGGCTTTGTTCGATTTAACCAGTTCTACAAGGTATACGTGCAGGCCTGGCCGCAGTTCCGGCGGATTCCTAAGGACTTGGACGATCTCTTCGTCCGGAACGAAAAGGGTGAGATGGTCCCTTACTCTTCGTTCATGGAACTGAAGAAAGCACAGGGGCTGAACGAAATCACCCGATACAATTTGTACCCCTCGGCCGCCGTGCAACTTGTGCCGGCTGCGGGCTACTCGACTGGGCAGGCCATTGAGGCAGTGCAGCAGGTCGCCAAGGCGTCCTTGCCGCGCGGGTATGCCCTAGGCTGGGAAGGACTGTCGTGGGACGAGTCGAAGAAGGGCAACGCGGCGCTCTACATTTTCCTGATTGTGGTGGTGTTCGTCTACCTTGTGCTAGTAGCGCAGTACGAAAGCTTCCTGATTCCTCTGGCGGTGGTTCTGTCCTTGCCGGTCGGCATTTTCGGCTCCTTCCTTTTTCTGTATGCCTTGGGATTGGCGAACGACGTTTGGGCTCAGCTGGGCATGATCATGTTAGTCGGTCTACTGGGTAAGAACGCGATTCTGATCGTAGAGTTTGCGGTGCAGCGCAGGCACGAGGGCGCCTCGATTAAAGACGCGGCTATCGAGGGAGGAAAACTCCGCTTCCGGCCCATTCAGATGACCTCCTTTGCTTTCGTTGCAGGTCTCATTCCGCTGGTCGTTGCCCATGGGGCCGGTGCGACTGCCAATCGGACCATCGGCGTTACGGGTGTTGGGGGCATGCTCCTTGGTACGGTGCTCGGTGTACTCGTGATCCCGGGTCTCTACTACCTATTCGCTCGCATTTCGGATGGACGCGAGCTCCTGCGTGACGAAACGAATGTCCCTTTGAGCGAAGGCGAACACTGATCTAAGAGAAAACACGGAGTTGAATCATGACCAACCCAAAACCGGTCGTCGTGGCGTTGCCTCTCGACCACCAAACTGATGAGCTGTTGGCGACGGTTCTTGACCTCGGCCAACGGCTCGGGTGCCCTTTCGTTGTAGTTCATGCGCTCGGCAAGCGCCGCCTGGAGAGCGAACCGAGTATCTCCAACCGCATCGCAAAAGCGAAGCAGACCCTCGGCCTGCGGCTGCAACCGCTCTGGAAGGCGGGTTTGGACGTTAAGGAGGTGGTGGAGGTTGGCGCCCCTGCCGAACTTGCGATCAACACAGCCCTTCGCATCAGTGCTCAGCTTATTATCACGGGCCGCGGCCGGCCGGCGACCATACGCCGATGGCTCGTGGGCTCAGCGGTCGAGGCGATCGTCCACCGTGCGGTAGTTCCCGTTTGGGTAGTGCGAGGGGAGCGGGCCATCAGGAGGCGGCCTGTGCTCTGTCCGATCAACCTTAGTTCGCCATCCGAACTCGGGCTCGCATCCGCGGTCCGGATGGCGCGGCTATTTGAGGTGCCGCTTCGCATCATGACCGTCCTATCCGACAATTCGTCCGGCGAGGGACCATCGGTGGAGGACGCACGCCGGGAGCTACAGGGGATGCTTTCCCAGCATTCGACAGACGGGCTCGATGTTGCGATTGATGTGGTGACCGGAAATCCGGCTGAACGAATCGTTGACGCTGCGGACGATGCCGGAATGCTTGTGATCGGTAGCCGAGGCTTCAATCCACTGATCCCCGATTTGCTCGACGCGGTCACTACGCGTGCGCTTCGGCACAGCCAATGCAGCATCCTGGCAGTACGAGAGGTGCATGTTGATCTCGAAGAAAATGAGACCGAGATAGCAAGGCTGGCAGATGCTTGTCGTATCACTTGGCAATTGATCGAAGACGGCCGGGCGGTCGAGGCACTTCCGTTCATTGAGCCAGCGGTCCAGCGGGCTCCCTTCAACGCGACGATTCAGGAGGCCTACGCCATCGTCCTTGAGAAGGCGGGTCGAGAGGTGGAAGCTCGATCCCGTCATGAACTCTCCCAGATGATTCGCGCTCGCATCGACCGGAGTTGACCCTGCCGATTCTTGCCGTCCCGCGAATGCCCTCCGCCCGTTCGCGTGCCCCGGGCTTAACCCTCGGGACGGCACGGCCTCTATGCCTGAGTGGACTCCTGTGTTACGGGATTGGTCCGCGATCCGGCGGCGCAAGGCCGTCGAGTTCGTGCGTGACTTGCGGCGCTGCGTCGACATGTCTCGCGATTTTGGCCTCGACCTGTTCGTGGGCGCGCTCAACTCCCTCGCAGCGCACGGAATAGCGGCGTCACACGAACTTCGAGCCATCAGGAGAGTGTCTTCAACGCTACTTCACTTCACGAACGCCTTCCAGCCAGTACCGGGAGTCGGAACGCCGTGACGCCACAGTTGCCGTGACCTCCCCACCGTTGGAAAGATTGTCGAAATCCTGCGGGAGGGCTATTGGAAAATCCATAGTCATTGGCTCCATCCAAACGCGACCGGCATCGCTGACGATTGTGCCGTGCTTAATCGTCGCGATTCGGTGAGTTCGTTCCAGCCGCACGACGACGCCTCGCAGCTTGAACCACTCGACAGTCCCATCATCAACGCCCAGTGCGGCGACTACCGGTTTCTGGCAGCCAACCAGAAACCAGTAGATAGCCAGCGCAATGCCCATCCGGATGGAGACCACGCTACTTGGTCCCTTCCTCATAGCGCCCCGAGAGGAGATCCCAATTCACTACCTGAACCAAGGCGGTGAGGTAGTCCGCGCGGCGGTTCTGATACTTGAGATAGTAAGCATGCTCCCAAACATCAAGCCCAAGCAGAGGAGTCTTTCCCTGCATCCAAGGGCTATCCTGATTTGGCGATGTTTCGATCGCAATACGACCATTGCCCTGCGGTAAGGCCCAAACCCAACCGGACCCGAAGACGGTTAGACCCGAGGTTTTCAGTTTGTCTTCGAAGGCCGTCTGGCTGCCAAACGACCTATCGATGGCTGCCTTAAGCTTTCCTTTCGGCAGACTCTTCGATTTCGATAGGACCTGCCAGAATAGGCTATGGTTCAAATGCCCGCCGCCATTATTCCGGATCGCCATGCGGGCGGACTCCGGCACGCTCGCCAGATTCGCAACCAGTCGCTCAACCGGCTTGCCGGATAGCGAAGGCTCTGTTCCTAGCGCTTTGTTCAGATTATCTACATATGCCTGGTGATGCTTGCCGTGATGGATCTCCATAGTCCTGGCGTCAATGTAGGGTTCCAGCGCGTCCGTCGCATAGGGCAGTTTCGGCAAAGTAACCGCGCTCGCGGTCTGGGCGCTCGTCGATGGAGCTAGCGATCCGCCGGCCATCGCGGTCGCTGTGAAGAGCAGCTCTCTTCTGGTGATTTTCATCTTTTGGTCCTCTTTGGAATGGGTTCGAGAATATAATCTGATCCACGCTTGCGGACCCCGGCTCCAATGTTCAAGCCGGCACGCAACGCAGACAAAAATGCTTTGTCGATTACAAGAAACTCCATCGTGTACGGCTTCTGCATTGCGTTCAGGAATCCGGGCGCCGCTTCGTGATACAGCTTCGCTGCGCCCTCTTCAGGAAATGCCCTAACCACCTCGCCTCCAGGATGTATTTGGGAAACGACATCATTGACCTCAGCGAAGGCGTTGTACTTGGCCACGGCTTGTGAAGCAGCACATTGCCCTTTTTAAAACTGCACGCGAAACGCAAGTTGGATCGAGCGCGGTCCGCCGATTTGGAATTGCGGGTTTTGCCCCCCGGTGACCCCGGTGCTCAAAATTGCCGTAGAACGGCCGAAGTTGGCATTCGTCATTACTCCCGTCGGATTGCCGAAATTGGGAGTGTTGAAGAGATTGAAAGCGTCGGCCCGGAAATCGAGTCCGATAGTTTCCGTGACGTGGAAGCGGCGGCGTAGCGACAGGTCCACCTGGCCAAGGTCGAATCCCCGCAGCACGTTGCGTCCAAGCGTGCCCTGGCGTCCCTGCGCGAGGGGAGCCGCATCGTCAAACGCAGCCCGGTTGAAGATAAAGCCGCCCGGATAGCCGTCGCCATAGACGTAAAGCGGCTGGCCGGAAACATAGTCAGGCCGAGCGACGGTGGTCAAGCCGAGGCCTAGGGCATCACGGCCCGTCGTTACCAGGACCGGAAGCGCAGTGCGAAAGCGAACGATGGAATCGAGTGCGAAGCCCCCCAGGATCGCTTTGGCTGCCGGATTCGACTGGAAGGACGGCATTTCATAGCTCGCCGAGCCCGTGAAAGTGTGGCGTACGTCGAACGCCGACGGACTAAGATCCGCCGATGCGGGGTAGCGGTTGCCGGGCGGCAGGAAGTTTGAATTCGAGTCATCGGAAGAAGTGTCAAGAGACTTGGCCCAGGTGTAGGAAAGCAACCCCTGGAAGTGCTTCGACATGCGGCGTTTGAATTGAGCCTGCAGAGAGTTGTAGTCGGAGTACGCCGTGCTTGTGACCGCGTCAATACGGGTAAAGTTAGGGTTGCCGGAAACAGAAGGTACCAGGCTTTCGACACGTCCCAACTTTCGGCCCGCCGAACCGACATAGGCAAGTGAAAGCGAGTTCGAAGTGCCGATCGGGTGCTCGATGCCGAAGCTGTACTGATACGTTCGCGGCGCTGTGTACTTCGGGTCGAAGGCGTAGATACGCGGATATGGCGGATTCATATTCACCGGCGGAACCTCCGAGAAGAACACGGGATCCTGAATTGGCCGGTCCGTATAGGAAGCTGTGCTGGCAAAGGGGAATTGGGTCGGACTCAACGCCGTGCCAAGCAGGGCATAGCCAAGATCGTAAAAGGAGCCGAGGCCCGCCCGCACGACAGTGCTTGCATTCTTGAACGGCTGATAAGCGATGCCAATACGGGGAGCGAAGCTCTTCTTTGGAGTCTTGTAGAATGGCGTACCAGCCGGAGCCAGCGTGGCCGTAGCGGGATTGTCGAGACCAGTGGCCGTGCGCGCCGGCGTGTTTGAAGGTGCGGGGTTGAACTCCCAACGCAAGCCGTAAGTCAAGGTTAGGCGAGGACTTACGCGCCAAATGTCCTGTGCATAGAGAGAAAAGTTGGTGTAGCGTGGTTGGAGAAAACTCGGAATCCGCGTCACCGTCGCGCTCGGAACAATGCCGGCGGCAAGCTGGGTGATGGTCGGAACGGTAAGCGTTTTGCCATATTCCCGGCCCCCGATAGTCGGAGAAAGACGCCGGTAGTCGCCGCCGAACTTCATCGCATGGGCGCCGCTCGTCCAACTGAACGTTTCGACAATATTGAATTGGTGTTGAAGGTTCCTGCTGAATGTACCGGGACTGATCGTATTCTCATCTCCTCCGCCGATCGTTAGATAATAGAGCGACTTGCTTGGATCAGTGAACGAGGGGAAGAGGATATCGTTTGACAACAACTTGGCTCCGCCGAACGTGTCCTGCTCGTAGATTTGCGCGGCCATCGACTGGCTGTAGTTGGCTCGGATATCGTTATTCAGTGACGGCGAAAGAATAGCTGTCGATCCGGCTGTGAAGGTTTTGGTTTCGTTGGGAAGCCGGGCGATAAAGCTGGGTGTCGCGTAGCGGCCTCGATCTTTTGTCTCTGACGGTGCATGATTGTAACGTCCGAAGATGGTAAACCGGTCGGAGATCGAATGGTCGATGCGAAAGCTCGTTGCATTCAGATTGGAAGGATTCGAGAACCCTACCGAGTAAGGCGTTTCGAGCGGGGCCGAAGCAAGTGGCGCGGCAACGGGTAGCGGATAAGCTTCGAGCAGACTTTTTAGTGCACCAGTCGCGGCTTCCCTTGCGGCCAGCGAGGGTACGCGCAGGCCTGTCTTGACTACCGGCTGAATCAGCCGCAGACCCTCATAGGAGACGAAGAAGAACGTGTGATTCCGACCATCATAGATCCTGGGCAGCAGTATAGGGCCGCCAACGGTAAACCCGAAATCATTCTGGCGCAATGCGGGACGCGCGATGCCATTGTAGTTGCCGAACCAGCTATTAGCATCGAGCTTGTCATTGCGAAAGTAATGGAATGCACTGCCATGTAAGGAATTGGTGCCGGAACGGGTCACAATCGCAACCTGGGCCCCAGGCTGGCGCCCGTACTCCGGCGCGTAGGTCGAAGTCTGGATCGTGAACTCCTGAACAGCATCCACCGAAGCTAGGGAACTGGTGCCGCCTTGCGCTGACATGGAGGGTACGCTGCCTCCAGCGCCTTCATAGGGCGATGTCGCCGCGGGCAGTCCGAAGTTCGCGCTCACGCCATCGACGGTGAAGGCATTGGAGCCGGGCCGTTGGCCGTTGACAGAAAACTGGCCTTGTGAAACCAGCCCTGCTGACGTGACGACAACCCCAGGCGATAGTTGAATCAACGATTGAAAACTACGGCCATTCAATGGCTGGTTTTCAATGAACTTCCGGTCTACCGTTGTTGCGACGGCGGGAGATTCACGAACCAGCGGCGCTTCGTCCGTAATGACGACCGTCTCATCGCGGCCCGCGACGACCAGCCGGACGCGCAGGGAGCGTTGATCGTCCGCATTGAGAGTCACGCTCGTCAACCGGGACCTCTGAAAGCCGGTGTGCTCTATCAGTACTTCGTATACGCTTGGCGGCACCTGCGAAAACAGAAAGGTTCCGCTGCTGCTGGTGATTGTGCGGCGTTCAACGCCACGCGCTGGATCTCGAAGCGTCACTGTCACTGCGGTGACGACAGAGTCTTGTGGGTCAACAACGACCCCGCTCAGCGTTGCAGTGGAAGTCTGTGCCTGAATTTGGAATGCGGTGGTAGCGGCAAAAAACGCCGCGTATAAACTGAGGTTCATTCTGCTTTGGTGTTCTTTCGCTCTTCTTGAGCAAATGTGATGAGGGCGGCGCGGACCTGCTGGTCGCGCCATGCCACGATGAGGTCTTGGCCAGATGCGGCGAGCTTGGGGAACCCAGCCAGCCGTCCGGCCGGAACTTTTGCAATCGCGATCGGTCCGCTGAGCGAGGCGTCGCTCGACAGCCGGCGTAAGCGAATCTCATTCTGCTCGCCGCCCGTCTTCTCCAGCCAAATGGCTGCCCATCCGCCTTGGGGGTAGGCGACGATAGCCGGCCTCCCCAATGGATTTCCGGAGTCAATCTGGATAGGCTTGGTAAACGTCTTTCCGTTATTGCTGGAGACGGCAATCATGACTTTCGGAATGCCGTTGGCGCGTGTCAGCCACGCAATAGCAACCGAGTTGCCGTATGTGACAAGCGAAGGGCCATCCGTGGGGCAGCCGTTTATTTTCCAGCCATCCTCATGAAGGGACGCGGGTTCGCTCCAGTGCCCCTTCACTTGCCGAATGACCGAAATGTCGCGGATTTCGCCAGCCTGATGGTCGCGATAGGCGGCAATGAGCCCTAGCTTCGTGCGGCCGATTGCTGTTGGGCAACATGAGCAAGTGTCGGCATCCACCTCCAGATCGGACTCAACGCTGCCGTCATTTTGAAATGAGAGAAACCGGAGAGTTTTTCGATGGCCTCCATGGTCGTCATGCCCGGCAGTCGCGCCGTGGTGTGCGGAGTCTCCAATCGGAGGCGAAAGAAAAACGGCCTTGGCTTCACCTGGTACGAAGCTGAGAAAACCGGCATAGTCCGATTTCTCCTCCAGACTCATGCCGTGAATCTCTTTCCATTTCGCTTGGCCGGGCGCGCGTTTTGCGACGCGGATACCATACCCGAACTTGGCCGTGGCGCTTCCTCTCGATAACCAGTGGGCGAGCATAGTGCCATCCGGAAGAATCGTCATGGCCGGAAAATCGGCCCAATTGACGAACCAGTTGTCGCCCGTCGCGATGGTCTCCGGAGCCCTCCACCCCGCCCTCGTCCAACGGGAGAAGCGGAAGGCGTGGTTCTTACCCCCGAGCATGTCGGTCCAGGAGAGAAAAACCTGTCCGTCCGGCGAGGCGGCAAGATAGGGCATCCCGCTTTCAGTGGACGCTGGCGGGTCGATTCGTTTTATTTCAGCGCCAAGCAGGGAGCCGGCGAATAGGATCAGTAGCGGGAACATCA
>DASTML010000096.1:0-12109 GCA_035714175.1 Bryobacteraceae bacterium | reverse complement strand
AAATACCTTCGACTGGTACCGCTCCACCAGGTCCCGGAATGCCATCTCATCGCCGTTCTGCACTCGCCGCACCAACGCCGATTCTTCGTCCCGATTGACTTCCACTTTTCCCTTGCTCTTGGCCTCCGCGCCGGCCAGGGGCAGCACAAGGAGGGCTCCGCTATAGTGAAGACGCGTTTCAAAAGCAAAAAGGCCAGCCTTTCGGCTGGCCTTTTTAACCCTATTTGTCGATTAACGAATTAACCGTTGCGGCGACGCAGAGCAGCGATTCCCACCAAGCCAGCGCCCATCAGGACAAAGGTCATCGGTTCAGGAACGTCGTTCACCGGGTCTGCAGCGTAGAAGGTATTGGTGTAAGACGTCAGCGACGCGGTACCGGTGTTGCCGGAAGCGATCTGATAGTTGTCCATCACACCGATGCGGGTAAGGGTATTACCAGCAAAAGTGGAGTTCGGTGACATCCCGATGGTCAGCGGGTTGGTGCTGGTACCCAAAGCAGTGGTCAGAATGAAACCGTCTCCGATGGTCGGATTGCCGCCGACATTCGGATTGGTGATGATCTTCTGGAGCTGGATGGAACCATTGTTGCCGCTGGGAGCCACGGAAGCACCGGTAACTTCGCTGGTGATGTTCTGCACGGCCGGACCATTTTCAATAACGAAGTAGGTCACAAAATTCGCCGTTGCGCCAGTCTGATTGGAACTGGTCGCCGTCAAGTAGTTCTGGCCACCAGTGGCATCGCTATAGGTGACGGAGAAGCCCGCACCGCCGCCGGGGCTAGAGACAACGTTGAAATTGACGAACAGATCATCGGACGTGGCAGCCACGTTGCCGAAACCGGCATTCGCATTGCTCTGACCGAGACCAAACGAGCTGAGTTGCCAACCGTTGATCGTACAAAAACCATTGCTGACAATATCCGCATTCACTTGAGAAATAGTGAGTCCGCTCAGCGAGGTACACGCAGTGCCGAATGCGCTCAAAGAGGCGAAGGCACTAAACGCCGCCGCCAGGAAAATTTTTTTCATAATTAAGAACCTCCGAAAGTCGAGCCATAACTACAAGAACGGCTGTATAGCACGCTATACAGCTGTTTTCATTACTCCGCCAGTATACGAGTGGGACTAAAGTTGTGTCAAGAAATTACTTGACACCCAGACGGAGTAGTACTATAACCCCACGTACGCGGTAGTATCAAAGTTTAACGTATTGAAAAGAATAGACTTGGAAAAACGCCCTTACCCCAATGCAACGACATTTTGGCACCCTCCCTCTCCATCGGGCAGCTATGGGGCGTAAAGCATGTGTTTTGAATACTATAAGACCACATCAGTGATCCGGAGCCACGAGTCGACATACCACAAGCTATCGGTGGCTGCCCCCTCTAGTTTGGTGGTATTTGAATGTGACCAACAGTACTACCCTGTCAGGCGTTCTCCCGAGGGGCTCTTCGTGCGATCCTCTGAGAAGAATGCTTCACCTCGGTGGATTGGCGACAGAGCAACGAAACCCTAGTACTACACACATTGATGAGGTCTCCACGACGGAGTTGTTGGCCCTTATTAATAAGGAAGATGAAACGGTGGCCAGAAGGGTCGGAGAAGCGATTGGTCCGTTGGCAGCATTTCTGGACCGTCTGACCGAACGAGTACGAGCAGGAGGAAGACTCTTCTATATCGGGGCTGGTACCAGCGGCCGATTGGGTGTACTTGATGCATCCGAGTGTCCACCGACGTTTGGAGTAGGTCCGGAAATTGTGCAGGGGATCATAGCAGGAGGAGAAGCGGCGCTCAGCCGGGCGACGGAAGCCTCTGAGGACGATCCCGAGAGTGGGGCGCGGGACCTAAACGCGAAAGGGTTCCAGACAAGCGATACGCTTGTCGGCATTGCGGCCAGCGGCAGAACGCCGTATGTCATCGGCGCAATCCAGGCTGCTCGGAACATGGGGGCATTGACAGGCGCTGTGGTGTGCGTCGAAAACAGTCCGATGGCGGAAGCTGCGGAGTTCGCAATCGAGGTACCCGTAGGACCGGAAGTGATAACGGGCTCTACGCGTATGAAGGCTGGAACGGCAACAAAGCTAGTATTAAATATGATGAGCACGGGACTGATGATCCGGTTGGGTTGCACCTACGGAAATTTGATGGTCAATGTCCAACCAAAGAACGAGAAACTGGTGGACCGTGCGCTTCGGATTGTGTCCGAAGCAGGATCGGTGCCGCTGGAACAGGCGGCTACGCTTTTGGCAGCGGCGGGTAATCAAGTCAAGCCGGCTATTGTGATGGCAAGATTGGGAATTTCCCGGGCGGAAGCCGAAGAGCGTTTGGCGCGGGCAAATGGGATTCTGGCGGAGGTTGTTCGTGGATAGATTTGTGGTCGAAGGCGGCGTGCCGCTGCACGGAATGGTTGAGACCAGCGGGGCAAAGAATTCGGCGCTACCTGTGTTGGCGGCTTGCCTCCTAACTAGCGATCCCGTAGAGTTGCACCGGATTCCCGCAGTAAAAGACATCAGAACGATGATGGATCTGATGGTCCATATGGGAGCGAGCGTTGTTGATTCCGGGGACGACACAGTCACGGTGTCGGCGGGAGGGGCCATTGAACCGGAGGCGCCTTACGAAGTCGTGAAAACAATGCGTGCCTCAAGCTTGGTTTTAGGCCCCCTGGTTGGGCGATTCGGCAGAGCTCGCGTTTCCCTTCCCGGAGGTTGCGCCATTGGCGCGAGGCCTATTGATTTACATATGCGGGGCCTAGAACAACTGGGCGCGAAGATTGAACAGACTCACGGGTATATTGAGGCGACCGCGCCCGGAGGACTACGAGGCGCAACTGTTCACTTCGACCGCATTACGGTGACCGGAACCGAAGACATCTTGATGGCTGCCGTACTGGCACAGGGAGAAACACTCATCGAAAATGCGGCCCGTGAGCCGGAGGTCGTCGATCTGGCTGATCTTCTCTCGAAAATGGGCGCAGAGATCGCTGGCGCGGGAACATCGACTATCCGCGTACGGGGCGTGAAGGAGCTGAAGGGTGTGCGCCACACAATTATCGCCGACCGGATTGAAGCCGGAACGTTTGCGATTGCCGCGGCCATTACCGGCGGCGATGTCTCCATTACAAGATGTGTGCCGGACCACCTAACAGCTTTAAATGCCAAATTGAGACAGGCCGGGGCGGAAGTGACCGTGACGGGGCCAGAGAGCCTTCACATTCAGAGTGATGGAAAACTCCATAGCGTGGATATGGTAACCGAGGAACACCCTGGATTCCCGACAGACCTGCAGGCGCAATACATGTCGTTAATGACGCAGGCTGACGGGATTGCCATAGTTTCTGAACGAATCTTTGAAAATCGATTTATGCACGCGCCGGAATTAGCTCGAATGGGCGCCAGTATTCGGATTGACGGACGCCAAGCCATCGTGGCGGGTCCGCGCCGCTTGACCGGAGCCCATGTGATGGCTTCCGATTTGCGAGCTAGCGCCTCGCTGGTACTTGCCGGGTTGGTGGCGGAGGGAGAGACTATTGTCGATCGTGTTTACCACATGGACCGTGGATACGCGAAAATTGAAAGCAAGCTGGCGGGGCTGGGCGCCCGGATTCGACGCGTTCGAGGATAAGACAGGAACTTCACGATGAAGCATACACCGGGTTTTATAGCGATCGTTGAGGATGCCCGTTCGAGGGTCACCGAGATTTCGGCGGAAGAGTACCGCGCGCTTCGCAGCCTTGGGACACCTCATACCCTGCTGGATGTGCGGGAGGAAAGCGAGTGGCGCGCGGGGCACGCCGAAGGTGCATCGCATCTCGGTAAAGGCGTGATAGAACGTGACATCGAGACCAAACACCCCGAGACCGGTGAGTTGCTGGTGCTCTATTGCGGGGGAGGTTACCGGTCGGCCCTCGCCGCCGACACCCTGCAAAAAATGGGCTATAAGAATGTTCGGTCGCTGGCCGGAGGCTGGAGAGCCTGGCAAGAGGCGAAGCTGCCGGTATCAACGGAATAGAACAAATTCCAAGCAGCGCCACACAATATAGACTAGGCAAATTCCCTCAATGAAGCGGAACAGCTTCACCACAGCCGGGGACATGAATTCGAAACGAATAATCATGGCGCACACAACGCCGGCATAAAGAAAATTGGCGTCTAGAAAACCGCCGCCCGTCTTCTGGTAAAAAACCATCCCCAGATAGTAGACGAGAGGCCAATTGTTCTCAGGGGCCATTCGACCCCGGCCGACGAGCAGCCACGTGGTTAACCCGCAAGCTATAAGAGCAAGCAGCTCTAAATCGCTGAACCGGAGGGACATGCCTTTCAGAAAGAATAACTCAGACTCACAAACCCCGTGTGCGCTGAATAGTCTTGCCACGCGTTCAGCATTTCCCTGTAGGCATAATACTGCCAACCAACGTTCCACCGAAGGTTTGGCCGGAGGATAACGGAGAGACGAGCCGAGGGCGCCTGGTAGGAGAGAGGGAAAACTTGTGCTGCGGCGAACGTGGCCGTAGTGGCCGGCGTAAGTAGATACTGCGACTGGATGGGCACGGACAGAGCAGTCGCCCTGCCATCCCCCCGATCTTGCGTGCGGACATAGCCGACATAGACATCGGCGCGCTTCCGGAGTTGCCACTGCGCTCCCGCATGCAAGGTATGTATATTACTGACGTAGTACGAACGGTCCTGATCCACGAGCGAAAAATTGGAAAAATAGGCCAACCCGGTGAGGGCATCCCAGTGCATGTAACTGTATCCAGCGTCGAGTTGCAAGTTTTTCGCGACAGTCCACCCCCCGGATGCAGACCAGGAGCGCCCGGTCGAAGAATGCAGGAATAGGGAAGTGGAATTTGTGTTGCGAAACGACTGATAGCCGGAGGTAAGGTTCCAGCGAGCGGTTCGATACTGGGCACGAGCATTTAGCGCGTGATAGTTCTTATCGCTGGTTGCATAAAAGGGCCGGTCGTTCCGCCCTACTTCGGCGCCAAGGGTAATTCGAAGCGGTTTAATCGGCTGCAATCGAAATCCGGCTGTGCCAGCTCTTTGACGATTCGTCTGCTCCGTAGGAGCCACGTTCGACGGAATTGCCAAATCCAGGATCTCTATCGAACGGACGCGACGATCCGATAGTTGATAGTTTCCGAAGATTCCCGCCCATTTTCGAATTTGCCAACTGGCGTCCGTCGCATTCGAAAGGGTACGTATGCCAAGATTCTGAAACGAAACCAGCGATAACGCAGCTAGACTTCCGTTGATCTCCGCGTACTGGCCATCTCCGTCCATCCGAGTGTTGTGAAATGCAGTCTGGTTGATCAGCGTGAAGACCGAACCGGGATGCCAGGTTAACGTCAAAGATCCAGTAGAGACCGGACGGCGACCGGTTCCGGAGAGCAACACCTGGCGGCTGCGGTCGGCGCCGAAGCGATCAGTGCCGACGGCGAATTCATTAAAGAGAAAGTTGCGGCGGCCATCGGAGTGAGTGAATCTCGCCTGAATAGTGAACCAGGCCGCCACTTCCGAATGCAAATGCGCACGCCAATATGGTGTAGTCCCACGCACCGGTTCATCGCGGCGCAGCGAGGTGAGCGTGACAGCATCTTCTGCAGAAGCTCCTTCTGAAGCGAGCGGAACCCCGTAGCGGGTATCATCCTTAAAAATTTCCCAGCCGCGAGAGATGGAAAATTTGAACTTCCGGAGAACAAAGTCGCCCCCCATGCGATACTCGCGCTGAGTTCGGCGGATTTGGGTGGAGTAGGTGAACTCATCACCCCGGGAGTCGAACCACTGTCCGGTAGATAGACCGGAGCCGGATTGACCATTGTTGGAAAAACCGAGCCGAAAACGGAGCTTTGATTGTGGAAGTACCGTCAGGTCATGATCCTGCATTTGCCTGTTTGTGTAGAGAGCGTGCTCACCCCCAGCGATCGCGAGGGCCGGGTTGACAAATTCATTGGACCGCCAAAGGAGATCGTAACGATACCAAACGTTTTTTTGAAGGCGGAGGGAGCTAAATTGATAGGGGTCATTGCCTAGACCGCGAACTTCCAGAAGAAGTTCGTCGAAAAAAGCGCCCTTCCCTTCCCGGGAATGTATACCGAGAGAGCCGCCAAGTAACCGGATGCCGTTTCCGAAATTGACGTCGCTCCTATACTTATCGAGGCTGCCGTCCACCGTGCGGAAACGATACCCAAGCTCCCAGGAGTTGGTGACGCTATAGTTACCGAGGCGCTCGCCAAGAACACTACCCGCAGGCTCGGGAGTGGGCGAAACAACCGGCTGCGCAGGAGATAGAAGGGGAAGGAGGAACAGAAGGAGGCGTCTCATCGCAAAAACGTCCTATCCCCATTGGAGCCATGCACACGGATATGACAAGTCGTGCAATTTCTATAGCGCGGATCGGCCATGTTGTGCGTTGCCGATTGTAAAGCGATTCCGTCGGCTTGCCGTCCGAAACTTCCCGCGCCATTGTGGCACTCCAAGCACAAAGTAAAAACCGCAGGCCGTTTGAGAAGTCTCGCGTTGGGTGAGCCATGGGAGACATGACAGGATTCGCAACCGTCCACACGCAACGCAGCATGCTCGTAGAGGAATGGTCCGCGTTTATCGGTATGGCACTTTAGACAGGGCTGTTCGTTTTGAAGACCCGAATCCACAAGTTGCGGGTGACGCCCCATTTTCCAAGTAGGGGATTCCGTACCGTGTGGATTGTGGCAGTCCGAACATTTCATGAAACCTTCGTTTACGCGATGGCGGACGGGCTGGGAAAACTGGGCTCGAACATCGTTGTGACAGCTATAGCAAACCTCAGTCTGCTGTCTCGCAAGAAGAAATCGGGGCGTTGCGGATCGGTGAATAGAGTGGCAGTTCGTGCATGTAATGTTGGCCTGGGAGTGCGCACTTCGACGGATATTAGCGCGATTCTGCTCTTTCCAATGGCACCGCAAGCAAGCATCTAACACTCTCGAAGCGCTAAGGTCGCTGAATGCAACAATTGTCGCCTTGCCTCCCTTCGCTTCAACATGCGCTTTTCCCGGACCATGGCAAGACTCGCAGCCTATATTTTCCGAGACTCCGCGGCTCGCTTTAGCCGCATTCGAGTGTGGATTCCGAAAAAACTGCAGAGAAGCAGCGGGGTGGCAACTTCTGCAGGCGAGGTTGCCGGCATACTGGGTGGAAGTTCCAGACGAGCCTGGCATGCCACTTGGCTGTCCGACAGCGACGGCAAAACAGAGAACGGGGCCCCAAAAGAATCGACGAATGATTTCACGACAAAAACCCATGAACGTATTCGCCAATATAAGGGATATCAGCCGTCAAGATTGTGAATTCTTTCTGGCAGTGGGCCAACCGAGCACTCTCCTCGTTAAAAGAGAACGCTCAGGCCAGCCGAGGGGAGAAGGTTGTTGACCCAGCCGTCGCCGCCGACTCCGCGATTGGGCGCAATGACCTTCTTCGGAGATCGAGTGAGATTGTCACGAAGTTCGAGGCGGAGTAGGACCCGCTCCGACAGTTGCATTTTAACGCCCACGCCAAAAGTGAGGAGGCCGGTGAGTTCATTGGTACGTGTCAGTACAGCCACTTGGCTGAGGGGCTGGAATGCACGTTCCTCTCCGGTCCCGCGAAACATCTTGACCCCTCCGCCACCAATAACGAAAGGCCGCAACTTTGCATGCGCGCCGGTGAAATGATAGTGGATGTCGTAGTGAACGGCGTGCGACTCACCATTGAATGTCGCACTGGCCCCGGAGCCGTCCAACTTCATTTCATTCCTCACATAATCATATCGAATTTCGCCAGATACTCTCGGGTACATATGGTTTCCAAGCCAGGCGCTTGCTCCGAATCCAGGACCAAAACCTGCATTTACATTCCCTATCGTTGAGGCGAACGTCTTCTGATCATAGAAGCTACCGAGAACTGCGCCTCCGATCTCGAATCGGGGAGTAAGTGCACCCTGCGCCCATGACGAAATGGGCAGAAGCACCGATGCGACTGAAAAAGCGAGGAACTGAGCAAGAAAATTCCGCATAGCACTCTTCTATCGGACGATTGTCTCAACACCTTTACTTGCCGAATTCAAAATTCCCTCTAGTGAGGAACGTGAGCCGACCCAAATTACTCGAGGCAGTTCAGCAGAGTGCCAACAAACTGCCACGCAACAACGGGGGCGAAAGCCCACCAGCAGTTGCGTGACATTAATATTTACTCGGTCGTCTGTCCTATTCGACCACTCTGACAGGAACCGTCGTACCTTGCGCACCCTGACTCACCGTAAGCGGTACATCAAACCCTGTAGGAACCGAACGAGGTACGCGAGCATTGATTTGATATACGCCAACTTGCCCTGGGGCCAGCCCAGCGAACTCAACCGACAATTGCGCCCCCCCGATTGACACCGTTGGGACGATAAGAGGTACTGAAATTGGATCCGCCCCCCCAGGGAACCCAGCCTCCACCGCCGGTGATGTATTTCCTAGACCTGTTAGGTAGATCGAGATGATGTCATCTCGATGGATCGGATTGGAAACTGTAGTGAGTTCGTTGTTGCGAGCACGGACGATAGCTGGAATCTGTGTTTCAGGTCCGCTCATTCCTGACCGGAATATGCTAGGAGCGGCGGGAAGTATGGTTAAGTTCAAGTTGTCGCTAACTCCGCCCGGCGTCCGTAAGATCACTGTCACATTACCATCAACCTGAAACGGAAGTTGGGCATTGATTTGCTCGTTCGAAGCGTACAGCATCGGGACTGGAACTCCATTGACTGTCAGGCAGCTCTCCCCGAGGGCAGTAGGTAATGGCACGGTACTGCTCGCCTGATTCACAGGGCTTAAGTTGGCCCCCAAGAGAGATACGAGTCCGCCTGGCGCAGTGTTCTGCGTGAAATCAGCGGCGTTTACAATCCGATCAATGCGAGGGGGAGCGACAGAGGCATCGTAAGCCCAAGGCAGCACAGTGAAGCCGCTCGTCGAGAGACTAATGATCGCTTGTCGGCTGTAGAGCGGCGCGAGCGTACGGGTAAAAGGCTGGCTTACATCGGACAGCAACGGCGCTTCAGCCATTCTGGTTGAACGAAGCGTGCCGCCATCTGAAGAATCGATTCGTTGAATAATGCCGGGGCTTTGCGCGTTGGGAGCCGTAGTGCGGAATCCGCCCTGATCGATAAACGCAAACCCCGAACTCACACCTGTCCCAGATTCAAACTGGCGTATTGGCACCAACGAGGCATTCAATAGCAAATTTCCCGCGGCAAACTGGTCGAAATTCGATGCGGCATAGGCGCCAGAGAGCATAGAACTCTGTTTGCGAGAAACCGTAAATGAATCCACATTTGCGTTGTAGAGCATAGACGTCCCGTCCGGCTGGAGCGCCAGGATCGAAGAGCCGTTTGCACTTGCTACAAGCGACGTATTGATATTGACTTCATTTTTGTATATGCCCAGGGTGGGCAACGTGTTGCCGAGACGGCTCGCCAAATCCACGCGGTCTATCGTGTTCACCGGCCCGGCCACCCGGCATGCGGCTAGGGTTGCTCGCCCGGAACTCGCTACGGAACGCGGGTAGTGGCCGAAAGGCATGCGCACTGGAGCACTCGGCTGGAGGGTCTCCAGATCAAAAACACTGATCAACTGCGCATTGTCATGCCCAACAAGAAGCCAGCGGCGATCAAAAGAGATAGCCATCTGAGTTGGTGTGTTGACAGTCTTTAGCGCTGCAATCTGGCTGTAACTGGCTCCATCGAAGACAAGTACCTGATTTTTATCCTGGCGCAAAATGAAGAATCGATCCCGTGCCGGATCAGCCAAAAGATCAACCAACCGGCCAGGCACATTCACAAACATGCCGCGCTGGTCGGGCTCCTTATTGTTGATCAGAACACGGATAGACAATGGGATGTTGACCGCCTGCGGAGCAGAGAGATCCAAGGTGGCAATGGTCGTTCCTTTCGCATTCTGAAAGACTGCTGGATCTACCCGAACCGTCACAGTCAGTGGCGTCACTCCCGAAGAAGGGCTTACGCTGACGCCAGGCTGTTTAGAAGAAATTTGAAACGGCGTACGATTCCCCCCCGGATCTAGGATAGTAAGCTGTTGCGTTCCAACTTGCCGTTCGCAGAAGTTGCCTCGAAACGAGAGATCCTCGACGGATGCGGCTATCCGCGGGAGCGAAGCAAGCCGGCCGATAGGTACGATCACGACCCCACTCTCCGAAACCGAGTACATAGTGGCACCGTCAGAGGCGAGCACACTGCGTCCGACAAGGTTCTCCGGCAGGTTTAATCGTTCCAACACGGTGAGATTTTCAGCATCCAAAATCTGCAGTTGCGGAGATTCGGCAGTTTCACTCTTGGTCATTTGCGCATAGACCAGGTGCCGGCTGTTGTCGAAAACATGGCTTCCAATATTCAGGACTCCAGAAGGATCTGGGAATTGAGAGATAAGTGAGCCATACAAGTCTCCAAGGGCCCAGCCGGCCAAGTGGAGAGAGCCATCGTGGTTCACGCTGACGACGCGTGGACCTAGCGGAGGAGTGGATGTCGCCTGAAACGCAGATAGCCGGCGGCTATCAACGTCGTAGCGAAATTCAGTCGTAAAGTTGTCGGTCGCGCCGCCAGCCAGCAACCCGAATATCCTTGTCCCGTCGCCAGATGTGGCCATGGAACTCGCAACAACATTTGCCGGCACAGAACCGGCCGCGACAGGCAGTAACTTTGCGGTCACACCGGAGATCGTGTCGATAGTCTGAGTAACACCGGTTGCGGGATCCATCAAGAGAAACTCGTTTGTCGTGACAACAAGAGCCTTCCCGTCAATGCCAAATGCAACGCCCAATGGAGGAGCGCCCATGGCGAAGGTCTGTCGTCCGTTCGAGGCTAGATCCAGCGTAGTAAGAGAATTGGCTGGCGAACCGGGGGCCTCGAAGTTTCCGTAGTGTGCAATTACCAAGTATCGTCCATCCGGCGATAACGCTAACGCGCTGGGGTTCGGAGCGACGTTGATCGAAGTCTGAATTCGCCCATCGGCCAGAGACATCACCTCTACCCGATTCGCCGTGAAGTTCGCGACATACAAAACTCGACGTGCTTCATCCAGAGCAATATCCGCAGCGTGACCTCCTATTGCCACTACCTTACCAACACTAGCGCTCCAGGCCGGCACCATGCTCCACCAGAGCAAAAGAGGCCAGACCAATCTGGACCTATTCAGGCTCGTTTTCGCTGACATAACGTCTCCGCTTCCTTACGAATTCAATCTGACGCCCACGGCATCACCCAGTCCATGGCTGCAGCCGGATATTTGGCAGTCTCTCGACTCCCTTTTGCTCCGCAAATGGGCATACTGCGCAATTACGACAATCAATACTCCCGCGCTTATCAACGCAACCGCAAACGCTTATTCTTCTTCTGTGTTACGTCGGCGCAGGACGATCACGCCTAGAAAGACAGCGGCCAGTGCGGCACATACGATACGAACCATATTCGGATCCATAATTTACTCTCCTTGACTTTCAGAAATAGAGGCTCAGCATCTGCTGGCCCATGGGTTAGCTGTCCGGAGGCGCCTCAGATGTTATTGACCATCGGAAGCAGCTCCCGCACAATTTTGACGGCCATCGGCCCGACAGTAACGACAAAGAGCGACGGCATGATACAGAAAAAAATGGGGAAAATGAGTTTGACGCCGAGTTTCGCAGCTTTCTCCTCAGCGATCTGGCGAGCTTGAATTCGCATGAAATCAGCGTGAGCCCGCAAGCTTTGAGCAATACCGGTACCGAAACGATCCGCCTGAATCAGTACGGCAACCAATTTCTTCAAATCATCCACAGCGGTACGATCCGCAAGATTCCTGAGTGCCTCTACCCGCCGTTTGCCCGCTTTCAGTTCGAGATTAATCATCGCGAATTCTTCGGAAATCTCTCGATGTGCATGTTCCAGTTCCTTGGCGACCTGCACCATAGCCTGATCCAAACCAAGGCCGCTTTCCACACACACCACCAGCAGGTCGAGTGCGTTGGCAAGCCCCCGTTGTACCGCTTTCTGGCGCCGTTGCGAACGAATTTTTACATACTCATTGGGCCCGAAAAACCCCGCGGCGGCCGCAAATAGAATAGCCG